>CAIJNQ010000279.1 GCA_903822015.1 uncultured Verrucomicrobia subdivision 3 bacterium | reverse complement strand
TCATGGCGGTATCAATCAGCCGATAGCCGAGCGCGATGGCATCGGCCACGCACCTGGTGCCGACGTCGCCATTGAGCGTCATCGTGCCCAAGCCGAGGAGCGGCATGGGCAGGCCGTTTTTGAGAGTCACGTGCGGGATCCCGTTTTTATCGGTATTGGACGCGGCAAATGACGGCGCGCTGCCGAGGCTCAGGAACATGGCGGAGGCGGCACATTTCGCGCTGGTTTGCAGGAATTGGCGGCGGTTCATTCCGTTGGGTGCTTTATTCATATTGGTTGATCATCCCCACATGGCTTACGGACTACGGATCAGCGTGGGGCTTTTGGTGATTCTCTGCCTGCCCGACGGATTGGCCAAGCTTTTTTTGGTCCGCCCGCGATTTTTTTCTGGCCGGCCGCACGGGTAGCCGCCGGCAAAGGCTGTCCCTGGCAGTGTCACGGTCACGTTAATGACTGCCCTTTGAAATGCACCGGCAATCTGGTGGGCATAACACCCCATTAGTTTGCGACCCTATTCCGGTTAATATTGATTCGTGTTGCCATTATTAATCAATATCGCAGCTCCGGAACCAACTGGAATTTATGCGCACCATATCATCGCACCGGCACTGATTTATTCAGTGCCGTGTACCAGCGCGGATCTTATTAAAACCAATAAATACTTTGGAGAAACTGTCGATTTATGGCGAGGTTCTGCTAACGGCGGGATTCCCAACGCTAGCTATGCGCTCCCATCAGAACGTGACAACCCATCGGCAACTTATAATTGGGCAACAAACGACACGGTAGATGGCAATATTCATTCAACACGGTGGACCGTCGAAAATAAAGCGGTCAACTATTCATTATTTACCAGCGGAAACTTTTCAGCCGCGCTGAATTTGACGCCGCTATACCTTAGACCACAGGATAATATGCCAGCACAAGTGATACCCGGTTTGAGCGGAAGCTTCCACTTTTGAACAAACGCCAATTATCTGTTTTTAGGCTCGAAGTTAGGTGAATGGCGGATCGCCGCAACGCGGCGGGACGACCGGTTGCGTAAAACGAAACCCGGGCGACGGGGCCCCCAGGGAGAGGATTCTGGCATTCATGCTTCTGGTAACGTGAATGATTGGCGAACCATCCCGCGCTCAGTTTTTCCAAGACGTGGCAATAAGTCCGGTGGAGGGGCATCGTTAGAATCAATGTTCCGCCCGTGATTATCAATTAACGGTTTGGCGCACGATTTGGTAGCATGCAGGATGACGGTTAAACCATTGAACCATTGAAAGGATAATATTATGAAAACCTCCCGCCTGCTGTTCTGGACGCCCCGGATTCTCTGCCTCCTGTTTGCCGCCTTCATCAGCATCTTCGCACTGGACGTGTTCCAAGAAAACCACGGATTCTGGAACACGGCCGTCGCCTTGCTGATGCACCTGATCCCCACCGGCATCCTGTTGCTCATCCTGGCCTTAGCCTGGCGCTGGGAATGGATCGGGGGGCTGCTCTTTCCCGCGCTCGGCGCATTCTACATCTTCGCCTTCCGGGGCAGATTCCCGTGGCAGACCTATTTGATCATCGCGGGACCGCTAATGCTGGTCGGGGCGCTATTCCTGCTGGGCTGGTTCAAGCGGCGTGGAACGGTTTCAACCAGCGTCGTCGGCCCGACTCCCGAAACCAAGTGATTCCGGGAACTCAGGCGGCAATGGCGCCCGACCGGAAGGTCTGGCCCGCCGCCAGGAGCCCGGACGGTCTGGTGAATTCATCGCAATCAGTCTGGCTTTGATGTGGGCTTGCATTGTTGGAAAGTGGTGCAAGCTTGCGATGATTCAACTATGCTCAAAATATGAAAACCCTTGGAATTCTTTCGCTAGTGCTTGCCGCCACCTTGTTGGCGGGCTGCGCCACCACGACCACCACCAAAACCCTGACGGTCTTGGACAACAACCAGCAAGTCAACCTCACCGCTGGGCAGTTGTTTGTGGTGGAACTGGAAGCGAGTCCGACCACCGGTTACCGCTGGGATTATCAGCAGGAGGGAAATGCGTTTTTGGAACCGGTGGATGCACCCCGTTATCAAGCCGGTGCGGCACCCATGGGCATGGTGGGCGGCGGCGGAAGGGAATACTTTACATTCCGGGCGGCAAACGCCGGACAGCAGACCTTGAAGTTGGAATACCACCGGCCCTTTGAGAGGGATGTCGCCCCGGTTCAAACCGTTGTTTACAATTTGGTGGTAGGCGGCAAGGGTCAATAAATTCCTGCGGCAGCTGATTTGGCCGGCGGCAAGGGTGCCCGGCCGGAAGGTCTAGCCCGGCGCAAGGAGCCCGGACGGGTTTCGGGCTTAAATTATTCAGCCCCTTCCAGTCTGGCCAAAGCCAGGCGGACTTGGTCCAGGTCTGTCCCGTTGTAGCCTGTCTGTTCCCAATGGCGGATGACTGACTTGAGGGCTTCCCTGGCGGTATGGAGCGTCGTCACCGGGTCTTTGATTCCCGTTAGGGCCTGTTAACACTAT
>CAIJNQ010000278.1 GCA_903822015.1 uncultured Verrucomicrobia subdivision 3 bacterium | reverse complement strand
CTGGTTTTAAGCACGCTGCACACCATCAATGCCGGCGAAACCATCAACCGCATTCTGGGCATGTTTGAACCGGAGGAGCAGGAACAGGTCCGCATCCGCCTTTCCGACACACTGCGCTGGATTGTCAGCCAGCGCCTGGCGCCCAAAGTGGGCGGCGGGCGGATGGCGCTGTTGGAAATCATGGGCAGCAATCTCCGTACGCAGGAAACCGTCCGCCTCGGCGAAACCGAGGGCAAGACCTTTTACGAAATTATCGAGTCCAGCTTTCCTTTCGGCTGGCGCACCTTTGACCATGCCTGCCTGGAGGCTTACGAGCAGGGGCTCATCACGGAAGAAACCGCCCTGGTATACTGCACCAAGCGCAGCGTGGTTTCCCGCGGCATCGATAACCTCAAAAAATCCCGGGGCGAACTCGCCAACACCGCCGGTTCCTTGAGGATGAAAACCGGCGCGGCGTCGGCGCCGCCCATGCTTAAAATCAGATAATTATGACCGGCTCATTTGATTTTGTCAGCACCGAGGATAAACCGGCCTTGATCGCCTTTTCCACCCCGGAATGGCTCGAGGTCGCCCAGACCGCCTTGCGCGAGCTCGGCTACAAGGTCCACACCGCCGCCACCCACAGCGACTTTCTCGTCCGCTTCGGCCAGGTGCATTATCAGGTGGTTATCGTTGAGGAACTTTTTGCCGCGAATAACATCGAGGAAAATCTCACACTGCAGGCCCTCCAGAACATGCCCGTCAATCAGCGGCGTCATTCCACGATTTTTCTGCTCGGCGACACCTTCCAGACCCTCTCGCCCTCCGAAGGCTTCAAATACAGCGTCCACGCCGTCGTCAGCAGTTCCGAAATGTTCCTGCTCAAGCAGCTGGTCGAAAAAACCGTGGCTGAAAACAATCTTTTCCTGCATAGTTTCCGCGAAGTTCAGAACCGCGTGTACTCCAGTGGCAGCCGGCTCTGAGCCTTTTCATTCCAGCGGGATAATTCATGATTCGCCTCGACCAAGCCCTGGTTGAACGCGGGCTTTGCGACAGCCGGGAAAAGGCCAAACGCGCCATCCTTGCCGGGCAGGTTCGCGTCAATGCCCAGCCCGCCCGCAAGGCCAGCGATCCCATTCGTACCGGGGATGAAATCTCCCTGACCGCACCGGAAAAATTCGTCAGCCGGGGCGGGCATAAGCTCGAACACGCCCTGCTCCATTTCAAACTCGACGTCACGGGTCTCACGGCGCTTGACCTCGGTGCCTCCACCGGCGGTTTCACCGATTGCCTGCTCCAGCATGGCGCGGCCAGAGTCTTTGCGGTGGACGTCGGCCAGGGCCAGCTTGCTTGGAAATTGCGCTGCGACCCTCGTGTGGTCGTCCTGGAAAAAACCAACGCGCGCCACCTCGGCCTCGGTCACCTGCCGCAACCCTTCATCCCCGCCGGTCTGGCCGTGATCGACTGCTCCTTCATCTCCCTGCAAAAAATCTTGCCGCCCGCAGTTGCATTATTGAAAAACGACGGCAAAATTGTCGCGCTCGTCAAACCGCAGTTCGAGGCGGGCAAAACCGAGGTGGACCAGGGTCATGGCGTCATCACCGACCCGGCCATCCATCGGCGCGTGCTGGCGGAGCTGGAGGCTTTTGTTGCCGCACAAACCGGTCTGGCCTGGCGCGGCGTCACCGAATCGCCCCTGCTCGGCCCCGCCGGCAATAAAGAATTTTTGGTGCTGATTGAAAAAACAAGCTGACCAGATCAGGCGCATCGGACTTATCGGCAATGCCGACAAGCCCGCCTGCGCCAGAATAGTTCGCCAGGCCGCGCGGCTCATCCAGCGCGCCGGTCGCACCGCCATTGCCGGCAATGACGCCGCCGTGCTGGCCCGCGAGGTCGATTTGCTCCTGGTCTTCGGCGGGGACGGCACCCTCCTGCACGCCGCACGCAAAACCGCCGGCCTGCCGACGCCGATCCTGGGTGTCAACATCGGCGGCCTCGGCTTCCTCACCGGCGTGCCGTCCGCGGAACTCGCCCGCGCGCTCAAATGCGTCTGGCTTGGCCAATTCAAATACGAATCGCGCGCTCTGATCGAGGCGCTGGGCGTGTGTAACGGGAAAAAAATCCGCGAAACCGCGCTAAACGACATCGTCGTCGGTCGCGGCGCAACCTCGCGGCTCATCGCCTTGGACGTGGGCGTGGACGGCGAACACGTCACCCGCTACCGCTGCGACGGTCTCATCATCAGTTCGCCCACCGGCTCCACCGCCTATTCGCTGGCGGCCGGCGGCGCGGTGGTTGTCCCCACCGCGGAGGTTTTTGTCATGACGCCGATCTGCCCGCACGCCCTTTCCAACCGCTCCATGATCCTGCCGCTGGCCTCGAAAATTTCCGTGAAAGCCATCAGCCCGCTGCCCGCAACCATTTTGAGCGCGGACGGCCGGCTGGTCGCCGAGCTCGCCGCCGGCGACGAAGTGATCATCCGCCGCAGCCGGCGCGCCATCCGGCTGATGCACCTCGCGGACAGTTCGTTTTTTGAGGCGCTCCGCCACAAGTTGCAATGGCGCGGCACCTACCTGTAAGATGAAAACGTTGAATCGTTGCACCATTGCCTTGGATTTTATCGCGTTCCGGTTCACGCATCACCGTTCAACCATTTAACAAATCACATGGTTAGATTAAAAGACATCGCCCAGCTCGCCAACGTTTCCATCATGACGGTTTCGAAGGCGCTCCGTGACGCGCCCGATGTTTCCACCGCCACCAAATCCCGCATCAAGGCGCTTGCGAGCCAGATGGGGTATGTGCCGGATTCCAGCGCGCAAGGCCTGCGCACCAAGACCACCAAGCTTTTCGGGCTGATCATCCCGTCCAGCACGAACCCGGTTTATGCCCGCATGGTCGTCGCCGTCGAGGAGCGCGCCCATGAACTGGGTTACGACATCCTCTTCGCGCACTCGCTCAATCTGCCCGAGCGCGAGGAATCCTGCATCCGCCGCTTTCTCTCGCGCCGCGTGGATGGCCTCTTCATCTCGCCGGTTTACCGCTTTGAGGCCGAGGCCCGGATTTATCAGGAAATTCTCGCCAGCAAAACGCCCACGGTGCTGCTCGGCCCGCCCGCCGCCTTTTGTAAATTATTCCCCGGCGTGGAAATCGAGGAGCAGATCGCCAGTTACACTGCCACCCGGCACTTGATCCAGCTCGGGCACCGGCGCATCGCCTATCTCACCGGCCCGCAGGTCGCGCCATGGGCCCACGAACGCTTCGAAGGCTACCGCCGCGCCCTGCGCGAAGCCGGCCTGGAGGTGGACGACAAGCTCGTTTTCCAATCCGGCAGCACCATTGAAGACGGCACCAATGCCGCCTTGCAAATGCTAAACGAGGGCTGCCCGGCCACCGCCGTCCAGGCCGTCAGCGATCTAGTGGCCATCGGCTGCGCCAACGCCCTGCTCTCGCAAGGCCTTAAAATTCCCGGGGACATCTCCATCGTCGGCTTCGGCAACATCCTCGTCGCCGAGCACTTTCAAGTGCCCCTCACCACCATCAGCCAGCCGAAACACCGGCTCGGCAGCGCGGCCGTGGACATCATGCTGAGCCTGCTCCGCGGCGAAAAAGTCCAATCCAAACGCCTGCCCGCCGAACTGGTCGAGCGCAAAAGCACCGCCCCGCCGAAAACCCCGCATCAACCGTCATGAACTCAGACCCCCTTGGCCGGCCCGAACCGGCGGATCTCCGGCAGCGCCTCACCCCCCTGCGCGATGCCCTGCTCCAGTTGCACAAGGCGCTGATGGATACCGAGCGAATCGGCTACGAACAGACTTTCGGAAAAATCCAGACGCCCTATCAATTCCTGAAACTGCTCACCGAAGACCCGTGGTTCGCCTGGTTCCGGCCGGTGTCCCAGCTCATCGCCGCGATCGATGAAACGCTGGATGCGAAGGCGCCATTGACGGCGGCCACCACGGAATCATTGATGGCCCGGGTCCGGACGCTGCTGGTGCCGACCGAGGGCGGCGAAGGCTTTTCGCAGCATTACGACGAGGCGTTGCAGCGAGACCCCGACGTGGTTTTTGCCCACGCCGCCGTTGCCAGACTGCTCCGCGCGCAAGCCGGCGGCACGCCTCAAAAATAGCGCCGGCGTCTTCGTGGCACCGCCGGCTCAAATGCACAATTGACGTCGCCCGCTTCCCGCCTATCCTGTTCGGCTCGTGGTCTTCGGCCAGCCGCCGGCGGCCGCGATTATTTACAGGCACATCATTCGCGAATTAAAAATGACCATGGGCGCCCGGACGCTCTTCGAGAGCGCCTCGTTCTCGGTGAACTATGGCGAGCGCGTCGCGCTCGTCGGGCCGAACGGCGCCGGCAAGACCACGATCTTTTCCATCATCCTCAAGCAAAAGGAGCCCGATTCCGGTGTCGTCGAGCGCGATGAATGGACCACCGTCGGCTACCTGCCGCAGGAGGCCGAGGCCCATGGCAGCGAAACCATTTTGGAGGTCGCCACCGGCCGCGTGGATGAGTTGCCGCACCTGGAAAAACGCTTGCACGAGCTGGAAAAAGCCGGGGATGTGTCGTCACCGGAATATCTGGAGACCCATGCCAAGCACGACAAGCTGAACGATCCCGAGGTGGAAACCAAGGCGAAGAAGATGTTGCGCGGCCTTGGCTTCCGCGACCCGGACTTCGACCGCAAGGCGAAGGAAATGAGCGGCGGCTGGATCATGCGCGCCCGCCTTGCGCGCCTGCTGGTGATGGAGTCGGACCTGCTGCTGCTCGACGAGCCGACCAATCATCTCGACCTGCTCTCCCTGCTCTGGCTGCAGAATTACTTGAAGAATTATTCCGGCGCGCTGCTGCTGATTTCGCACGACCGGCAGTTCATGGACGAAGTCATCACGCAGGTGCATGAAATTTCGGAGCGCAAACTGATCGCCTACACCGGCAATTATTCGGAATACCTTGAGCAGCGCGAGGCGCGCTATGAACAGCAGCTCACCGCCTTCAAAAACCAGCAGAAGGAAATCGCCGACCTGCAGGCGTTCGCGGACCGGTTCCGCTCCATTCCCTCCAAGGCGTCGCAGGCGCAGAGCAAGCTCAAGCAGATCGAGCGGCTCGAACTCATCGAGAAGCCGCTCGCGCCGCGCAAGCCGTTCCGCTTCCAGATCCCCCCGCCGCCGCGCGGCGGGCAGCGCGCGATTTCGCTGGAGGGTATCCACATGGCCTATGGCCCGACGAAAGTGTACCAGGGCCTCGACCTCACGATTGAACGCGGCGAACGCACCGTGCTCGTCGGGCCGAACGGCGCGGGAAAATCCACGCTGATCAAAATCCTGGCCGGCGCGGTGGAGTTTCAGAAGGGCGAACGCGACCTCGGCCACAACGCCAAGATCGGTTACTTCCGCCAGCACCGGGCCGCCACGCTCGATCCCGAGAAATCCGTGCTCGACGAAGTTTTGGCCAGCGCGCCCGAGATGCGCG
>CAIJNQ010000277.1 GCA_903822015.1 uncultured Verrucomicrobia subdivision 3 bacterium | reverse complement strand
GACTGGTCGCGCGAACTCGCCACGACGGACGTGGAATATTTCAAGTGGACGCAGTGGATTTTTCTGAAGCTCTACAATTCGTGGTTCAATCCGGAAACGAACAAAGCCGAGCCGATTGAAACGCTCAAATTTCCAGCGGAAATTGTAGCGTCAGGCCTGCGGCCCGATTTATCGGTGCCCGGCGCCGGCACCACCTTCGATTCGGCGCGGCGCGCTTTCGTCGATTCCAAACGTCTGGCCTACGTCAGCGAAGCGCCGGTGAACTGGTGTCCTGAACTTGGCACGGTGTTGGCCAATGAGGAAGTCATCGACGGTAAGAGTGAAGTCGGCGGTTTTCCGGTCATTCGTAAGCCGATGCGCCAATGGATGCTCCGCATCACCGCCTACGCCGAGAAATTGCTCGCTGATCTGGACCTGATTGACTGGAGTGATTCGCTCAAGGAAATGCAGCGGAACTGGATTGGCCGAAGCGAAGGCGCGGAAGTGGATTTTCAAATTGATGGTTGGAAGGAAAAAATCCGCGTTTTCACCACCCGCCCGGACACGTTGTTTGGCGCAACGTATATGGTGCTGGCGCCGGAACATGCTCTGGTGGATAAAATTACTACTGGGGAACAATGTGAAGCCGTTAAGTGTTACCGCGAACACGCCGCGCGCAAAAGCGATCTTGAACGCACCGAGCTGGCGAAGGAAAAATCCGGCGTCTTCACCGGTGCCTACGCCATTAATCCCGTCAATGGTGGAAAGATTCCGATCTGGATTGCCGATTACGTGCTCGCCAGCTACGGCACGGGCGCCATCATGGCGGTTCCGGCGCACGACACCCGGGATTACGAATTTGCCGGGAAATTCAATCTTCCGGTCATTCAAGTCGTTCAACCCGCCGATGCCAAGGCGGATTGGCAGGGCTTCACCGGCGATGGTGTTGCCGTGAATTCAACCGGCCCGGAAATTTCCCTCACCGGCTTGCCAACGGCCGAGGCCAAAAAGATGATCACTGCCTGGCTCGAAGCTAACAGCCTTGGGAAACGCACCATCAACTACAAATTGCGCGACTGGTTGTTCAGTCGGCAGCGCTACTGGGGTGAACCCTTTCCTGTCGTTTGGAAAAAAGGCCCGGACGGCCAGTCCTATCACGAGGCTTTGCCGGAAAGTTCATTGCCCGTGCTGCCGCCGGTGCTGGAGGATTACAAGCCTACCGCCGATGGCCAGCCGCCGCTCGCACGCGCGAAGGATTGGCTGGGTGAAATTCCCGGCTCGACTCGCGAGACAAATACGATGCCGCAATGGGCCGGCTCGTGCTGGTATTATCTCCGCTACCTCGACGTCAAGAATGCCCGGTCGTTCGTCAGCAAAGACGCGGAGAGCTACTGGATGGGCGCAAACGGTTGCAAGGTGAATTCCATCGGGACGCAACCTGTAATTAGCAACCTGCAACTTGCAACCAAATCAATGACGCCAGGAGTTGATTTATATGTCGGCGGGACGGAACACGCCGTCTTGCATTTGCTATACGCGCGCTTCTGGCACAAGGTTTTGTTCGACCTCGGCTGTGTTTCGACGCCGGAACCGTTTTACAAGCTCGTCAATCAAGGACTGATTCTTGGCGAGGACGGCCAGAAGATGTCCAAGTCGCGCGGCAATGTGGTGAATCCCGATGACGTGCTTGTGGAATATGGCGCGGACGCCTTCCGGCTTTATGAAATGTTCATGGGGCCGCTGCAGGAAACGAAGCCGTGGAACACCAAAGGCGTCGAGGGCGTTTATCGTTTCCTCGGTCGTGTCTGGCGTTTGTTCGTGGATGAAAAATCGGAAACGGCTTTTGAGCAGGCCGAGACCACGGCGGTATCCTCGAACCGTGGAGAATTGCTCGAATTGATTTTGCTCGATGGCGGCATCACTGACCTGGCCGCCACCCCCGCACAGTTCAAGGCGCTTCATGCTTGCATCAAGAAAGTCACCGACGATCTCGACGGGATGCGTTTCAACACGGCCATCTCCGCGATGATGGTATTCATCAACGAGGCAATGACGTGGCAGAACAAGCCGCTGCCGGTGATGAAGACATTCCTGCAATTGCTCGCGCCGTTCGCGCCGCATCTGGCGGAGGAGCTGTGGGCACGGCTGCATGCCACCTTCGGGCAGATCGCGCCTTCGCTGGCCTATACCCCATGGCCGAAATTTGATCCGGCGTTGCTCGTGGAGAGCGAGATCGAAATTCCGGTGCAGGTGAATGGTAAATTCCGCGATGTCATCAAGGTCCCCGTGGACGCGAATAACGCGACCATTGAGGCGGCGGCCAAGGCAGCCGAAAAAGCGCAACCGTTCCTCGCCAGCAAAACCATCAAGAAAGTCATCATCGTGCCCAAAAAGATGGTGAACTTCATTGTGGGGTAGCGGCTTTCAACCGAAATCCGCCGATTTTCTTTTTCCATGCTGGCCGTCCGCAAGGACCGGCGGTCTGCCGCCGCGCCGCTACGATTTTTCCCCGCTCGCCAGAATCGTCTGAAAATGGGGTGGCTGTTCTTCGGCTGCGACGATGCTGATTTCAATTTTCTTGAAACCGGCCGCTTCGAGCCAGCGGTGCAGGTCGCTTTCGGCAAAGCCCGGCCAGCGGTCGCCGTATAGCTCGCGCGCCTTCTCAAAGTTGTGCTTGAGCAAATCGAGCAGCAGAATCTGGCCGCCGGCTTTCAACAGGTTTGCCGCGCTCGCCAGCGCCGCCGCCGGGTCGGCCGCGTGATGCAGGGCCTGGCTCAAAATGACCAGGTCAACGCTGTTCGCTTCGATGGGCGGGTGCTGCAAATCGCCTTGGCGGAATTCCAGATTCTTCAGGCCGTTCTTCTTCGCCTTGGCCGCACCGAATGCGACGATTTTTTCCGAGTTGTCCACGGCGATGACTTTTTTGCAGCGGCGTGCGAGCAGTTCGCTCAACAAGCCTTCACCTGCGCCCAGGTCCGCGACCGTGATCGCTGGCAGTATCCGCAGGAGCAGATGACCGAATGCCTGCCACGAGCGGCCCGGCCCGTAAACGCGGTCGAAGCGTCCGGCCACTTGATTGAAATAAACCTGCGCCTGTTCTTTGCGGCGGGCCAGCACGCGCTTGAGGTTGATCTGGTCGCCGCCGTGTTCGGCCAGTTCCTTCGCCCCGCGGATGGCAAGCTGGATGAATTCGCTGGCCACCGAATCCGCCTGCGGATTGAGCCGGTAAAATGTCCGCTTGCCGTCGCGCCTTGATTTTACCAGCGCGCAGTCGGCCAGCAGGCCCAGGTGCGTGGAGATGCGGGATTGGCCCAGGCGCGTCACTTCCTGCAGCTCGTTCACCGAGAGCTCGTCCTTCTCCAGCAGCGCAACGATGCGCAGCCGCGTCGGATCGGCCAGCGCCCGCAAAGATTTCAGGGTGGAGGTCATTTTTTTCGGTGCGCCAAAATTGTTTTTGAAACTATTTGACGCCGTGGAAAAATGTTATATCATCAAATCTTGATACGTCAATATGTTGTTGGCGTTAAACTAAAAATTGATTCATGAGCAACCGTTACATCTTTTCTTCCGAGTCCGTCGGTGAAGGTCATCCGGATAAGGTGGCCGATACCATTTCCGATGCCGTGCTGGATGCCTGCCTTGCACAGGATAAATTCAGCCGCGTCGCCTGCGAAACCTATGTGAAATCCAACGTCGCCATCATCGGCGGTGAAATTACCACGAAGGCCAAGCTCGACTTCGTGGCCATTGCGCGCCGGGCCATTCGCGAAATCGGCTACGTGAACGACGATGATGTGTTTCATGCCGACAAGGTTTTCGTCAATGTCATCGTCACGCAGCAGTCCCCGGACATTGCTCAGGGCGTGGATGCCCGCAAGGCGCAGGGCAAAAAAACCGCGAAACAGGGTGCGGGGGACCAGGGTTTGATGTTTGGTTACGCTTGCAATGAAACGCGCGAACTCATGCCGGCGCCGATCATGTTTGCGCACCGCTTGGGCCGCGAACTCACCCGCATCCGCAAGGCGGGCGGCGCGGCGTGGCTCCGTCCCGATGCCAAGTCGCAGGTCTCGGTCGTTTATGAAAATGACCAGCCCGTGGCGATTTCCAATGTCGTCATTTCCACGCAGCATGCGGCGGATGTCGGCCACGCCGAGATTGAAAAATTCTGCATTGAGCAGGTCATCAAAAAAGTCCTTCCGGCGAAAATGCTCACGAAGAAAACGGAATTTCTGATCAACCCCACCGGCCGTTTTGTGGTCGGCGGACCGCAGGGTGACACCGGGCTCACCGGGCGCAAGATCATTGTGGATACCTATGGCGGCATGGGTCGTCACGGCGGTGGCGCATTCTCCGGCAAGGATCCGACGAAGGTGGATCGCAGCGCCGCTTACATGGGTCGCTGGGTCGCGAAGAACATTGTCGCCGCCGGTCTCGCCACGCGTTGCGAACTGCAATTCGCCTATGCGATCGGACATCCTGACCCGGTTAGCGTCCATGTCGAAACGTTTGGCACGAACACGGTTTCCAACGATCGCATCATCCGCGCCGTCAATCGCGTGTTCAGCTTCCAGCCGTCCGATATCATCGACCAGCTCAACCTCCGCCGGCCGATTTACAGCAAGACCACGAACTACGGCCACTTCGGCAAGAGCGACAAAGACCTTACCTGGGAGGCAACGGACAAGGTGGCTGCGCTCCAGAAAGCTATTTAACCAATCAACCCTTAAAAATTATGTCGAAAATTAAATTATCTCCTTCCCGCCGCACTGTTCTCAAATTGAACGGTAACGGCCCGGCAAACGGCGTGCTTGCTGAAGTCAGCGAAACCTTCGCCAGATACGCCGCCCAGACGCCGGCGGGCAAGGACTACATCGTCCGCGACTTCTCGCTCGCCGAATGGGGGCGCAAGGAAATCGCCATTGCCGAGCACGAAATGCCCGGCCTCATGGCGGTGCGGGAAAAATATTCCAGACAGAAACCGCTCAAGGGCGTGCGCATCACCGGTTCGTTGCACATGACGATCCAGACGGCGGTGCTCATTGAAACGCTCGTGGCCCTCGGCGCCAACGTGCGTTGGGCTTCGTGGAACATTTTCTCCACCCAGGATCATGCAGCTTCAGCCATCGCGGCGACCGGCACGCCGGTGTTCGCCTGGAAGGGGGAGACGCTCGAGGAATATTGGGACCTTACGCTCAAGGCAATTTTGTTCCCCGGCGACCGGGGTCCTGAACTCGTGGTTGACGATGGTGGCGACGTGACCTTACTCATTCACAAAGGCTACGAACTTGAAAACGGTTCCCGGTGGGCCTACGAAAACAAGGGCGACAGCCACGAAGTTTCCGTTGTCAAAGCGCTCTTACGCCGGCTCGCGACCGAGAAGCCCGGTCTCTGGAAAAAAATCGTCAAGGACTGGAAGGGTGTTTCCGAGGAAACGACCACCGGGGTGCACCGTCTTTACCAGATGAAGGCGGCGGGCAAGCTGCTCGTGCCGGCCATCAACGTCAACGACTCCGTCACCAAGTCAAAGTTCGATAATCTCTATGGCTGCCGCGAATCGCTCGCTGACGGTATCAAGCGCGCCACGGATGTCATGCTCGCCGGCAAGGTGGCCGTGGTCTGCGGCTACGGCGATGTCGGCAAAGGCTGCGCCCACTCGCTCCGTGCCTATGGTTCCCGCGTCGTGGTCACCGAAATTGATCCGATCAACGCCCTGCAGGCCGCTATGGAGGGCTTTGAAGTTAACACCATCGAAAGCACGCTCGGTGTCGGCGATATCTACGTCACCACGACCGGCAACTGCGACATCATCACGGCCCCGCACATCCTCGCGATGAAGGATCAGGCCATCGTTTGCAACATCGGACACTTCGACAATGAGATCCAGGTGGATCAATTGAAAAAGGTCAAGGGCGTGCGTATTGAAAACATCAAGCCGCAATACGACCGCTATCATCTGCCCGGAAACAAGAGCATCTATCTGCTCGCCGAAGGCCGCTTGGTAAACCTCGGGTGCGCCACCGGCCATCCGAGCTTTGTCATGAGTAACTCCTTTACCAACCAGACGCTTGCGCAGATCGATCTGTGGGCGAACCGGGACAAATACGAGAAGACCGTCTATCGCCTCTCGAAAAAGCTGGACGAAGAAGTCGCCCGCCTGCACTTGGAAAAAATCGGCGTGAAGTTGACCAAGCTCACCAAGAAACAGGCCGACTACCTCGGCGTGCCGGTCGAAGGACCGTATAAGCCGGAGCACTATCGCTATTAATTCGAGTTGCGATTTCGTATTACAAGCAAGGCGAACGGAAATTCCCGTTCGCCTTGTTTCTTGTCGCGTTCCAAATTCCGCGCCCAGCCATGTGTCATGACGCT
>CAIJNQ010000276.1 GCA_903822015.1 uncultured Verrucomicrobia subdivision 3 bacterium | reverse complement strand
GGCCGCCGCGCAAGGCACGGCGTTCATGTATCAAGGCCGGCTGAATGCCAATGGCGGCCCCGCCCATGGCAGCTATGATCTGGCTTTCCGGTTGTTCGCCACCAACATCACCGGCACGATCATCGCCGGGCCGGTCACGAACAGCGCCACCGCCGTCACCAACGGGCTGTTCACCGTCACCATTGATTTTGGCCCCGGCGTTTTCACCGGCGGCAGCAACTGGCTGGAGATCGCCGTCAGCACCAATGCCGCCAACACTTTCACCACCCTCGCGCCCCGGCAGCAGCTCACGCCCGTGCCCTATGCCATCTTTGCCGGCACGGCCAGTAACGTGAGCGGCACCGTCTCCTCGGCGCAACTGCCGGCCAGCCCGACGCTTGCCGGCACCGTCACCGCCGCCGCCTTCACCGGCAACGGCGCGAACGTGACGAACGTGAATGCCACGGCCTTGAACGGCCTGGCCGCGACGAATTTCTGGCAGCTCGGCGGCAACAACGTGGCGGGCGGACAATTTCTCGGCAGCACGAACAATCAGCCTTTGGAAATCCGCGTGGGCGGGGTGCGGGCCGGCTGGATCAGCCAGACCAATGGCACCGCGAACATTGTTTTAGGCCCGGCGCAGAATGTCATCAGCAACGGAACGATCGCCGCTTCCATCCTCGGCGGCAGCAACAATGTCATCGGCGTCGCCGCTAGTTATTCGCTGCTCGGCGGGGGCACGGGCAACAGCATTCAGACCAATGCCTACAATTCCGTTCTCGGCGGCGGCCAGGGCAACAGCATTCAAAGCGGCGCTTACGCTTCCGTTCTCGGCGGCGGAAATCTCAACAGCATTCAGACCAACGCCTACCGGGCATTCCTTGGCGGCGGCTACAACAACAGCATTCAGGCTCTGGCCGATGAAAGTGTTATCGTTGGCGGCAATGGCAACAGCATCCAGTATAATTCCTTTGATAATTTCATCGGCGGCGGCATGAACAACAGCATGGTGGGTGGTGCTGAAGATTCCTTCATCGGCGGCGGTTACGGCAACAGCATCACCGGAGCCGTCTGGAGCGTCATCGGCGGCGGTGAGCAAAACGCCATTGCAGCTTCTGCCGGCAACGCCTTCATTGGCAGCGGCCAAAACAACACCATTCAATCCGCTGCCGCCTGGTCTTTCATTGGTGCCGGTTACAACAACAAAATATATGGTCCAGACAGCGTCCTCGGTGGCGGCTACGGCAACAGCATTCTGAGTAGCGGCAACCCGTATGTATTCCTCGGCGGTGGTAATAACAATACCATTCAGGCCGGCCCTTATGCCTTCCTGGGTGGTGGTAGCAACAACAACCTTACAAACGGTTACGGTTGCTTTCTGGGCGGTGGCTTCAATAATAGCATCCAGACTTGTTATTATTCGTTTTTGGGTGGCGGTCAGGGGAACACGATTTTGCAGAGTTCCGATTATACCTTCCTCGGTGGCGGCAACGGCAACAACATTGGGACGACGGCCATTGGCTCCACGATTCCTGGCGGCCAGAACAACGCGGTGGGCAACAATGCCACGAACGCCTTCGCCGCCGGCTATCGCGCCAAGGCCAATCACAGCGGCACCTTCGTCTGGTCCGACTCCGAACCATCCGACTTCGCCTCCACGACCAACAACCAGTTCAATGTCCGGGCCAACGGCGGTGTGAACTTTGTGACCGCCGGCGCGGGCATGACCCTGGACGGCCAACCTGTCCTGACCGGCAGCAGCAGCGCGCTGAGCGCGGTGCTGACGAACAACCAAAACGGTGTG
>CAIJNQ010000275.1 GCA_903822015.1 uncultured Verrucomicrobia subdivision 3 bacterium | reverse complement strand
CTTATGTGCGGGATGGGACGATACATGGAATGGCGGCAGCCTGCCGATGCAAAATCGATCCCGCACGGCCGGTTCCAACCCGTTAGGTTGGGGGGGAACTGGTATATGGTTAAAGATACTAAGTTGAAGTTCTGATGGTAATAATGGTCATCTATAAACTAATATGAAAACTACGCTGGTTCGTCTCACCTTGGCCGCTGCGATCTTGTCGGCGTCTCATGCCGTATCGGCGGCGGACACTGCGGAATCCGCCACGCGCGTTTCCGTGTCATCCGCCCTGTCCGGTCTGGCCCTGTCCGATGCCGTCAAGACCTCCGCCTCGCTCGTCGCCGCCGCCGGCGAAGCCGACCGCCCGATGGTGGCCTTCTACGCTTTGTTCGTCATTAACCATTCCCATGCCAATGCCCTCCCCGAAGCCGCCGGGGCCATCGCTGCCAAATCACCCGCGCTCGCCGGTTTTGTGGCGGCCGACGCCGTCATGATGCGCCCGGATCAGGCCGCGCGGATCACCGAAACCACCGTGACAGCCGCTCCCGAAAAGGCCGGCGCCATCGTTGAAACCGTTCTTTACAAAAATCCTTCCCTCTACCAGACCGTGGGGCTGGCGGCCATGGATGCGGCTCCCGGGAAAAGTCGGGATATTTTGCATGCCGTTTCCCTGACCACTCTGGACTTGAAGGCGAACATCGACCAGGCCTTGGCGGCCAATCCGATGATCACCGTCACCGAGGGCAAGACCATCCTGATGCGGGGAATCAAGGCCTCCAAGACCTCTGCGGTTTATCAGCCGCTGGACCTGGCGGGCGGTCAGGTGACCCCGAAAACTTCCGATTATGGTGTCGCCACCGCGTCCTCGGTTAAAAACGCTTCCGGCCAGGCCACGGCGAGCGCCCTGAACCCCAACTTCATGCCTCCGCCCACGTTTTCCGCCCCCCCGGTCCCGCTTCCGGCCACGCCGATCGAAATGGGTGTCAGTGACACCGTTACCAAGCCCGGCGGCCGTGATTATTCCCCTCCGTGATCCAGATGTCGCTCCGATTATCTGGATTCACGAACTTTGGATCAATTTATTGGCAATCTCGTCAAGCCGGTCTTGGCTTGACCTGGCGGAGTGTTAGTATCCCCTGTGAAAATTCGTAGAAAACGCTCCAGCCTGTCCCCGCATCAGCAGTAGATGCGTTTTTTCACCGTCCTGGCCCTGGGTATAATCATCGTGTTCACCCTGGCATTTTTCTGGCTGATCAATCTGACCGACAAATCCGCCCTTCTGACCTCAGGCAGATAAAAATAAAGTCCTCAGTCACGACTGCCAAATTTTATTTCAGTTCTCAAGTTCCAGCTCTCAAGTCTCAGGTCTCAAGTCTCAGGTTTCAGTTCTCAAGTTTTTCCGACCACTGCCAACTGACGACTGCCAACTGCCAACTTTTCCCCCCATGCCCCCCCATCGCCATAAGCAAAAAAAATGGCGTGCCCGGCCTTCCATTTCCACGGCCCGGGTGGCCGTGGGTATACTGGCCTTTGTTTTGACGTTTATTCTGGTGATTTGGGTGTTGTTGGATACTGCCCCGGTATCGGTGGCCGCCGATAGACCGTTCGACAGTTTGCGATCGGTATCCGTGCTGGAGATGCCCGACCGCGCGGTGAGTCTGGTCCAGGTCGGTGATCCGGCGGGCGTGGATGAACGGATCCGGGAATCTTTGGGTGCCGTTTCTGTTCTGGCCCGACCCGGCCTGATGCCCTGTCTGGTCGCCAGCCTGGCCCGCCGGTACCCCGACCATTTGGCGGTGATCCTTGACACCGCCCTGGATTTGCAGCCCGATCAGGTGCTGGTGTTTGCCCGGGCCAGTGCCACTCAATTGCCCGGCCGCGTGGAAGAGATCAGTTATCTGGTGGGCAGGAAATCGCCGTGGAACGCCTCAGCCATCGCCAAAACCCTGGCCGAACAAACCACCGATCCCGACGCCATCGTACGGGGACTGAAAAGGGGCATCCCCGAGTACAATCCCCGCGCAGATTTGCTAAACGCCCCCGCTTCCACGAACGTCCCCACAAGACAGTAGTCGCAAGATAATAGATGGAGTAGCAGCCGACGTGAGGAGGCTCTGACTTTCGATCTGGATGCGGGAAAATCCAAGGAAATTTGAATCTGCCTATGCCAACCGAGTGACGATGGTTAATGATTGTTGGGCGTTGAATGGTGAATGTTCGCCTCTTCAGCCTTTGTTTTACTGACCACTGCGCCTTTGTATTTACTGACATCCGACCTCTGACCTCTGACCTCTGACCTCTGACT
>CAIJNQ010000274.1 GCA_903822015.1 uncultured Verrucomicrobia subdivision 3 bacterium | reverse complement strand
TGCATAAATATCTGTTATCTTTCATTGGTTTGAGCGCAAATAATATCCTCTGCTCTATGTGTGCGTCGACAAAATACCTTCGACACGCCGGAACGGGAATGGCTATTGTTGGCCTATGGATGGACATTATTGACTTAAACTGGTGAATACACGTTTGCCCCCTCTCAAACCCGCTTCGCGTCCGCCGGAGTTTTTTTCCTCCGACGTCGCCAAAGCCCGCCGGTTTTATCTCGACCTCAATCCGGCGAAAAACCGTCCGCTGGTTGTGGTCTGTGGCGGACTTGAGCACTGCACCCCGGATTATGCCATCCGCCGCCGCGTGTTTCCGTATTATTCAATCGAGTATGTGATGCGTGGCCGTGGCGGGGTGAAGCTGAAAGGCCGCCATCATCCGCTCGCACCCGGGCATTTGTTTTCCTACGGGCCGGGGATTCCCCACCAGATCGCCGGGGACTCCGCTGAGCCATTGGTGAAATACTTTGTCGACTTTGCGGGATCCCGGGCGCCGGCTTTGCTGCGCTCCTGTGGTTTGCGTCTGGGCCGTGTGACCGCTGTCGTACCATCGAATACCCTGCAGCCGCTATTTGACGAATTGATTCAGGCCGGCTTGCAGGTGCGCCGGGAGAGTTCGGGATTATGTGCGAAATTGCTGGAGTGCCTCATCCTGCGGATCGCTGGTGCCCGGACGCCGCTCGCGGGTGTCGAATCTATGGCCTTCACGACCTATCAACATTGTCGCCGTCACCTTGAGGCGCATTGTCTGCGGCTGCGAACCTTGGAACAGCTCGCCGGCGAATGTCATGTCAACAACGCCTACTTGTGCCGCCTCTTCCGGCGCTACGACAGCCAGAGCCCTTATCAATATCTGCTCCGGTTAAAAATGAATCATGCTGCCGAACGGCTGCAACAACCCGGCATGCTCGTCAAACAGGTCGCCGTGGAGACCGGCTTCGATGATCCCTTTCATTTTACCCGGGTGTTTACGTCTGTTTTCGGTCTGTCCCCGACGGCTTTTGGCCGGCTGCGATAGTGATGAATGTAAAAACCGGACCGCCTTGGGGTCGAAAGATGAAGGTTGTGGATCGAAAGGAAACATCCGTGGCTGATTTTGTCTGTCGCCTCTATACCGGGTTGGGACTTTTTACCGCTCCGCTATGGACGCGCGGGTGGGGATTCTCCTTCCCTGCCTGACTGCTGGAATCTTCGGCAAGGCGTCTGCCCGGGCGGCAGGGCATGCGATCGAGTTCGGCTTGCCTTGCCGTCGATTGAGCATTCTCGGAGTTGCGCTGCGAAGTTGCGGATTTACCGGTGCGCTTGGGCTGGATGGTCGCGGCTGTTTTCATCGGTCCGCGCACCTGGCCGTTATGGATTGCATAAACCATAAAAGTTGGTGCGCGGGCCTTGTCGGGAACTGGCCCGTGCCAAACTTTTTTAAACCGCAACCACCATGTCTGTGTCAAACACCTTATGGCACCCGTAGTCGGTAATACTGATTCAATATACCTGCCGGCGTGGAATTGGTGACTATGCCGCTGTCATTGGTTAGTGGTAACGTCTGTATGACCTGCCAGGAGGTGAGATTGGTTGAGCCCAGCACCGTCATTTGGCCAGCCCCCGGCGCGTTATAAGCGAACTGGACGGATCCGTCCGGAAGCTGGGAAACTGAACCGGCGGTGATGGTGGGTG
>CAIJNQ010000273.1 GCA_903822015.1 uncultured Verrucomicrobia subdivision 3 bacterium | reverse complement strand
GATGCAGCTCGCGTGAATTTTCCGAAACTGCCTGCGGCCACCAGCGCTTTTTGGCGAGGCCGATGCCGTGTTCGCCGGTGATGCTACCGCCGGACGCAATGACCCAGCGGAACAATTCGTCGAGGCATTTTTCCGAACGCATCTTCGCACCAGGCAAATTGTAATCCACCATGACATTCGTGTGGATGTTGCCGTCGCCGGCGTGGCCGAAGCAGGCGAGCTGGAGTCCGTGCTTTTTCTGCAATGTCGCGGCAAATTTAAACAGGTCTTCTAGCTTGCCGCGTGGCACCACGACATCTTCGTTCAGCTTCGTCAGGCCCGTGTCGCGCAGGGCGTAGGAAAATTCGCGGCGAATCTGCCAGACGGCTTCGCATTGCTCGTTGCCAAACCCGCGTTCGATGAACAATGGCTTTTGTTGGCGGATAATTTTTTCCACGTTGGAAATCTCACCGCGCACGGATTTTTCCTGTCCGTCCAATTCGACGATGAGATGCGCCTTGCAGCCGAGCAACCGTTTGCTGCCGGTGCGTTTGGCGGCGGCGGCGAGCGTAAATTCATCCGCCAACTCTGCCGCGCAGGGCAGAAAACCGGCGGCAAAAATACTTTGCAGCGCACGCACCGCTGAATTCATCGAGCTGAAACCGACGGCCAGATTCGCCCGGAACGGCGGCAGCGGCAGCAGTTTCAGCGTCGCTTCGGTGATGACGCCGAGCAAGCCTTCCGAGCCGACAAACAAGCGGTGCAGGTCAAAACCCGTTTTGTTTTTATGCGTCCGCCCGCCGAGCTTCACAATGTCGCCGTTAGCCAGAACCACTTCCAGCCCGAGGACGTAATCGCGGGTGACGCCATATTTCAAACAGCGCGGTCCGCCGGCGTTCGTGGCGATGTTGCCGCCAATGGAATTATTGGCCCGGCTCGCGGGATCAGGCGGATAAAAGCGTCCGGTTTTTTCCACGGCGGCCTGGAATTCCGCCGTGTTGACCGCCGGCTGGACGACGGCGACGAAATCCGCGGGATTGATTTCCCGAATCTGGTTCATCCGTTCCGTCGAGAGTGCGATGCCGCCGCGCACCGGCACGCAGCCGCCCACGTAGCCGTGGCCCGCGCCGCGCGGCGTGACCGGGATTTTATTCTGGTTCGCGAATTTCAGGATGGCCGAAACGGATTTGGCCGAACGGGGCAGGGCGACGGCATCCGGTTGATGCGTGGCAAACCATTTGTCGCCGGCATATTTGCCGAGCGTGGCGGGTTGGAGAAAAATTTCGCCGGGCAGGTTTTTTTTAAGCCGGCGGAGCCGCTTGAGTTTGGCCGGAGTCATTCTGCGGGTGCCGCGGGGGTTTCAAGAAACTCTTTCACGTCGGCGACCTCGTTTTCGGGCACCTCAATGCGGAGCAGGGTGGCCGTGGAGGAGCCGCCGATCCAGCCGGCGGCATTCTCGTTGGCGATAAACGGATGGAACCCGGCGGCTTCCAGGCGGGCGCGAACCAGTTCAGCCTCCGCGAGATAAAAGTTCGTGGCGATGGTGACGAGCTTCATTTGTTGAGGAAACCGGTGTCCGGGGTGGGAATCGAGCCCGTTCGCACTTCGGCAAAGACGATGATGCCGGCCCCGGTCTGGAGCAGGCTTTGCACCACGACCTCCGCCTGCTGGCCGATGTGGGGCTGGCCGTTGGTGACGACCACCATCGTGCCGTCCGGCATGTAGCCGATGCCCTGACCCTTGTCCTTGCCTTCCCGGACAATTTTCAAGTGCAGGACTTCGCCGGGCAGCAGGATCACTTTGAGGCATTTCGCGACCTCGTGGAGATTCACGTAACTTACCTTCTGCAGTTCGGCCACCTTCGCCAGATTGTAATCGTTGGTGTAGAGCCGGGCGTTGAGGTTGCGCGCCAGGCGGACGAGCTTGGAGTCCACGTCTTTCTCCTCCGGAAAATCGCCGTCATGGATGCGGACCTCCATGCTCGTGTTGCGCTGGATCCGGTTGAGCATTTCCAGGCCGCGGCGGCCGCGGGCGCGCTTGATGGCGTCGGCTGAGTCGGATACTTGCTGGAGTTCTTTCAGGACGAAGCGGGGAACGACAATCAGGCCTTCAAGAAAATGTGCCTCGATCAGATCCGCGATGCGGCCGTCAATGATCACGCTGGTGTCGAGCAGCAGCAGATTGTCCGGTTTGTTTTGCGGCGAGAAGCGGACATAGGGAATGATCAGCGAAAAATCCTCCTTGTTGCTCCGCACGGCCAGGATGATGCCGATGTAGCTGAAGCTCAAAAACAATCCGAGCCGGATGAGCCAGTGTTGCTGGGCGTCGGCATTTTCAAAAAGCCCGGAGTAATCAATGAGCGAGGCCACCGCCGTGCCCAGCAACAGGCCGAACGTAATGGCCGAAAAGGCGCGGAGCGAAAAACTTTTCAGCATTTCATCCACCGCAATCAGCAGCCCGCCGAAGCCGAAGCCCATGGCCACCCCGATCAATCCGCTGTGGCTCAAGCCGACCAATTGCAGGCTGACCTGGCTGATGGCATAGCCCGCCGTCGTGCAGAGGGCTAGGAAGAAAATGCGGATGGCCCAGAGTGGCGTCATGGCTTAATGACTTGGATTGTGCGGACTGTGGGCGGTGGTATTGGTGTCCACGGGTTTATGGGCCCATAAAATGCCCCATAGCCCGGCCCGGTTCAAGTTGCTTGTGGTCACGGCTAGATTGTCGGCAATGGTTTGCACGTTGGTGGCGAGCTGGCCGTTTTGCAGGATCGTCCCGGCAAGTCCCTGGCCGGAGTGCAGGCCGTCCATCAATTGTTTCAGTTCTTCGGTGGAGGTTTTGACATTTTGCACGGCGATGCTGATGGCGGCGCCGTTGGTCGCCAGTATAGCGTCGGCGGAACCGGCTAGGCCGTTGAGTTGCTGTGAAAACAGCACCGCGTTGCTGACCGCCAGGCTGATTTGCGACCCGTTGGTGGCCACAATCGCATTGATATCGTTGACCGTGCTGATGGCCTGTTCGGAAAAGGTCCGGGTGTTGTTGATGGCGATCGCAAAGTTGGTCAGCGTCTCCCCGTTCAGCACCACCCGCCGCAAATCCGTGACCGCGTCGTCCAGCTTTTTGGCCGTTTCATCAATGCGTTTGACGAAGCCGGCCGTCGATCGCGCGACTTCCTGCAGGTTGAACGGTTCCTGGCAATAGACTTCCTCATTGTTCGTGAGCACCGGCGGAGTGTTGGTGGTGGGAATCACCGAGACAAATTGGTCCCCGAGAAAGCCCGCCTGTTCGATGACGAACCGTGCGTCGTGGTAAATGGGATAATCTTTGTATACGCTCAGCACGATAGTCACGCTCTTGCCGTCGTCGGACAGCTTGATTTGCGAGACGTTGCCCACCTCCACGCCCGCCAGCAGGACGCCCGCCCGCTGCTTGAGGCCGCCCACGTTGACGGCGTGCAGCTGCAGCTGGTAGGCGCCGCGAAACAGGCTCGTGCCCTTGCTGAACTGGATCAGGGCCCCGGCCAGCAGCACCAGTCCGATCAGCACGAACAGGCCGACTTTGATTTCTAATTTCGATTTATCCATGGTTCAAAATAAAATTTCCTTCTCATCCGCCACCCCGTCCACAAATTGCCGCACCACCGGGTCTTGTGATGCAAAAAATGCCTCTGGCGCGCCGCTCGCATAAATTTTCTTGTCGTGCAGCATCAGCACCCGCTGGCCCACCCGGCGCGCGGTGCGCATGTCGTGCGTGACCACCACCGTCGTGACCTTGAGTCGCTCGTGCACCCGCATCATCAGCTTGTCGATGCTGTCCGACACGATCGGGTCCAGGCCGGTCGTCGGTTCATCATAAAGCACGATTTGCGGCTCGTAAATGATTGCCCGCGCCAGGCCCACCCGCTTGCGCATGCCGCCGGAGAGTTCGGCGGGCTTCTTCAGCTCCGTGCCCGGCAGATCCACCATCTCCAGCGTCTCCGCCACGCGCTGGGTGATCTCGCCCTCGGTCAGGACCTTGTCGCGCCGCAGCGCGAACGCCACGTTCTCCGCCACCGTCATCGAATCGAATAGGGCCGCCCCCTGGAACACCATGCCGAACTTTCGGCGCACGCGCAGCAGCTGGCGTTCGTTCATCGGCCCGATGTTTTCGCCGTCCACCAGCACTTCGCCGCTGTCCGGTTGCAGCAGGCCGACGAGATGCTTGAGCAGGACGCTTTTGCCGCCGCCGCTCCGCCCGATGATGACGACCGATTCCCCGTTTTCAATCCGGAAACTCACGTCGTTCAGCACCGGGTGCGCGCCAAAACTTTTTTGGAGATGACGGACTTCAATCATAGCAGGCCGACCAGTTTGCCCATGACCAGCGTCAGGAAAAAGTTCGTGATCAGGATGGTGATCGAGGAATACACCACGGCTTCCGTGGTGGCCAGGCCGACCCCCTCCGCCCCGAGGCCGCAGGTCAGTCCCTTGTAACAGCCGATCAGCGCGATGATGCCGCCGTAGATGAACGCCTTCACTAGGCCGATCATCAGGTCCACGTCGTGCGTGTATTTGAGCATGTTCACCCAGAGATAAGTCGGCTCGATGCCCAGGATATGTACGCCCACCAGGTAGCTGGATACGATCCCGAGCATGATGGATTCCATCGCCAGCAGCGGCAGCGCGATGTGCGCCGCCACAATCCGGGGCACCACCAGGTAATCCACCGGATGCGTCGCCAGCGTCCGTAGCGCGTCAATCTGTTCCGTCACGCGCATGGTGCCGATTTCAGCCGCAATCGAAGCCCCGACCCGTCCGGCGACCATCAAGGCTGTCAGCACCGGTCCGAGTTCATCGCATAACGAAACGCTGACGACCGCGAGTGTGGCGGTGTCCATTTTGACTTTGTGAAATTGGAAATAGGTTTGTGCGCCCAGCACCATGCCCGTGAAAGCGCCCGTCACCAGCACCACCATCTGTGATTTCACGCCGATGGAATAAAGCTGGTAGAGCAGGTCGCGCCAGACGACTTTGCGCGTGAGCAGCGACAGGAAAATATCCTTGGCCAGGAAGGAAATCTGACCCAGCTCCGAGAGCACATACTGAACGCGTTTATTGACCAAAAGATTCATCGCCGCGTGGAAAATAGCAGAATGGCGCCGACTTTGGCGAGCGCGGGATTTGGGTAACGGGGGGCCGGTTTGAATCAGACAACCGGCCTCGGCGCAACCAAGAGAAAAGAGTGAAAGACGCTAGGAATGGCTGAAGGATGCCGAAAGACAATGACTTACGCCTGAAACAGGGGTTTTGTCCGGAGAGCGCGATTTGAGGGCTTCAGAGAAATGGTTGAAAGAGGTTTTGAGGCGTCCAAAACCGAGGCGCGGGCCGCGAGTTGGAGCGGCATTGCAGCCGGCCGGCAGCGCCGATGCACCGTCAGTTTTGAG
>CAIJNQ010000272.1 GCA_903822015.1 uncultured Verrucomicrobia subdivision 3 bacterium | reverse complement strand
GTGTCTCCCGGCGTGGTCGAGGCCAGCGCGCCGTGGGCCGCGCCGTATTCAACCGCCTTCTGCGCGTCGTTGAATTCCAGAAATCCGAATTGCAAGCCGGAGGCGAAGCTGTCCCCGCCGCCGACGCGGTCGAGGATTTCCAGTTCGGGATATTTCCGGCTCTCAAAGAATTTCCCGTCGTGCCAGAGGATGGCGCTCCAGTCGTTCTTCGTCGCCGTGATGACGCGGCGCAGGGTCGTCGCCGCCACTTTGAAATTCGGATATGCCTTCACGGCGGTTTCTATCATGGCCTTGAACGCGTCGGTCTCGATGCGGCTCAGGCTGTGGTCGGCGCCCTTCACTTCAAAGCCGAGCGACGCGGTGAAATCCTCCTCGTTGCCAATCATCACGTCCACATATTTGGCAATCTCCCGGTTGACCGCCTGCGCCTTTTTGAGGCCGCCGATGGATTTCCAGAGCGACGGCCGGTAATTCAGATCGTAGCTGACGACCACTCCGTGCTTCTTCGCCGCTTTAACGGCTTCGATGGTGAGCGCCGCGGTCGTTTCGGATAATGCCGCAAATATGCCGCCCGTGTGCAGCCAGCGCGTGCCGGTTTTTCCGAAGATGTGATCCCAGTCAAAATCGCCCGGCTTGAGCTGCGCCGCCGCCGAGTTGCCGCGATCCGGCACGCCAACGGCTCCCCGGATGCCGAAACCGCGTTCGGTGAAATTCAAACCGTTGCGCACGCTGCGGCCGATCCCGTCGTCCTCGCGCCATTGGATGAATGGGGTGTCCACGCCGCCCTGCATGATGAAATCCTCGATCAGGTGGCCGACTTCGTTGTCCACCAACGCCGTGCAGATGGCGGTTTTGTAGCCAAAGCATTTGCGCAGGCCGCGCGCGGTGTTGTATTCGCCGCCGCCTTCCCACGCGGCGAAGGTGCGCGCCGTGCGGATGCGGCCTTCGCCGGGGTCGAGGCGCAGCATGACTTCGCCGAGGGAGATTTGGTCGTATGTGCCGTTGGCTTTGTCGCGTAAGGGGATGGCCATAAATGATTGATGTTTGAAAAGTTTAGGCTTGAACCGGTTTAAAACCAGCCCGATTCCACGCCGGTTCGCCGACTTCGTGGGCGAGTTGGTTGAGCTCCTCGATCTCCGCCTGGGTGAAGAGGAGGCCGCCGTGCTGCTTCGACAGTTCTCCCCAGCGCGCTTCCGGCTGGCCGGGCAGCAGGCACTTCTCGTTGCCATGGCCGAGGACGTCTTCGATCACGGCCTTCACGTTCTGGATTTGCGAACGGCCTTTGGCGTAGTCGTTGCCTTTCATCGCGTCGGGGTGGATCACTTGAAAATAAAACGTGGAGCCGCGCTTTTCACCATCGTCGCCTCGCGCGGTGCCCCGGATCTCCGGCAGCGATCCACCGATGTAGCCGGCATAAAGTTCGTCAATCAGGCCGAGGCCGTAGCCCTTGTGCGCGCCGAACGGCAGCAACGCAACGGCTTGGTTCGGATCGGTCGTCGGCTTGCCCTCGGCATCCACGGCGGCTCCGGGCGGCAGTTGTTTTCCCTCCCGTTTCATCACTTGAACGCGGCCCATCGCGATGGTCGAGGTCGCCCAGTCTATCACGATGGGAAATCCGATCGCCGCCTGCGTCGGGAATGCCCACGAATGTGGGTTCGTGCCCATCGTCGGCGTTTTGCCGCCGAAGGGCACCACTTCGGACGTGGCCGAGGTGCAGTTCGTGTAGGCGAGGTAACCTTTGAGCGCGGCGTCCATCACGTAGCCGCCGCCCCAGAGATAATGCGTGGCATTGTCCACGCTCACCATCCCCACGCCATAGGTGTCGGCGAGCCGCATGCAGGTGTCCATCGCCTCGTAAGCCACGGCTTGGCCGAGTTTGTGGTGGCCGTTCCAGATTTCCGCGGCGGCAAAGCGCGACGGCAGTTTTTCGATCTTCGCGCCGGGCCTCCAGCGGCCGACCTTGCTGCCGAACAATTCATCCAGGTGCAGCGCCTTGATGGCGTTGTGCGTGCGGATGCCGTAATACGCGGCGCTGGCGCAGAACCGCGCGCCGGCGGCGGCTTCGGCGGCATCGTAACCGCGCTTCAAATAAGCCTTCGTGACGAGTGAATCGTGTTTGTCTTTGGGAATGATGTAGTACGTTTCGGGCATAAAACTATTTGCTAATTGGGTGAATTGGAAATTGCGCGGATAACTCCTTAAATGTTTTTTGATCCTTAAACATTGGAGCGTTGACAATAAATCTTGAGATTCGCCAATCGCCATTTTCCTTAATCAATCCAACAATTATTTCAGCATCTCCGTTTTCAAATGTTGCATTGGCAGAATAGTTTGCCGTGACAACCTTTCCCATTTTTGTGCCTATCAGAATAAATGAAGTTCCTTCCGAGCCTTCGTATTTCTTTAACGCTCCCAGCTTGGCAAAATTGTCGAAATCAAAACTCATTTGTTCGTCAGGCACATGTTGCCTGTAATCCGACGAGACTCGTTGTGATAATTGCGCTTTTGACCAAGGTGAAACAATGAGTGGAATGTTTGTATCAACGTATGCTTTGCTTGAGACATCAAGTCTGGAATGTATGAAAAAGCAGACAGCACTAAAAATAATCAGCGCCAAAATCCCCACTCCGAAAATAGTGAGAATTTTTTTCTTCATAAAATTAAAGCCGACTTTCTTTGCGTTGCTTTCAAATTAGAACAGAATTTTTCAAACCACTTTCTTCACCGGCACTTCGGGATTCACCTGCGCGATGGGTTTTTCGCCGTTCATCGCAAGGATGAGATTCTTCACGGCGCAGGTGGCCTGCCGCACCACGCTCTCGTAAGTGCGCGACGCGACGTGCGGCGTGCAGACGACGTTCGGCAGCTTGAGTAGCGGATGATCCGCCGCCGGCGGCTCCTGGTCCAAAACGTCCGTGCCGTAACCGCCCACCTGACCGGATTTCAGCGCGACCACCATGTCATTGGTGTTCACGACTTCGCCGCGCGCACAGTTCAAAATCAAAACCCCCTTCTTCATCTTCCCGAATGACTTCGCAGAAATCATGTCGCGCGTCTCCGGCGTCAGATTGGTGTGCAGCGAAATGTAGTCGCTCGCCGCATAGATTTCGTCGAGCGACGCGGCGCGCTTGATGTTTTGTTCTTTCGCAAACTTTTCGTCCCAATAAACGTCGAAGCCGATCACATTCATGCCGAACGCCCGCGAACGAATCGCCACTTCCTTGCCGATACGGCCAAGGCCGATGATGCCGATGGTCTTGTCCAGCAGTTCGTGGCCGGTCTTGCGCTTCCAATTCGTCTTGGCATCGCCGCTGCTGGTGGAGTTGGTGTGAAAGGGAAGGTTTTTCTCGAGCGCGAGCAGCAGCATGAAGTTGTGCTCGGCGACGGTCGTGTGATTCACGCCGGGCGTGAAGAGCAGCGGGATGCCGAATTCGGTGCAGGATTTCACGTCAATCTTGTCCACACCGATTCCGTATTTGCTCAAGACCTTCAGCTTCGGCCGCGCCTTTTCCAAAACCTTGCGCGTGATGGCGTCGTCGCCGCAAATGTAGCCGTCCACGTCACCGACGAGCGCGAGCGTATCCACCTCGTTCAACGGGCCGCGCGCGCTGATGATTTCCCAGCCGGTCTGCTTGAGCAAATCATGGTGCGCGCCGGGGGTGTCCTGGAACGAAGTCGTGGTGAGCAAGATCTTCATTCAACCAGCTTAAAAAACCAGCGGCGGTGCGTCAAAAAAATAACCCCCCAACATTCGTTGGGGGGCCGCTTTTCTAGCGAAAAAGTGGCACTCAACCCGCGCCCAGCGTCGACCGCGCCAGGGAATTCAGCCGGGCTTGCGCCTGTTCGGAAATGTGCGTGAACACCATGGCCACCCGGTACCCGGCGTGTTTGTTGCCGGAACAGGCGATGACCACCCCGCTGCACTGGAGCTTGGCGCCGTCATGCGGGGATTGCAGCGCGACGGTCATTTCAGTCCATTCATGGAAAGGCGTCGGACTGCGAAACTCGATGCCGCTTTTGTGCACCGACACGGCGTCGGTGGAAAGTTCCAGCCGGGACTGCCGGCCTTCAACCGTTACCTGCTGTTTCGGGGTCTCGATGCTTTCAATTTTTCGCGCACTCATAATTCACCGACAAACTAACACGCTCCCGCCAATCGTCAAATTAGACCGTGCAATCCAATAAATTAGCTTACCACTCGATCACCGCGGCGCCCCAGGTCAGGCCGGCGCCAAACGCGACAATCAGAATCAAATCGCCCCGCTGGACCTTGCCCGACCGCACCGCCTCGTCCAGCGCGATGGCCACGGAGGCCGCGGAGGTGTTGCCGTATTTGTGCAGATTGACGAACAGTTGCTCGGGCGTGGCCCCCAGTCGCTCGCCGACCGCGTCTATGATGCGGCGGTTGGCCTGGTGGGGAATGACACACTTGATGCGGGTGATGTCGATTTCGCAGCGGGTCAGGACCTCGTTGGCGGCGCTGCACATCGCCTGCACCGCATTCTTGAAGGTTTCCTTGCCGTCCATCCGCAGGAAATGCAAGCCGTCCGCCACGGACTGCGCCGAGGCCGGGCACCGGCTGCCGCCGCCGGGCATCGAGAGCAATTCCGCTTTGTTGCCATCCGCGCCCAGCACGGTAGCCAGCAAACCGTGGGAATCGGCGCGGCTCTGCAGGATGGCCGCGCCCGCGCCGTCCCCGAACAGCACGCAGGTGTTCCGGTCTGTCCAGTTGGTGATCGCCGAAAGTTTTTCCGCGCCGATGACCAGCACCGTTTCAAAATTCCGTGAGGCGATGAAATTCTGGCCGACCTCCAGGGCGTAAAGGAAGCCGGAGCAGGCTGCCTCAATGTCGAAGGCCGGAACCCGGCGTGCGCCGATTTTCTGCTGCACCAGGCAGGCGGTGTTTGGAAACGGCATGTCCGGCGTGATGCTGGCGACGATGATCAGATCTATCTGCTCGGCGGTGATGCCGGCCATTTCCATCGCGCGCCTTGCCGCTTTGGCGGCCAGATCGGAGGTGAATTCGGTGGCGGCCGCGATGCGGCGCTCCTTGATGCCGGTGCGCGTGGTGATCCATTCATCCGAGGTGTCCACCAGTTTTTCCAGTTGCGCGTTCGTCAGGATTTTTTCCGGCACGTAGGAACCAACGCCGGTGATGGAACACGGCCGGCCTTGAAAATCATGTTTGGCTCGCGGATTCTTGAATTTGGTTTTCATGCTGCAGCAGGGGCGGAAATCTCGGCGGCGTCCAACACCTCGTTCGCCCGGGCAATCTCGCCCGCGATGACATTATTGACTTGATGTTGCACGGCTTCGGCGGTCACGCGCAGGGCGCTCGCCACCGCGCGTTCGCGCGCGGAACCGTGCGCTTTGAAGACCATGCCGTTGAAACCCAGCAGCGGCGCCCCGCCGTGCACTTCCGGATCCATGCGCCGCCGGATCGCATGAAACGCGTCCTTCGCCAGGTACGCCCCGATTTTCCGCTTGGCATTGCTCATCAACTCACGCTTGAGCATGGAGAACATCCCGACGGCCAGGCTTTCACAGGTCTTCAATACAATGTTGCCCACAAAACCGTCGCAAACCACGACATCCACGTGATCCTTGAACAAATCGTGGCCCTCGACATTGCCGATGAAATTCAAATCCAGTCTTTTACAGAGCTTGAAGGCTTCCAGCGACAGGTCGTTGCCCTTTGAGTCCTCCGTCCCGATGCTCAGGATGCCGACGCGCGGATTTTTCTTTCGCAAGACTTCCCGCGCATAAACGCTTCCCATGACAGCAAATTGCGCGAGATGCAGCGGCTTGCATTCGACGCTGGCTCCGGCATCGAGCAGGACAAACTCATTGCTCTGGCGCGGAATGACGGCGGCGATGCAGCCGCGATCCACGCCGGGGATTCGCCCGACCTTGAACGTGGCCGCCGCAAAGAGGCCGCCCGTGTTGCCGAGGGAAACAACCGCATCCGCCTCGCCGTCACGCACGAGTTCGGCGGCGCGGCCGATGGAAGAATCTTTTTTCTTACGTAGTGCGATGACCGGTTTATCGTCCATCTCCACCACCTCGCTGGCATGGATGACGCGCACGCGATGGTCGCGAAAGCCGCGCTCCGGCAGCGCGGCGTGAATGTCCGCCTGATTGCCTACGAGATAGAGGGCGGTGATTTTTTTGCTGGCTTCCAGTGCCAGTTTGGCCCCGGCGATCACGACCCCGCAACCGTGGTCGCCGCCCATGACATCCACTGCGATTCGCATAGATGAACGAGAAAACGCGGATTCGCTCCGCGGCCGCAAGCTGATGGATCAGCCGGCGTTGACCGTCAGAACTTGGCGGCCCTTGTAATAACCGCAGGCCGGGCAGACCCGGTGCGGCACATGCGGCTCGGCACATTGCGGACATTTGCTGATCTGCGGCAGCTTCAGCACGCTGTTGTAAGCGCGGCGCATCCGCATCCGGCTTGTCGAAGGTTTACGTTTTGGAACGCCCATAAATTCAAAAATTACAGTTTCAGTTTGTTCAGTTCAGCCCACGCGGACGGCTTGGATTCCTCCTTGCCGGCGGTTTTAAGCGCCTTGCCGACCTTAGCTTTTTTCAATCCGCCGCACTCCGGGTTGCACACCGGATGCTGCGGAAACCTAAGGAGAATATCTTCTCGCACCCGCGGCGTCAAGTCCACGCAATCGTTCTTGATGGGCACGGCTTCCTCGTCTTCCAGCGGCTCCAGCGGCAGATGCAACACCCACGGGTCCAGTTCCAGCTCATATTCAAAATCCTTCAGGCAGCGGACACACTGGCATTCCAGCTTGAGCCGGAGCCGCCCCTGGATCAGCAGGCTGTCGTCCAGCATTTCGACCTCGAGCTCGTAATGCAGCGGCTGCGTGGCCCGGATCATGTCGTCCCGCAAATCCAAGGCCAGGTCCAACGCCGGCAGGTCGCCGCCCAATTCCAGGTTGCGGTTCTCCAGCTGGCGTAGATTGACGATTAATGACATAAACTTGCGTTGCGCCGGCGACTTCAAACCACCCGCGGTTGGTCTTGCTGTCGTGAAGCGTTTAGGGTTTGAGTTTCCTGATCAAGGCTGATTGCACCGGCACCGGGACAAACGCGCTCACATCGCCGCCCAGCCGCGCAATTTCCTTTACGATGCGCGAGCTCAAAAACGTATAAGTGTCCTTGGGCATCATGAAAATGGTCTCGATATTCTCATTCAGTTTGCGATTCATCAACGCCAGCTGGAACTCGAATTCAAAATCCGACACCGCCCGCAACCCGCGCACGATCGCCTGCGCTTTCTGGCGCACGACGTATTCGACCAGCAGGCTGTCAAACGAATCCGCCTCGACGTTCGGCAGGTGGGCCACCGATTTTTTCACCAGCGCCACCCGCTCTTTGAGCGCGAACAGCGGATGTTTGCCCTCGTTTTTCGCAACCGCCACCACCACGCGGTCGAATAATTTGGCCGCCCGCTGGATCACATCCAGATGGCCGTTGGTCAGCGGGTCAAAACTGCCGGGATAAATCGCGGTTCGCATCATGGGCGGTTAGGCATTGGTTTTTGGTTTGTCCTGGCGGCCATGGCCGGCACGGCGCTGTTAACTTAAAATTAAATGCGCAAAACTCAAAACTATTTGTTGCGCCATGGCACCTCGAAAATCTTTACGGCGGCGCGGATGCCCTTGACCGTGACCGGCGGCAATTCCACGCAGGCCGCGGCCAGCGCCGCATCGTGCCGCTGCAGATGGGTGTGCGTCGCATCGCTGATGATGATTCGCCCGCTGCCGGAAACGCCTTCCAGCCGGCTGGCCAGGTTCACTTCCCGGCCAAACACGGTGTAATTGGATTGATGCGTTTCGGATCCCATGAGCCCCACCGTGACCAGCCCGGTGTTGATGCCCGTGCCCAGCTGCAACGCGGTTAACAGCGGCTTCGGCGGCAGCCCGGCGGAAAGCCGGGCCCGGTTTTCAATTTCCCGGGACGTGTTTTGCGCCAGCCGGCTTTCATTTAAACCGTGAATGGCGCGTTGCGCCTCAATCGCCGCCCGCACGCAGGCCAGCGCGTGCTGTTCATGCGGCACGGGGGCGTTCCAGAATGCCATCACGCAGTCGCCGATGTATTTGTCAACAATGCCGCCGTGGTTTTTCACGGCGTCGGCGACGGTCGAGAGATATAGATTTACCGTTTCCAGGGTCTCGCGGGCGGACTCATCATAGCATTTTTCCGCCGCCTCCGGGTCGAGTTGGTGCGCTCGGACAAATTCCAGCACGCGCTCCTGGGTTTCATCCGTGAACGTCGTGAACCCGCGCACATCGGCAAAAAATACGGTCAACTCGCGGCGCGCCCCGCCCAGGGAGAGTGTTTCAGCCTGCAGCAGCTCGTTCATCACATCCGGCGACACAATTTTGGAAAAGACGGAGTTAACCCGGCGCTTTTCATCCTCCTCGAATACCACGCGGTAGGTGACCAGCATGATGTGTTCGATTAAAACGGCGCCGACAACCGGAAATACGATGGGCAGCCAGTAGCGGAATGCCGTGAACGCAATAAATGCGGCCGTTACATAGGCCAGCATCAGCAGCAATGTTCCGCCGGTGGCCGAAAACGCGCGTAATTGCCAGGTCAGAAATGCCGTCAGCGCTCCAAGCAGAATGATCAACGCCAGTTCCATCGGCACCGGCGCCCGGCGGATGAATTGTCCCGTGATGACCGAATTGGCGACATTCCAATGCTTGCTCACCAGGAAGGTATCCTTTTCCAGCGGTGTCGCGCCCCGGTCGGTCAGGTCGTTCCCTTGCGCGGTCGAGCCAACGATGACGAGTTTGCCTCGAAAATCGTTGCTCAGGTCATTCGTTTCACCGAGTAGCCGCCGCTTGTCCTGTATCAACAGGCTTTCAATCGGCTGGCGGAAAATTTTTGCGTCGTTCGGCGTCAGCCGCCAATCAATGTAAAAATAGCCTCTGCTGTCCACCGGAATGGTGCGCACCACGCCGTTCGCGCCGCGCAGAATAATTTCCCCGGGCACCATTACCGCGTTTTTTAAATCCAGTTTTAGCTCCTGTGCCGCCAGGACAATCCCCATATGCCAGACCCGTTCATCATTGAAAGCTCTGGCTTTGGGAGCGGCCCCGGGGGGCAGTTTGTCGCCGACTAAATCGGCCAGTTCAAACCTGTTTTCCGCATCAATCGGGAGGGTGACGACATTGGTGCTGTCGTTCTGCGGTAATATGATTTTGCCCGGTGCCAACTGCGCTTTGTCGAGGTCAAGGTCGAATTCTGCCGCCGCCTTTTTCAAGAGTGGATGCCAGCGGTGATAAATGTGAAAGGCTTCGACGCGTCGGAGTGTGCCGTCGGAATCCTTGTCGGTCGATATGCCGCCCAGCGCAAGGGCGTTGGTGGCAAAGAGACTGGGGGGCTGCAATTCCGGCGTGACCGCGATCAGGACGTTCCCGGCCCGGCGCATTTGCAGGGCAAAAAAGGTGTCTGATTCTATGAAATTGCCGTCGGCCATTTCGACGGGCGCATGGTCGGGCCGCAATTCACCAAACAAGACATCAAACGCGACCGTTTGTGCTCCCTGTGCCGAAAGTTCCTCCACCAGCCGGCCATAGACCTGCCGCGGCCAGTAAAGCCCGAACCCGGGTTTTCCCAGCAGCCCGTTTTTAATGGCGGCGATGCTGGAATCTTCCATCGAAACAAAGGCCAGGTTCGTCGCCGTGTTTGCAGGAAAGCGCAGGGCCGTGCGCATGCGAAGGTCATAAGTGATGCGCTCCAGCCGTTCAAACAGATCGAGGTGAAGCAACCGTAGCCCACAGACCAGCGCGAGAACGATGGCGGCCAGCATGACCGGCGCGCGCTTGAGCGGTTTGAATTTCACTTCTCCCCATTAAACAAAAAACCAGAGCAACTCAAGGCTGCTCTGGCTATAAGAAAAATGCTTTATATTCTTAAGTTGGCCCTTGATTCCCTTTTTTTCCATCATCACCACCGGTGGTCGGCGAAATATGGCACCACTGGTTACGGTTGTATGAATAGGAGCAGATTTCACGGTAACAAGTTCTCGCGGCATGCGAAATCTCGCTCAACAAGTTAAAAATGGCTGGCGGCATCGGGGAAATGCCACCGGAAGTCGGGTCAAATTGCTGTCCTTCGCCCACCGTCACCGTGACCGGCTTGCCATCGGCCCCGACAAAGGAAAGCCACAGCGGATGAACCAGTGCGCCGCATTTGCCGTCCGCACTGATGAAACCCTGCGAACCGCGTACACCGGCAATGCCGTTGGGAATTTTGACGAGGTATTTCGATTCGGCGGATAGTTTTTTTACACTGTAAAAAATGCGCCCTTTCTGCAGGTCAAGTTCTGTGTCGCTGATGGTGTCCGCCCCGGTATCCGCAACCGTCAGGATGTCAACTTTTATGGTGGTTTCACCGGAAAGACGGATGACGTTTTGTTCCACGGAAGGCTTGTAGCCGACCATGCCGCGCACCGCCGAGTCCGGAGCCAGCGAAACTTTGTCCGGCACGGCATGAGCCTGGGGCATTTCAATGGCCTTGCCCAAAACCACATCCACCATGGCATCGGGTTCGGTCTTGATGGTGGAACCCGGGTGCAGAATCTTACCCGCCACCAGGGGATGCCATCCGTCATTGCCTCCAACAGTATAACTCGCTCCGCCTTTGACGCGGACCACGGTCGCAATGCCCTGTTTGACTTCTTGCGCGCTGGCCGCAATGGTAAAAGACAAAACCAAGCCGCAAACGGCTGCGGAAAACAGTTTCTGAATATTTTTCATATGATTCGTTTCGAATTTGTTTCGGAACTTTTTCTATCTAAAGGCAGTATAGCGGCGAACTGTCCATTGTCAACTCGTAAAATCATCCGGATTTCAGGGCTGGCTGGTGATTTTTTCCCAGCTAATCCCTTGGGTGCCAGCATAAACGGCGAAGGCCTTTTCATTCTGGATCAACACGGCGCGCACCACGCTCGAGTCGTCCGCCCGGCCCAGTTCCAGAATGCTTTCCGGAATGATTCCCATTTTCTTGTGCGCATAGATCAGCGCAAACACGGCCTGGGCGATCGCGGTATAAGGCAATTCCCGGTAGGCACCCTCCACTGCGTCCTCCACCGCGTCGGCCAGAAACTCCAATTGGTCCACCAGATGCGGAAATTTCGGCGCGTTGATCTGGGTGAACTCCAGTTTCCACTGCGGCAGTTGGTGCAGGATTTTCTGCGCCATGGCCGGCGTGATGCTGGCGGAGCCGTTATTGACGAATTTTGCGATTTCGGACATGCCCGCAATCTAGTGAATGCCGCGCCTGCGTAAAGGCAAATGTGTCAGACGATCCCCGCGCGTTGCAGCAGCCGTTCAAAATCGTATTCCGGCTTGCGGGTCTTCCGTTCGCGGAGAGCGTTGGCTTTGTCGTCGCCCACGAAGGTTTCGCTGGCCGCATCCCAGGTGAGCTTCCGCTTGAGTTTCATGCCGATCCAGGCTGCCGCGCAGGTTTCCAGACTGCGGGCGGACTGCTGAATCGGCGCAATCGGCTGGCGGTTGGCCGCAATGCTTTCCAGCCAGTTGCCGTGTTGCGTTTTGCTCGGCATCCAGCGCACCGCGCTGCCGTCAAGCGGCGATAAAAGTCTCGGGTCGCTCGCCCGCAAAGGCAGCAGCGCCTCGCGGCTGACCGGCGCGTTGGGATCGCTGGCGGTGGCTTTCTCTTCGCCGCGGGTGCAGAAAATCCAGCCCTCGTCGCCTTCAAACCGGATGCCGGTCTCAAACTGGTTGTCGAGTATCATCTGCACGTTTTTCGGATAAAGCATTTCCACATGATAGGCGCCGTGGACCGTCCATGCGTCATCGTGCATAAATTCTGCCTGCGCCTCAATCGTGGTCGGCCCGCCCAGTTCCTGGCCCATGGCCCATTGCGCGATGTCCACATGGTGCGCCCCCCAGTTGGTGATCATGCCCAGGCCGAAATCCTCCGTCGTGATCCAGCCGGGCCGGCCCTCCAGGCTCGTTTGCGGATGCACCCGCCGTTCCATGTACGGTTGTTCCGGCGCCGCGCCCAGCCAACTTTCGTAATCCAGATTGGCCGGCACCGCCATCGCTGCCGGCGCGTGGCCGCTCGGTTTGTCAAGGCCGACACCGATCTTGATCGTCTTCAACTGCCCGATCCGTCCATTGCGGACAAACTCGCTCGCCTTCCGGAAACTGCCCCACGGCCGTTCGGATCGCTGTTGTGATCCGGTCTGCAGGATGATTCGTTTTGTTTCGACCGCGCGGCGCAACCCGATGGCTTCCGCGATCGCATACGTCACCGGCTTCTGGACATAGACATGCTTGCCCGCAATTGCCGCCGCAATCGCCAGCCGCGCGTGGGAATGATCCGGCACCGTGACCACCACTGCGTCGATGTCCGGTGCGGCCAGCACGTCGCGATAGTCATGAAACGTTTTGACGCTCACCCCGGTTTCGCCCTGGTTCGCATAATAATCTTCCGCCATTTTCTTGCCGGCGCCGAGGCGCCTGGCGTCCAGGTCGCACACGGCCACGATGCGCCCGAGCGGTTCGGTCATCACATTGCCCATGTCGCTGCGCCCCATGCGGCCGCAGCCGATTTGCGCGACGTTGATTTTTTTGCTCGGCGCCTCCGCTCCCAGCAGGCGGGCCGGGATGATTTGCGGCAGGACGGCCAGACCGATGCCGCCGCGCAATGTCGCCTTCAGGAAACTTCGTCTTGATTGTATGATCATGGTTCGTCGGGATTTGAATTATGGCCCCGGCAATTCGCGGAGCTTCACATTCTGGAAGGAAACTTCGCTGCCGTGCTCCTGCAGCAAAATATGGCCGTCGGCCCATTCGCCGAAATCGGGGATGTTCTTGAATTTGCTTAACGCCACGGCTTCGCGGAACGCCGCCGAGCCGCGTTCACATTCCACCGTCTTTTCGCCGTTCAGCCAGAACTCGACATGTTTGCCCTGCGACAAAAGCCGTGCGTGATTCCATTCGCCGATGGGCCGGACCTTCTTGTCTTTCGGCGCCGGCATCAAATCATAGAGCGAGCCGAGCGTGCGGTCGCCGTCGCGGCCCAGCTTGGCGTCCGGATGGCGCGCGTCGTCGAGTATCTGGAATTCCATGCCGATGGCCGAGCCTTTGCCGGTGGGCTTGCCCGTGACTTTGTCAATCGGCGACAGGTTCGGCTGCACGAAAATTTTGATGCCGCTGTTGCAACCGGGTGAGCATTTGAAATCCGCGACGAGTTCAAAGTTCGCGTAGCGCTGGCGGGTTATGATGTCGCCGCCGGATTGCGCCTCGGCCAGTCCGTTGGTCCAGCCGGGGTCCACCGTCAGCAGCCCGTCGGCCAGGCTCCAGCTTTCCTGCGGAAAGGTGTCGGTCTGCGGGCTGCGCCAGCCGGCGGCGGTCTTGCCGTCCCACAGCAATTTCCAGCCCTCGGCTTTTTCCTGTGCGGACAAGGTGTTCGGCGCGGCGGCCTTCCCGGCCGGCGGGGGTCCGGGGTAGCGCGGATTCGTGTACGCGCCGGGCGCGGCGGTAAGGAGGTTGGGCCTCACGTCCGCCGGCGCTTCCCCGAGCGCCCACTTGATGCCGCCGGCGAGCATCTGCTGGAACGTCGGGTTCGTCCAGACATCCTCGCGATGGCCCAGCGCCGTGTACCAGACGCGGCCGTTGCCCTCCTTGCGCGCCCAGGTGCTCGGATACGGCGGCCGCTCATACATCGGCCCGTTCATGTGCGGCGCATCAATCACGGTCAGCACATGGTCGTCCGGCGCAAAATCCTTGAGCGAATACCATTCCTCCGGGAACGCGAAGCAGTCGCCCGCTTTTTCAAAGCCGGGAAAACTCGGATCAATCACCCGGTTCGTCGCGACCTGCTGCGCGCCGTGGATGATGAATTCGCCACCGATGAAACAGACGTAGGGATCGGCGTTCGTGCCGTGGTTCAGGTAGCGATCCGGCCCTTTCTGCGATTCATTGGCGGTGTGAAACGTGTCGGCGGCGGCGTGCGTGCCGATAAAACCTTTGCCCCCCCGCACATAATCAAACAGCGCCTCCTTGCCGGCGGGGGTCATCGGCGGTTGCCGGTCGGTGCCCTCGCTGCATAAATCGCCCGTGGTGTAAAAAAACACCGCGTCAAACTGCGCCAGATATTCCGGGCTGAATTTCGACCCGTCCTTCGAAAAAATGAATTCCCAGCCGTTCTGCCGGCCCAGCTCCAGTAATATTTTTTCGGCAAAACTGGGCTGGCCGTTTTTCCAGGAAATGACCGAATGCTCGTAGCCGCTGGATTTGGTGAAGAATAAAATCTTCTTCGGCGCCGCCGGGGCGGTGACGGCGGCGAGGAGCAGGAGGATCAGTGCGGAGACCAGCCGGTGGTATCTGGAGGGTTTCATGGGTTGCGAAATGCGACGCATTATCGCCAATCCGGGTGGCGTGACAATCTTTCTTTGTTTTTGAAAAAACAATGTTTCATCCGCGTTCCGTCTGTGGCTAAATCTGCCGGCGAACAATGCAAGACCTCATTGCCAAAGCCGCGACGCTCCTGGAAGCGTTGCCCTACATCCAGAAATTCAGCGGGGAAACCTTCGTCGTGAAATACGGCGGCAGTTTCATGGATTCACCGGACGATGGCGTCCGCCAGGGCGTCGCGCGCGACATCGTGTTTCTTGAGGCGGTCGAAATCAACCCCGTGATCGTCCACGGCGGCGGCAAGGCCATCACCCGCGCGATGGAAAAAGCCGGGTTGAAAGCCAGCTTCATCCAGGGCCAGCGCGTCACCGACGCCGCCACGGCGCAAATCGTGGACGACGTTTTGTCCCGCGAGATCAATCCCGAGGTCGTCCGGACCATCAACTCCCTCGGCGGCCAGGCCGTCGGTTTCGCCGGGCCGGATATCTTCAAATGCCGGAAGCTTTACCTCGACGACCGGGAGCATCCCGGCCGGAAAATCGACATCGGCTACGTCGGCGAAGTCATCGAAGTCAACGTCCAGCCGCTGAAGGAATCTATCTGGTGCGGTTTCACGCCGGTCATCAGCCCGACGGCGCGCGGCGAGGATGGGAAAATCTACAACTGCAATGCCGACGTCGCCGCCGCGATGTGCGCCATCGCGCTCAAGGCCAAGCGGCTCGTCTTCATGTCCGACGTGCCCGGCCTGCTGCGCGATTCCAAAGACGCCGCCACCGTCATCGCGCATCTGCAGACCGGCGAGGTGCCCGCCCTCAAGGCCGCCGGCATTGTGGACCGGGGCATGATTCCCAAAGTGGATAGCGCCGTCGCCGCCATCCAATCCGGCGTCGAAAAAGTCTCGTTCGTGGACGGCCGCATGCCGCATGCCGTGATGCTCGAAATCTTCACCGACCGGGGCGTGGGCACCGAAGTCGTTTTGTGATTGTGTCTTGACGCCGTTGCGATTTAATCCGCTCTGATGAAAGAAATTGTTCCTGCGCCGCCGGCGATTGTCCGCAACGATTACGAATCCGTCCGCGAGCTGTTCGCGAAAAACGTCGTGCCCAGTTACGGCCGCTTTGACCTCGTCTTGAGCCACGGCGCGGGCAGCTATCTGTTCGATGTCACCGGCAAACGTTATCTCGACCTGGGCGGTGGCATTGCCGTCTGCTCGCTCGGCCATGCCCATCCCGCCATCACCGGGGCGCTGGTCGAGCAGTCCCGGAAGCTCATCCATGTCTCGAACCTGTATTTCACCGAACCGCAGGGCCGGCTCGCTGCTGAACTCGTCCAGCGCATCGGCCCCGGCAAAGTCTTTTTCTGCAACAGCGGCGCCGAGGCGAACGAGGGCCTGTTCAAACTCGCGCGGAAATTCGGCCACGCGGAGGGCCGGTTCGAGATTTTAACCGCGCACCATTCCTTTCATGGCCGCACGCTCGCCGGCATCGCCGCCACCGGCCAGGATAAGGTTAAAAAAGGTTTCGAACCGATGATGCCCGGCTTCCGGCACGTCCCGTATAATGACTTGGCTGCCGCCCGCGCGGCCATTTCGCCGGCGACGGTTGCCATACTCATCGAGGGCGTGCAGGGCGAAGGCGGCGTCACGCCCGCCACCCCGGAATATTTGCTCGGCCTCCGCGCGTTGTGCGACGAGAAAAAACTGCTGCTCCTCATGGACGGCGTGCAGTGCGGCCATTATCGCACGGGAAAATTCCAGAGCTTTCAACGGATTCTTGAGGGCGTTCCCGGCGGCGAAAATTTTCTGCCCGACGGTCTTTCCATGGCCAAATCGCTCGGCGGGGGTTTCCCCGTCGGCGCGTTCTGGTTGCGGGCGCCGTATTCCGACCTGCTCGGGCCGGGGACGCACGGCACTACCTTCGGCGGCACGCCCCTGGCCTGCGCGGTCGCCTTGAAAATTCTCTCCGTCATTGAGGCGGAAAAGCTGGATGAAAACGCGCGGACGCTGGGCGGCGGGATCAAAAATGAACTGGCCCGGCTGGTGGAAACCTACCCCGGTGTCGTCAAAAACGCCCGCGGGCTGGGCTTCATGCTCGGTTTGGAATTGGCTGAAAATATCCCGGCGTTCGCCGCCCGCGAACAGCCGGCCGCCCTCCAATTCGTCAACCGCCTGCAGGCGGCCGGCGTGCTGGTCATTCCGGCCGGCACCCGGGTCATCCGGCTGCTGCCGGCCCTGAACTTGCAGCCGTCGGAAGCCGCCGAGGGCATCGCCAAAATTGAGGAACTGGTCAAATCGCTCGCCTGACCCGGTCATGATATATCTTTTGCCCCCCAAACTCTTCCGGTCATTGGCCTGGACGCTGCTCGCTGGCCTCGTTTGCCTGGCCGGTTGCCGGACGACCGACCAGGCGGATTCCGGCGAATTGGCGTCCGTCACCATTTCCGGCCGTACCGAGGCTGAAATCCAGCAGGCGGCGGCCGGCGTGTTTTTGGCCGATGAATACCAGCAGGTCAACCCGTTGACGTTTGAAAAACGGGGCACCGGCTGGGATAAGCTGGCTTACGGCGGCTGGTCGTCCAATCCGGTTTGGATCCGGATGCGGCTCAATATTACCTCCGCGGGCGATGGCCGGTTCATCCTCGCGGGCAATGCATATGCGGTGGTGGACCGCCATGAGGCCAGCATGGAGGAGGAAAAGCCGCTCTCGGTTTCATACCGTTCCGAATGTAAAAAGATTCTTGACCAGGTGAAGGCCCGGTTGGATTCGCCCCCGGACGTGGTCCCGCCGTAATCACCCCATCCTTCCTCGCATGACCTCCGCTGCGCTCAAACATCTGTCCGGCGTCGACCCCGTGATGCGCCGGCTCATCCGCCAGACCGGGCCCTGCCGGCTCAAGCCTGAACCATGGCGTTCGCCGTTTCAATCGCTCGTGGAGGCGGTCGCGCACCAGCAGCTCCATGCCGCCGCGGCGGAAAACATTCTCGGCCGGTTCCAACGGCTTTTTCCCGGGCGCCGGTTTCCCAAGCCCGCGGATCTGGCGGCCGTCACCGATCTCCAGCTTCGCGCCTGCGGCTTTTCCTTCGCCAAGATCGCGGCCCTGCGCGACATCGCGGCGAAAACCCTCGACGGCACCATCCCCTCCTCCCGGCAGATTGAAAAATTGGGCGACGAGGAAATCATCGATCGCCTGACCGCTGCGCGCGGCGTCGGCCGCTGGACCGTCGAGATGCTGCTGATCTTTCAACTCGGCCGCCGGGACGTTCTGCCGGTGGATGATTTCGGGGTGCGCAACGGGTTTCGGATCGCTTATAAAAAACGGGAAATGCCCAAACCCAAAGCTCTCATCCGGTTCGGCAAGCGCTGGCGCCCGCATGCCACCACCGCGGCCTGGTACCTCTGGCGCGCGGCCGACGCAGCCAAGAAAAAGAAGTGACGGCGCGTTTTCTTTGCGGTATAAAATTTTCTTTGGTTGGAAATCCCCCAAAATCTGTAGAGCCATGAAAAATTTGTTGTCTTTGGAAAAACTGCCGCGCGCGGACTTTGCGCATATTTTGCGGGACTCGTCCGTTTTCAAAAAGGAGAGGGCCGCCCATGCAAATCAGCCGCTCGCCGGCCAGACCTGGGCCCTGATGTTCTCGAAATCGTCAACGCGCACCCGGGTTTCCTTCGAGGTCGGCATCCGTGAACTGGGCGGTGAGTCGCTCTTTTTGAGCGCCAACGACATCCAGTTGGGCCGCGGCGAGCCGATCCGGGACACCGCGCGCGTCCTGGGCCGGATGGTGCATGGCGCGGTCATCCGCACCTTCGCGCAAAACGATGTCGAGGAGTTCGCGGCGTTTTCAAAAATCCCCACCATCAACGCGCTCACGGATGATGAGCATCCCTGCCAGGTGCTGGCGGACATTTTTACCTTCGAAGAAAAATGCGGCCCGATCGCCGGCCGGGTCGTCACCTTTATCGGCGACGGGGCCTGCAACATGCCCGTGTCCTGGATCTTTGCGGCGGCAAAACTGGGCTTTGAGCTGCGCATCGCCGCCCCGCGGGCGTTTCAGCCTGCCCCGGAAATTTTAAAACGCGCCGGCGGAAATATTATTTGCACGGAAGATTTGCGCGCCGCCGCGAGCGGTGCGGATCTGCTTTACACCGACGTCTGGGTCTCCATGGGCCGGGAAGCCGAGGCCGCCGAACGCCTCAAAGTTTTGTGCGGCTATCAAATTAACACCGGCCTCGTGCAGCTCGCCAAGCCGGGCGCCTTGGTGATGCACTGCCTGCCGGCGTATCGCGGCAAGGAGATTGACGCGGAGACCTTCGAGGCGCACGCCGGCACGATTTTCACGCAGGCCGAAAATCGGCTGCACGTCCAGAAGGCGATTCTCAATTGGTGTGTTGCAGGGTAAACGTTGCGCGGCAGGTTTTATCGCTTGCCACGTGCAACTTTTAACCTGCCGCCGAATACAGGCGCAGATACTTCAGGGCGACTTTCAAATCCTTCGGCCATTCGCTTTTGATGGTCACGCTTTCATTCGTGACCGGGTGCGGCAGGGTCAGCTCCTCCAGGTGTAGCGAGGCCCGCGCCAGCAGCGGCCGCTCCTCCCGGCCCGGCTTGAGCCGGTAATCCTTCTTCAAGCGCGATAGCCAGAGCGGCTTGCCGCCGTAAACTTCATCGCCCACGATCTTCAAGCCGACATGGCTGGCGTGGACCCGCACTTGGTGCGCCCGCTCCTGCAGGGGTTCACCTTTCAGGAGCGCATAGCCGTGGCGTGGAAAAACTTCCAGCAGTTCGAACCGGGTCGTCGCCTGCTTGCCGCCCTGCGGGTCGACGCGCATCACCCCGGGTTTGACCGGGTGCGGCGACAGCTTGGCGTTCACTTCAAACTGGTTTTCCTGCGGTTCGCCGTGCACGAGCGCGACGTATTTCAGCCGGGCCTTCTCCGAACTGAACCGGTTGGCCAGGTCGACGAACGCCGGTTTGGTTTTGGCCAGGAGAATCACGCCGCTGGCGTCGTCGTCGGGCTGGTTTGCGTTGTTGAGATATTCCAGACCCCGTTCCGCCGCCCACGGTTTTTTGTCGGCGATGGCGGTGTGCAGCAGTTTCATCAGGCTCGGCCGTCCCGGGTTGTCGGCGTCCGGTGCGGTCGGCAATCGCGCCGGCTTGTCCAGGGCGAGCCAGTGTTCGTCCTCGAACAGGACGGGGATTTCCCAGAACTCCCGCGTCGCAGGAGCCGAGAGCTTGATGGCCGCGGTCACGACGCTTACTGGCCTCCCGCCATCCGGCGCACCACCGGCGTGTCGCGGAGGGCGCGGGTGGCTTCCGTCTGGAGCCATTCGTTGAACGCCGCATTTTCGCGCGACCGGCGCAGCGTTTCAGTGAACTGCGGCAGTTCGGCGTTCATGACGGACTGGTCCACGGGCAGTTGCGATTGGACGAAAAGCACAAACCCGCCGTCTTCGGTTTCCTGGAAATTACTGGCATGTCCGGCCTGGGTGGTGAACGCCGCCTGCTTGATCTGGTTCAATTCGGCATGTCCGGCAAGGGCCGGCAGCTCGCGGGTGCTGATTGAAAAAGGCGGCAGTACCTGCGGTTGCAGGCCGTCCGCAACACAGATGGTCGCAAAACTTTTTCCGAGTGCCAGGCTGACGGAAAGCTTGACAAAGAAATTCGTGCCGGCTTCGCGCGCCAGCACCGTGGCCTGCTGCAGCTGGAAATCCTGCGTCACCCGGGCGCGGATATCCGCAAACGACGGGATTTCGCTCGGCAGCTGCCGGGCCAGCGCCATGACGTAAATGGCGTTGGTGCTGGCGATCGGATTGGCAAACGGCTCATCCGGCGTCAGCCCGAACGCGGTCTTGGTGAAACCTTCGGGCGCGGCAAATTCCTGCGGGCCGGCTTCGGCATCGAACGGCGCCGTCGTTTGCACGGTCAATCCTTTTTGCTTCGCCACCGTCGCGAGATTGTTCGCGCTGGCCGGTGAGAGATTGAAGACCGCGCTGGCAAATTCGTTGGCCTGGCCGCGGGCGTCAACCAGTGCCCGCTGGCGGATCATCAGGTCGCGGATTTTGGCCTTGGCCGCCTCGGGCGTCTTGGCGTCGGGAAACGCCTGCGGACCGTTCTGGAGATAAATCGCGTCAATCTGCGCCTCAAAATTGGTCTTCGCCCATTCCGCCTTCGCTTGCGCGACGTAATCCCCCAGGTTGAACGCGACATAACTGACCTGCACCCGGTCAGGCAAACGGTATTCCGCCAGGTAATTGGTGTAAAATTGTCCGACCGCCTGCGGCGTTACTTTGACCGACGGAAGATAATTCCGGGCCGAAAAGAAAACGGCCTGCGCCGACAGTTCCTGGTGTTCGCGCCGGTAAATGCTGGCGGCATCCTGCGGCGTGAGCAGCGCCCCGGACGAACCGATGGCCTGTACCAGCTGCTGGATCGCGACGTCGTGGCGGGTGAAATTTTCAAAATCCGTCACCGTCAATCCCTCCGGCAGCAAAATCTGTTTCGCAAATTCTTCCACCGTGACGGTCTGGCCGTTCCGGCCGAGCGAGCGCAGCATCTGGTTCGCCGCCGCCGCCGCCGCGTCCACCCCCACATGGATGCCGAGCTCGGACGCCTTTTGCACCAGCAGCAGCCGGATGTAGGCTTCGCGTTCCATGTCCGTCTGCGAGACGTTGCTTTTCTTGTCCGGCCAGGTGCCGTAATGGAACAGATAGAACAATTTGAATTCGTTGAGCGCCTCCAGATATTGCTGCTGGGTGACCTTTTTTCCGTTGATGGAGCCGAAATCACCGGTGGTGCGCCCGCCGCCGCCGCGTTGAGCCGGCGACGCGCCCCACCAGATAAAAGAAATTACCGTGAGCGTGATGATCACCGCCCAAAGCCAGCCGGAATGTTTGCGAATTGTTCCAATCATAGTGAAAAATGAACACCTAGCCTAACTTGCGGGCGGGGACATGGCAAACGCAAAACACGCGCGCTTCGACTAAATCCGTGAGGCCGGCCGTCGGGGCGATTCTCCGTCGCGCCGGGACGCCCCGGGTCGGCGCCGGCGGGCATTCCCACCCGGCCGCGCTATTCCTTCAGCCACCTGGCGGCGTCCACCGCCGCGTACGTGATCAAAATATCCGCGCCCGCCCGGCGCATCGCCAGCAAACTTTCCAGGGTCACGCACCGCTCGTCTATCCAGCCGTTCGCCGCCGCCGCCTTGATCATGGCATGTTCGCCGCTTACGGCGTAGGCCGCGGTGGGCAAGCCGAATTCCGCTTTCACCCGCTGGATGATGTCCAGATATGCCAGCGCCGGCTTGACCATCACAATGTCCGCGCCTTCCTGAATGTCCAGGGCCACTTCGCGCAGGGCCTCGTTGGCGTTCGCGGCATCCATCTGATAACTGCGCCGGTCACCGAACGAAGGTGCGGACTCCGCCACTTCGCGGAACGGGCCGTAAAACGCCGACGCGAATTTCGCGGCATAGCTCATGATCGGCGTGTCGGGAAAGCCTTCCCGGTCCAGCGCCGCCCGGATCGCGGCCACGCGGCCGTCCATCATGTCACTCGGCGCGACGATGTCTGCGCCCGCCGCCGCGTGGCTCGCCGCCGTGTTCGCCAGCAGTTTCAGCGTGGGGTCATTCAGGATTTTGCCTGACCCCGGCACCTTGCCGTTGCCGCCGTGGATGAGGCCGCAATGGCCGTGACTCATGTATTCGCACAGGCAGACATCCGTGATGACCAGCAGCGACGGCAATTCCTTTTTCAGCAGCCGCACCGTTTGCTGCACGATGCCGTTCCGGGCGTAGGCGCCGGTGGCTCGGGCATCTTTTTTATCGGGTATGCCGAACAGCAATACCGCCGGCACGCCCAGCGCATGGGCGGCCGACGCCTCGCGCACAATTTCATCCGGCGACAATTGAAACACGCCCGGCATGGCGTCGACCGGCCGGCGCAGCTTCCGGCCGCCGCGGGCGAAGAGCGGCAGTACCAGTTGCGAAATATCCAGCGAGGTTTCCGCTACGAGGCGGCGCAGCGCGGGCGAGGTCCGCAGCCGCCGCGGGCGGGCAATGGGAAATCCGGGCAAATTCATGGGCGCATTCTAGGTTTTGCCGGGCGCCCGTAAAAGCGGAAAGTTTTTCCTCCGGGCGGCAAAGTCGCCGGCGCGGAGGCCAAAATATGTTTGAAATACCGCAAACCAAGGAGAGTCATTTTGGGCGGCGCCGATAAGTTATGAGCGGCTGAAACAATAATCTGCAGCCATTGGCGAAAGGCAAAATTATGAAAATCGACACCGCTCTTCTGGCCGCGCAACCGTTTCTCAAAGGCTTGTCCCGGCCACAGCTCGAGGTGTTGGCCGACAACGCCATGGAGGTCGCCTTCCCCGCGGGCAAGATGATTTTTAACGAGGGTCTCGCCGCCAACCGTTTTTACATCATCCTCGAGGGCGAAGTCGCGCTGGAATCGGCCGCCGGAAAAAAAGCCGGGCAGCTCGTTCAGACCATCCACGCCGGCGACGTACTCGGCTGGTCGTGGCTGTTTCCGCCTTACCAATGGAGTTTTGATGCCCGCGCGGTGAAACCCACCAGGGCGATTATCTTTTTTGCCACCACGCTCCGCGAGCTCTGCGAAAGCGACCACGCGCTGGGTTACGAATGGATGAAACGCGTGACGAAAGTGGTGATCGAGCGGCTGCAAGCCACGCGCCGGCAATCATTGCAGCCGTCGAAAAAGTAAATCGCCCGGGCCCGTTGCCCGCGGATCGCCAATTGCGGCTTGCTTCCTGCCCCTCGCGATTTACTTTCCCGCCATGCGGCGGTTGGAACGGATTTTCTCGATCACGGTCCTGGCGGCGTTTCTCCTCGGCGCCGGTGGCTGGCTTGGCTTCAAATTATCCCAACGGCATCAGCATACCCTGCCCCGCGAGGAAAACACCTCGGCGGTCATCCGCCAGGTGCAATCGCTCGCCGATCTCGTCACCGTCAAATACGTCATCGAAAAAGTGGTCATTCTCGACGCGCCACCGACCAGCACCCTCGGCCAGCTGGTGCAGGGCGATAACCGCATATTGCTGCTCGCCCACGGCGTGGTGAAGGCGGGTATTGACCTGAAACATCTGGCGCCTGAGGCGATTTCAGTCTCCGGTAAAAGCATCCGTATCACCCTCCCCCCGGCGCAGATCATGGACGCCTATCTCGATGACAACCTGACTCGGGTGATAGACTGGAAACAGGGCTTTTTAAGGAGTTTCGACAAGGATCTCGAGCAGGCGGCAAGGCAAATGGCCGTGGATGACGTCAAGCGCGCGGCCCGAACGGATGGGATTCTGAATGAGGCGACACAGCGCGCAGAATGGCAGCTGGTTATGTTTTTCAAGAGTGCTGGATTTGAGCGCGTGGAATTTCCGGGTCAAAATGCGACTGGCGGTATTCCGGTTCTCTTGGAAGTGCCAAAGGACTGATACCCACAATCTGTGTCTCCACCGCCTTCAACGGGATCAAAAATCCATGCTCAATTTCTTTGCCGCCACTGTCCAGAAACTAGTCAACGTGTCTAATCTTCACCGGGTGCTCAATCTGGGCGCGGGTCTCGGCATCGACGATCACCGGCACTTTTCTTTTCATCGGGGAAATCTTTACCTTCGGCAACCGCAGCTGCATCAGATATAGCGCGGGAGAAATCTTCGCGGGCAGCCGATTGGTGAGTTCAGCCTGTCCCCGGGATTCCAGCACGAGCTTCAGTGCGTTTACTTTCTTAGCCATGCCGCCAAAGGTCGCAATTCATGTGCCAGAAAAAATCAAGGCTAAACCGGTGGATTCCATCTTTTAGCCGGCCGATTTTCCAAACGATTCTTCGGTAATCCAACCTTTAATGGCACGGCTGCCATGGCCGCGTTTGATCATCTTTATCCATGGCTATAGCGAACTTTAGAATTGCCAAAGCCATCGAATTCTGCTTTTAATATCCACCACGCCAATCCGCATATGTCACGCAACCGGTTTTTTCAGAAAAGCCGGCGCATTTTCTAAGGAAATAGTCATGAAAAGGAACCTGAAATTCTCATCCGGTAAAGCGCTGTCGGCGGGTCTCTTCCTGCTCGCGGCCATTATCGCCGCCCCTCAGACTCAAGGCGCCTCCTGCTACCCCCCACCTTCGGGCCTGATCAGCTGGTGGCCGGCGGAAGGCAATGCCAATGACCTGGTCGGTGGCAATAATGGCGTGACCACAAATATTTCCTTTAGCGCCGGGGAAGCCGGCGGGGCTTTCTATCTCAATGGCTCAAACGCCTACGTCCGGGTTCCCGCCAGTTCCAGCCTGAATGTCGGCAGCGGCAGCGGTTTTACTTTCGAAACCTGGATCAATCCCCTGAATACCAACCGTCAAGCTTTGGCGGAATGGAACAATAATGCCGGGGATGCGGGCATCGGCGCGCATTTGTTTATCACCGAAAGCCAATACCCCACCCTGGGTGGCGGAGCGCCCGGCTGCCTCTACGCCAACCTGATTGATACCAGCGGTGGTACTCACGTTTTCAGCACCGGTGGCGGTGTCGTCGTGCCAAACACCTATCAGCACATCGCGTTGACCTACGACAAAGCCAGCGGCATCGCCGTGCTTTATTGCAACGGCTTGGCCGTGCAATCTTCGAATCTGGGTTCATTTACGCCGCAAACCAGTTATGACTTTTATTTGGGCACCCGGGCGTCTGGAACTGATGCCGGCAGCTTTTTTGGCGGGACCATCGATGAGTCCAGCCTTTACAACCGCGCTTTGTCATCATCAGAAATCGCCGCCATCTATAATGCCGGCAACGCCGGCAAATGCGGAACGACCCAAGCCAGTTGCGTGACGCCGCCGTCAGGCTTGGTCGGCTGGTGGCCGGCGGAAGGCAATGCCAATGATATTATCGGCGGCGATAACGGTTCGCTGCAAGGCGGGGCCGCCTTTGCTCCCGGCAAGGTCGGGCAGGGTTTCCGGTTCGACGGAACCAACGGCTTCGTGCAAATCCCCGATTCGGCCGCGCTCAAACCCGCTAATGTCACCGTCGAGGCCTGGGTCTGGCTGGATCCCAATCTTCCCGCCAACCGCGGCGGCGAACAAATCGTGTTCAAGAAAAACACCTGGACGGCGTGGTTTGAAGGCTACAGCCTGCTGAAAGGCACCCTCGATAACGGCAACAGCACGTACTCCGACCGCTTCCAGTTTTGCGTCTCCCGCACCGGCAACCAGGTCGCGATCAATTCGCAAACCATCGTGCAGCGCGGCGTCTGGTATCACGTCGCGGCCACCTACGACGGCACCCAGTCCAGATTGTATGTCAACGGCGTGCTGGAGGCTTCGGCGACCCCCGGCTTCGCGCTCGATTACGACACCACTCCGGTTTTCATCGGCACCACGGGCACCTGGGCGCCTTATTTGAACATGTTCGGCGGCGTCATTGACGAAACCTCAATCTACACTCGCGCCCTGGCTTCCAACGAAATTGCCGCCATCTACAACGCCGGCAGCGCGGGCAAATGTACCGGCGCCGCCGGCCCGCCGTTCTTGCTGGATGTTGATTTTGGCGGCGGCGGCGGACGCGGCTACAGTTTGAAGACCGGATTGGCCGCCGTCGGCCTGGCGACCAATGACTTTTGGAATTTCTATGATCGCGACATTTCCAATGCTCCCGGGGTCTGGCGTTTCTCGGGCTATTTGACAAACCTGGAAGCAGCCAATGGGGGAGCCACGACCGTGGGCGTGAGCGTTTCGGATGCGCCGGGGGCCTGGGGTGACGCTTCCAGCGATCCGATGTACGCGAATTACATTTACCCGTTGGATGGCGGCACCGATATCGTCACCTTTACCAATCTGCCTTCCGGCCCGTATGACGTGCTGGCTTATTCCGTGGACGGCAACTACGAGGTGACGGTCGGCGCCACCAGCTACGGCGTCAAAACCACCTACGATTCGCCCGTCAGCAGTATTCCGGTCTGGACGGAAGGGGTGCAATATGCGCGCTGGCGGAACGTGCCGGTGACCACAGGACAACCGTTGGTTCTCAACGTGCGCAATGGCGTTGCCGGTTATGCCATCCTCTCCGGCGTTCAAATCCTGTCCTCGGCTAACTTGAGTAACGCACCGTCCGGTGTGCCGGTCATTTCCAGCTTCGCGCCGGCATCCGGCACGAATGGAACCGTGGTGACCATTTCCGGAAACAACTTCAGCCCGGCGCCGTCTGCCAACATTGTTTATTTTGGCGCAGTGCGGGCCAGTGTCTTGACGTCGAGTCCGACCAGCCTGACCGTTTCTGTTCCCACCGGGGCAACGTTTGCACCCATCACCGTGACCGTGAATGGTCTTATTGCTTACGCCAGCACGCCGTTCGAACCCACGTTTGCTGGCGTCGGCCAAGCCATCAGTTCCGCAACCTTTGGCCCGAACCAGAATCTGGCGGCCGGCAACGGCCCTGTCAAAATTGTGATTGCCGATCTCGATGGCGATGGCAAACCGGACCTAGTGGTGGCCAATACCTATGACCACACCGTTTGGATTTATCAGAACCTCAGCACCAATGGTTCGCTGACGGCGGCTTCCTTTGCAGCCCCAGTGGTTTTGGCCACGCCGGCCGGGTCGGAAAGTCCATATTATGTCGATGTGGCGGATCTGGATGGCGACGGGAAACTGGACATCATCGCGTCGGATTACGGCGACAATCTGATTTCGATTTACCGAAACATCAGCACGCCCGGCAGCCTGACAACGAACTCGTTCGCCGCGCGGGTGGATTTGGCAACCGGGACCACCCCCATCGGAATTGCGATCCGGGACCTCGATGGCGATGGCAAACCGGAGATTGTAACGGCCAATAACGGAGACAATTCAATTTCAATTTTCCAGAATATCAGCACCATCGGAAACATTGCTTTTACTCCCAGATTTATAGCCACCGGGGGTGGTCCATTAAATGTGGCGATTGGCGATTTGGACGGCGACGGCAAACCGGATCTGGCCGTGACCGGCAATAGCGGATTCATCTCGCTCTTCCGGAACAACGGCACCCCGGGAAACATCGGCACCAACACCTTCGACACCCGCGTCGATTTGCCGGCGCAAAATAATTCCGTGACCGTGTTAATCGGCGACCTCGATGGCGATGGCAAGCCGGAACTCATAACTACCGCCTACCAGCCCCAAACAATGTCGGTTTACCGGAACCTTTCCACGCCGGGTTCGCTGACAACCAATTCCTTCGCCGCCGAGTTGGATTTCGGCCTGGCTGGACGCGGCCACTCCCTCGCGTTGGCTGACTTTAACGGCGACGGCAAGCCCGATATCGCCGAGGTCACGGAATTAAACAGCGCCCTCTCCTTGTTTCAGAATATTGGCACCGGCGCCTTTACCGGCGCTTCGCTGGGATCGCGGGTGGATTTTGCAACCGGCTGGAATGCCTGGGGCTTGGCCGCGGGCGATCTGGACGGAGACGGACGGACGGACGTCGTTTTTGCCAACTCCTATGATAACACGATAACCATCTATCAGAATCAGACACCTATCGCCGGGGCGCTTGCCATCACGGTGCAGCCAACCAACCAGAATATTACCGTCGGCGGCACGGCCACCTTCACCGTAGCGGCTCAAGGCTCGTCCCCGCTCAATTATCAATGGCTTTTCAACGGCACCAACATCGCCGGCGCCACCAATGTTTCGCTGACCCTGGCCAATGTCCAACTCACGCAGGCCGGCAATTACTCCGTGGTGGTCTCGAATCTGATCGGATCGGCAGTGAGCTCCAACGCCGTGCTGACCGTTTATCTGCCGCCCACCCCGCCGGCCATTCTTTCGCAATCGCCGAATCAGGTTGTCTTGTTGAACCACACCGCCACCTTCAGCGTGAATGTCTACGGCAGTATTCCGATGAGTTATTTCTGGAGCCGGAACGGTGTGTTGATTCCCGGCGCGACCAATGTCAGCTACGCGCTCAACAACGCCCAATTGTCGGATTCCGGCAGCAAGTTCAGTTGTTTCATCACCAACGCCTACGGCTCGGCCGACAGCACCAACGTGTCGCTCAAGGTGATTGACTCGACCGTCGCCAATGACCTGTGCAGCGGCGCCATCGTCATCCCCAGCGCCAGCTATACGAATGTTCAATCCACCGTTCCGGCCACTTCTTATGGCGATCCGGTGCCGGATTGCGTGGATGGCTTTGGTCACGGTGTCTGGTATCAATTCACTTCGCCGGTCGCGGGATTGCTCATCGTGGACACCTTCGGGAGCGACTTTGATACCGGCCTGGCACTTTACACGGGGTCTTGCGACTCGCTGACGGAAGTGGCCTGCAACGACGATACCGGCGGCATCACTTCGCAGGTCATCATCCCGACGACGGCCGGCACGACCTATGCCATTCTTGCCGGCGGTTACAGTTCGGATGCGGGCAATCTGGTGCTCCACCTCAACTACCTGACGCCGCCGGCCTTTGCCGTGCAACCGACCAATGAATCCGTCGTCGTCAGCAGCAACGCGAGTTTTGCCCCCACGCTCACCGGTACGTTGCCGATGAGTTTCCAATGGTATTTCAATAACACGCCGTTGACGGACGGCGGGCGCATCAGCGGTTCAACGAACTCGACGCTCAACCTCACCGGCGTCCTGACCAACGACGGCGGCGGCTACCAGCTCGTCGTGTCAAATATTGTCGGTGTGGTCACCAGTTCCGTGGCGATCCTGACACCGGTCATCCTGCCGCCGGTCTTCACGCAGGCGCCGACGGATCAGTCCGTGCTCATCGGCTCGGCCGCCACGTTCACCGCGGCGGTTTACGGCACGCCGCCGTATAATTATCAATGGTCGTTCAACGGCACCCCGCTGTTGGATGACGGCGTCCATATTGTCGGCTCGGCAACCGCCAGCTTGAGCATTTCCAATCTCACCACGGCGGACGCGGGCAGCTATTCGCTGACCGTCACGAACGTCTCCGGCTCCGCCACCGGCCCGGCCATATTGACGGTTCTGGTTCCGCCGACCATCACTTCGCAACCGGTTGGCCGCTCGGTGCCACCGGGTTTGCCAACCGTTTTCACCGCCGTGGCATCCAGCATTCCCGCGCCGGGTTATCAATGGTTGTTGAATGGCACGAACCTCCCCGGTGCGACCAGTTCGAGCTACACCAATCCGGCGGTTGGAACAAATAATCTCGGTTTCTATCAAGTCATCGCCAGCAACTCAGTCGGTGTCGCGGTCAGCGCGCCGGCGCAACTGACATTTGGACCGGTCGCTGTGTGGGGTCTGAATACCTCCGGCGAGTGTCTGCCGCCGCCGGGATTGAGCAATGTGATTGCCGTCGCCGGCAGCCCCGGCGCTAGCTTCGCGGTGGGGACCGGCGGGAATGTGATCGCCTGGGGCTCCAGCTATGCGACCAATCTTTATCGCAACGCCGGCAATGTCGTGGCGCTGGCGGCCTTCGGGCCGGCCTTCAGTTTCGCTTTGCGCGCGGACGGCACTGTTTCCGACCAGAACGGTTTTCAGGTGCCAGGCGTGAGCAACCTCGTTTCCATCGCGGCCGGAAATAATTTCGGGTTGGGACTGCGGGCCGAGGGCACGGTTGTCGGCTGGGGATCTCCGCCGTTCGCCATACCGTCAGGATTGAGCCACATCACAGCCATCGCCTGCGGCTTCTCGCATTCGCTGGCGCTGCGCAGCGACGGCACGGTCGCGGCGTGGGGATCCGTTTCCGCGCTGCCGGCCATCAGTGTCCCCGCCGGCCTGGCAAATGTGACCGCGATCGCCGCCGGTTATACCCACAGCCTCGCGCTGAAATCCAACGGCACGGTGGTGGCGTGGGGCACCGGACTCGGAACCAATCTGCCGGCCAGCCTCACTAATGTGATCGCCATCTCCACCGAGAACGGTTTTGCCGACACGCTGAGCCTGGCGTTGCGCGCCAACGGCACCGTCGTCGCCTGGGGCGCCAATGTCTACAACCAGACGATTCCGCCGGCGGCCTTGAGCAATCTGCTTTCCATCGCCATCGCCGCCGCAACGTATCACGGCCTTGCTCTGGTCAACGACGGCAGTCCGGTCATCTTGCAACCGCCGGTCGGCCAAACAGCATTTACCGGCCGCAGCGTGACGCTGCAAGGTTCCGCCGCGGGCGCGCAGCCCCTGAGTTACCAATGGCGGCTGAATGGCACGAACCTTCCCGGCGCCACCAACCCCAGCCTGGTCATCTCCAATGTCCAATTCGGCAACGCCGGCAATTATCAGTTGTTCGTCAGCAACAACCTCAACACGGCGTTGAGCTTGCCCGCGCCACTGACGGTCATCAGCAACAGCGTGCTGACGTTTTTGAGCGCGCCGGCTGGTCAGACTACCCAAACCAATTATCAGGGCAGCAAGGTCACACTGGGTGTGACCGTCCTTGGCAGCGGGCCGGTGAGCTACCAGTGGTATTACTCAACGAACATCCAGAGTAATTTCACCGCTGTTTCCGGTGCAAATAGTGACGGTCTGGTCTTTGATCCAGCGCTGGCCAGTCAGTCGGGTTATTATCGCGTCGTCGCAAGCAACCAGTTTACCACCGTAACCAGTCCATCAATTTACGAGCGCGTTCTGTTCGCCAAGGCCTGGGGCTATCTGCCCACCGATCCATCCATCATTGTGACCAATGCGACCGCCATCGCCGTGGGCAATCAGGGCACCGGTAATTCGTATGGGCCTTATCTGGCGCTGAAGTCGGACGGAAAAATTGCCAGCTGGGGATTCGCCACTTTCGGCCAGACGAATTTCTCGGCGTTGAGCAATTCCATCGTCACCGCTGTTGCGGCGGGTTACGGCGACAGTCTGGCGTTGAAATCCGACGGCACGGTGTATGCCATCGGCAACAACCAATATGGCGTAACGAATGTGCCGGCGGGATTGAGCGGCGTCACGGCGATTGCTTGCGGCGATTATCACGACCTGGCGTTGAAATCGGATGGCACCGTCGCGGGCTGGGGACAAAATAGTTATTTACAGACCACCAATGTGGCGGCGACCAATGTCGTGGCCATCGCCGCCGGCGGATCGGACAGTATTGCCTTACGTTCGGATGGTTCGGTGGTCACTTGGGGTTTAAATGGCGGTAGCCAATACTTCACATCTATCGCCTCCAACTTCATTGCCGTCGCCGCGGGCAGTTCGCATTTCCTCGCTCTGCGCGCGAATGGCACGGTCTTCGGTTGGGGAAATAATGTCTCCGGCCAGGCGACCATTCCGGCGACCTGGAGCAACATTGTGGCCATCTCCGCCGGTGGGAACCACAGTGTCGCCCTGCGCAACGACGGCACCATCCTGACCTTGGGCAGTTATTACAACGGCCCCACTTCCACTTCCGGCTCGGTCCCGCCCGACCTGGCCAACGTCATCGCCATTGCCAGCAGCGGCGACCATGACCTGGCCTTGTTCGGCACCCGCGCGCCGTCCTTTACCGTCCAGCCGTGGAACCGGTCCGTCATTGCCACCGCCCGGACGAACATCATGCTTGCTGCCAAATGCGCCGGCGTTCAGCCGGTGTATTACCAGTGGCAATTGAACGGCACCAACGTGCCGGGCGCCACCAATGACACGCTGGTCCTGACGAACAATCCGTCGCTGCAATTCGGTCCCATCCGTTATATCCCGACGGGCGTTTATCAACTGGTTGCCAGCAACGCCTACGGCGTCGCCGCCAGCAAATATGTCAAGGTGACCACGTTCATTCCGCTGGGCGATGCGCTGAACACTCCGGCGGACGCCAAGGGCAATTATCTCTATAGCTGGAACACCAGCGGCAACGCGCAGTGGTTCGGTGAAACCAACTTCACCCACGACGGCGTGTCCGCGGCCCAGAGCGGAGGCATCGGGGCGTTGCAGGAAACCATCCTGCAAACCACCGTGGCTACCAACTGGCCGGGCAGTTACACCTTCTGGTGGAATGTTTCCTCGGAGCAGGATTTCGACATCCTCGAATTCCGCATCAACGGCATCGTGCAGACGAGCATTTCCGGCTCGCCGGGCTGGTCGCAGGTCAGCATCCCCGTCGCCGCCGGCACGAATGTGTTGATGTGGCGCTATTCCAAGGACGTCAGCATTGACATGGGTCTGGACGCCGGCTGGGTGGATCAATTCACCTATGTCCCGGCTCCGCCGCAAATTACGGTCCAGCCCGTCAGCCAGATCGTCAACCTGGGCACCAACACCTTCTTCCAGGTGACCGCTTCCGGGCAGCCGGTCTCGGGCCAGATCCGGCTGAACTATCAATGGCTGCAGAATGGAAACCCCGTCGGCGGCAACGGTCCCTTTCTCCTGCTTAATAACGTGGGCCGCGCACAAAATGGCACTTATGCGGTCACAGTTACGGGTGCCGGTGGCAGCGCCGTCAGCAGCAACGCCGTATTGAAAGTCCTCGTGCCGCAGCTCCTGGCTGCGCCGGTGCTGCTGCCAAACGGCTCGCTCCAGTTGACCTCGACCGACGCCAACGGCGGATTGCTCTCGCCGTCCGACCTCGCCAACTTCTCAGCGCAGGCCAGTACCGACCTCGTGAATTGGGCGACGCTGCCCAACGCCTTGAGCCTCACCAACGGGATGCTGCTGCTGCAGGACACCAACTCGTCGAACTTCACCACTCGCTACTACCGCATCATTGAACAGTGAAGTTTTCTGGTAGCGGCTTTCGGCAGAAAGCCGCACTTGTAGATTTGAGATTTGCGGCGCTCTGCCGGGACGCCGCCATGGTCAGCATCCACCAAGCCGCGCCAGCAGCTTGGCATGGATGCCGCCGAAGCCGCCGTTGCTGAAGACCACCACCACATCGCCGCCCTGCGCGTTTTTTGCCAGGTGCGCGACGATGGCGTCCGCATCCGGCAGATACGCCGTCGGCTTGCCGGTCGCGCCGATGTCCTGCATCAGCTTTTGCGGATTCAAGCGCTCCTCCGGCGCGAGCAATTCCAGCCGCGCGATTTGCGCCACCACCACCGCGTCGGCGTCGGCAAAGGAATCGGCCAGTTCCGCCTGGAAATAATTCCGGCGCGTCGTGTTGGTGCGCGGCTCGAAGATGGCCCAGATTTTTTCCTTCGCGTATTTGATGCGCAGCGCGCTGAGCGTCTCGCGGATGGCCGTCGGGTGATGCCCGAAATCATCGATCACCGTCACGCCGCCCGCGATGCCCTTCACCTCCATGCGCCGCTTGATGCCCTTGAATGTGTCGAACGCGCTTTGGATCTGCTTGTTCGAGAGGCCGCAATGTTTCGCCGCCCCGATGACGGCCAGCGCATTGCGGACATTCAGTTCGCCAACCAGGTTCAAATGGAACTTGAAGCTGGGAATTTCAAATTCCGTCGCCGTCGGACCGTAGCGAATGTTGAAGGCATAAACCGCGTAATCACCGCCGAGGCCGAACTTTTTCACCGGGCAATGCGTGACGTTGAGGAGTTCCTTGAGATTCGCGTCGTCGCCGTTGCCGAGCAGCAGCCCGTTGCGCGGCACCAGCCGGATGAAATGGCTGAAGGTTTTCTTCACCGCCGCCAGATTTTCAAAAATATCGGCGTGGTCGAATTCCAGATTGTTGATGATGGCAATTTCCGGCTGGTAATGGATGAACTTGCTGCGCTTGTCGAAGAACGCGGTGTCATATTCGTCGCCCTCGATGATGAACCAGTCGCTGTCCGTGAACCGTGCGCCCTGCGAAAAATTGTTCGGGATGCCGCCGAGGAGATAGCTCGGATTCAGCCCGTTGTGCTCGAAAACCCAC
>CAIJNQ010000271.1 GCA_903822015.1 uncultured Verrucomicrobia subdivision 3 bacterium | reverse complement strand
GTCGGTGATGGCCCAGCCGGTCTGGTTGGTGTTGTTTGCAAACTCGCGGTCAAGGGCGATGGCCTTGATTTGCATTTCCATCCCGTTTTGCCAGATCAACGTCCAGATGTTGCCGCTGGCGATGCGTTCACGTTGATGGTCGGTTTGGGCCGTTCCATGAATCTCCGTGCCCGCCGGGATAACCAGCCTGCCACCATAATAGATGTTCTCAGTGACCAAGCCGACGATGGGTGTCTGGATGGAAGCCGAGTCAACCGTAACCACGGTTTCGCAGGGAATCAGCCGTCCGAACGGGGCAAACACCGCGCTCAACTTTTTGGCCGGCGGAATTCCCGCCGAACTGTCGGCAAACAAACTGATGGGCGAGAGAGTTATTGTTTGGTTCACGGGCACCACCGGCAGCGGAGATGGTTTCGGAAAAGCCGATGGCGACGATGACGGGAGATTCGTCGGCTCCGGTTTGGGCGGTGGTGGATAAAAAGCCAGCATCGGCCGGGTGACGGACTGCACCACCTGCGGCCTGTCCGTGGCATTGGTGGCCAGCACGGTGACGCTGACCGCATCATCGGCGGACGCATGATGTTTGCGGACGACACTGAAGATGATCAGCGCGGCGGCGAACAGTGCGCAAAAGGCAAACAGCTTGCCGCTCTTGGTTTTGAAAAAATTGAGAAAATCGCGTGGTTTCATGGCTGGCCTCGGGGTGAATGGATGGGATGCACAATAGGAGCGTTGGTTGTCGTGACAACGGATGGCGGTGGCGGCGGGGCTGAAAGACGCGTCAACAAAACCGTGAAGGCATTGCGCAGCGACAGTTCATTACGCCCGCCGTCAGGCGTGCCGCTGACGGCGAAATAAACGATGTTCCGGCCCTTGGGCGGCACGAAACCGTCGGCGTCGCTGATGGACTGCGGATAGAGCCGGTTGCCGGCGCGCAGCGCAAAACTGTCCGGCTGATAAACCAGGGGCATGTCCGTCTTGTTGGTAATTGCGAGACGAAATACCAATGTGTCCTCGGCGTTGAACCGGAAGGCTTCCTCGATCTGGATTTCGTAATCGTTGAAATCGCTGACCAGCGGCTGGCCGTCGTAGGTGGTGAAGTCCACGTCGGCCACGGTTTCGGGCTGTTGCGCTTTGAGCAAAGGAAACGCCCTGGCCTTGTCGAGCAACGATAGAAGTTTTATCGGACTGACTACGGGAGCATGGCTGACGCCTGCCTCCTCCGGTGTCGGCATCGCTGCGAGGTTTAGCGACAACATCGGCTGATCACTTTCTGTCAGTTCAAAAACATACGTCTGATTACTCCATCGGATATTGAGATTGGCGGACGCTTTTGGAAACAGGGCGCGCACGGAAAGAAACGCCGAACCTTTGGTGTGGGCGAGTTGAAACAGACCGGGCGTTTTGCCGTCAACCGTGATGCCGGCACCGTCAATGGCCTCGATGGGACCCGGAAAACTGATGGTGGTGACGCGGTTGGTGGCGACCGGCACGGACACGGCGGTGCGATCATCCAGCCAGACCTGTTGGATGGACTGCGGCGGTTGCGCTTGGATCACGGCAACGTTGAACATCGTGACGGTGAACAGAACCGAGACGGTGTGCGATAATTTATTGGCGATTGATTTCATATTTGAAGTCGCCCACGGCGGTGGGGAATCGTCCGTTCAGGGCCATGTTGGGGTTGCGAATGAGACGCAACCGGAGCGTGAACGGAAACGCCTCGGTGAACGCCTTGTCTTGAAAGATGCCGCTGCGGATGATCTGGCCGGTAACGGCGGCCAGCACCTCGTTATCACGTGTCGCCAATATATCTATCTGTCCAATTTCGGCCTTCTGGTGCAGCTGCTTGGCACGAAATTCGACCGACTCTTTAACTTTCTCATTCTGCGCCTTGCCCAGCGCGGATTTGAGGAACATCAATTTGAGCAGATCAGGATTGTCGAAATCCCTGGGATTGCGTTCGAGGAACGCCATCGTCGCGAGTTCGGCCTGCTGGACGTGCAAATCCTTCGCCTCCGAAAATTGCAGGAGCGGACTCAAGTAATACGTTCCGGCGGGATCAATGATGACGACACGCTCGCGCTGTTTGAACTGGGAGACGATGTGGTAACGGTCAATCGCCGACAGCAGCAGCACGGTGATGGTGAAGAAAAACCAGAACCACGGCAGACGGTCGCGCAGCACCAGCAGCCGCGTCAGGTCGAAGTTCTTGCGGGCTGCCACTTTTGCCGAAGAATTTGTTGGAGTATTTTTTGTTTCCATAGGTCAGTAATAATTGGGTTTGGATTTGGCGATCAGGTCGCGGACGGATTTGTCGCCGGTGATGTCGTCACCGGGCCGACCGCGCGCGGAGCGTGGCGGCCGGCCGGACCCGGCGAGGATGATGGCCCCGGCGCTGCCCTTGTTGGCGGCGGATGACATGGTGCTCATCAACGCCGCCATGCCCGCCGCGCCGGCGGTGACGGCGGGTATGCCGATGGGTGCGGCACTGGCGGCAGCACCCGCAGTCGTGGCGGCGGTTTGCAGCGCACTGCTGATGCCGCCCGCGAGCAACGCGCCGCCGGCCTGAATGCCGTGCGCGATGAAGTTTGGAATGATGACGGGAGCGGCGACGGTGCTGAAAATGATCAAGAAACCGACCACGGCAACACCGATGGTTTTTTGCAAATCGGGCAGCGTGGAAGTGGGGTCAATATATTCAAAAGTGGGATCGGTCATGAAATCGAGAATGCCCTGGGTGACGAGCGCGGCGAGCGCCCAGCCCAGCGGCCACAAGAGAACTCCGACGAGATTCAAGAGGTAGCGGTTGCCGGTGTGTTTCAACGCCGGAATCGCCATGAAGCCGATGAGCAAGGGCGAAAGCGCGTAGCCCAGATTGAGGATGATGGTCTGGAAGATGTAGGCCCAGAACATCATCAAGGAAGCAAACTGGCCGACGAGCCAGAGGACAGCGGTGATGATGAGGTCGGTGGTATAATTGTGGAGCTGCGACATGACATTCCACCAGGACGTTTGTGTTGTGGGGTCGCGCTTGATGATGAGGAGTTGGTTGAACTGCTGATAGACATGGGCCGGGTCAACGCCCAAGCCGGAAAGAATGGAGTCCTGCAACAGATTTTGGAGCGTGTTGCCCCACACTGGCAGGAACACGAGCAGCGACGTGAGAATCAAAAGCCGCAGCAGCAGGTTCAGAATGGATTTGTGCGAGGATCGGTGCTGCACGGTGGCGATGACGCCGACGATGAACAGGGCGAAGGCCACGCTCAACAGCAAGGTGTGGAGATCACCACATTTGGCGAGGAATGTGGGAAAGATGCTGTCGAACGTGGCCACGGTAAGTTGATGGTTGAAAGTTGATAGTTGATGGTTAAGGCGCGGGGAACGGCACCGGTGCGTTCAGCAGCTGAAACTTCGCCGTGTAATTGCTGATGGATTCCGCGAACTCGGCGTTCTGCTGCTCGGTCAACGCCACGATTTGTTTCTGCTGGTCGTTCCGATTCTGGATGTCCTGCACCATCGCGGCGGACGCGGCCTGATTCACCTCGTCATCCGTGCTGGCCAAATCACCGTTCAGGCTGGTGAGCACGCCATGCAACTTTTGCACCTCGGCATCGGTGGTGGCACCCTGAAGTTGCTGGGTGGTCTGCGCGATCTGGTCTTTGATGGCCGCGCGCCGTTGCGCCGCGTTGTCGGCAACCGCGACATAATTGCTGGCGGTATTGATGATGGCCGAGAACGGCTCGTATTGATTGGCAGGCCGTTGGATGGTCTGGCCGCCGGGCGTCTGGAAGCTGGTGCCCACCGTGGCGTAGATGCCTGAATCATTAAAGTTCAGCGCGATGTTGCCGTTGGCATTGGCCACCAGATTTTCGAGGTTCAGCCCCGGCTCAAGGTTTTTCAAGTCGGCATCCAGCGGTGCGACCATGGACAGCAGCACCTTGCCCGGATTGCCGAACACGGCCTCGTAGTTTTTGAACTCGGTCAACTGGCTGGTGAGCATCTGAATCTGCTGCACCTGGTTATTGATCATCTGGGCGTATTGGGCGAGGTTCTGAATTTCATCCAATATCTGCTGTGTGTTCATTGCCGGGTCATAGACGACCCACTGCGCGCGGGCGGAAAACGCCAGTGGCAGGGCGATGAGGGCTGCTACGATTACTTTTTTCATGTGCATTTTTCCTTTCTTGGTTGTGGTTGATGCAGGCTTCGCCTGCTTATTGGGTGTAGGCTCCGCCTCCTTCGATGCGGAGAAATTGGGTGGTGGGTTTGAAAATCACGCCGTCAATGGTCTGCTCCGGCAGATGCACTTCATAAAGCCGGACGCGGCCTTCGTCACCTGCCCTGGCCTGCTGCATCAGCGTGTCAGCTGTGAGGTCCTCCAGCAGGTAGCAGTACTGCCTCATCTTGCCGGCTAGCGCTTCCAGGTTCCAGTCACTAGGCTCAGCAGACTTGTCAATGTTGGCCTGCGGTGCAGGGGAG
>CAIJNQ010000270.1 GCA_903822015.1 uncultured Verrucomicrobia subdivision 3 bacterium | reverse complement strand
TGGTCGAGCGGCGGAAGGTCGAACTCAAAGCTGGCGAGACTGCTCCAGTTGGTGCGCGGCGAGAGCGACCCGGCGGATGTTCCGACCGCGTGCTGAAAGAACCGCTCCGAGAGGCAGAGAAACGGCAGCAGTTCCGGCAGCAGCCGGTCGCCCTTGGGTGCGAGCACATAAATGTCGCCGGACACCACCGCGTCAAACTCCGCCACCGCCACCTTGCGCTGATACGCCCGGCGTTTGCCGAACAGCACCTGCCCCGGCCGGCAGCGCCGCGTGAACGTCGTGCCGTCCGCCACATTGCCCCACGCCCGGATGTGCAGCGAACCCGGCTCCAGATGCTCCATCGCAACGACGCGCTCCAAACCGGCCTCCGCCGGATCGCACGTCTCGTTGAGATTCTCCACCACATCATCAAACCGCACCCGCAACCAGTTCTTGCGATTGAACAGCGGCAGCCTGGCCCAATTTGAATTGGGCTTGAGCTTGGGAAGATTCTCAGCCGTGGCTTGCATACGGGTCAGACGACCCGAGCAATGCTTTTGAGGAAATAAGTGGCGTGTCCCTCAACCACAGCTTCCTCGGCGAAAAATGTGGTTTCAATGACCTCGGCGGTGACGCGCTCGCCCAGTTTCAAATCTTTCATCTGCGCCTTGGCTTCCGGCGAAATGCGACCGCGATAAAATTCCTCGTCCACCTCCAGCTCGAATTTGTTGGTGGCGATGCTGCCGCCGGTGAGGATGCCCTCCAACGGCAGGACGGCGGTGGATTCGGTCAAACCATCCATCCACGTCGCGCGGTCGCGGGCCTGCTGGGCATTGATTTTGAAGCCCTTCAGCCGCGCCTTGGTGCGCACGGTCATCTGCGCGCCTTCTTTGCTGAGAATTTCCACCAAGTCGTAATAGTGGGTTTTAACGCGCTGGGACGCGACGGCTTTCACCAGTTCGGCCTGGCCGAGATCGGGGTCAATCAAGGTGCAAAATTGATCCAAGACAGCGGCGGTTTGCGAAAGGTGCAAGCGGCCCAACTCGTTGCTGGAATGCAAACGAAGGCGCAACCCGAACGAAGACGGAAAGGTGCCCGCGAAGAGCAAGCGATAATCTTCGACGAGGCTGTTGGCAATGCTGCCGCGTTCGGTGGGTTTTTGTTCCATGGCCTGGGCCAGGGCGTTGATGAGACTTTGCGTCTTGCTCAAAAACGCGCCAAGGAATCCGGCTTTGATGTCATGTTGAAACACGGGTGCGCCGGAAAACGCGAACATCAAGTCCGCCTCGGCCAATTCGTCCAGCCGCGCGGCTTCCAGTTCCCGTTCGAGTTCCTGCCGATGATTCTGCCACGAACTCCATTGCAACCCGGCAGCAAAGTCGTCCGCCGGAGGCGCAGTGACACCCGCCGGCAGGGTCGCCAGAAAGGCTTCCAACTGCGCCTCAATTTCAGAGGATGGACGGAGCGTGCTCATTTAGATTGCATCACTGATGGCTGGACACAGAGTAGCATTGCCGACGTTCATTTGCACGATTCCTTTACGGCCACGCCAGAGGGCTTCAACCTTTTTCGGCCCGCTGTAATCCTGCGGGCGGGAGAACCAATCGCGCCAATACTTGCGACGGTTTTCGGAGTTTGCCGCCAGCGGATGCCCGGCCGGGAACCGAACTTCGAGAAAGGTGTGAGTGTCGTAAGTCGTCTTGGTGGAATCGCGCCCGTCGAGCAACGGCGCCACTTGGATTTGAGTGGCTGGCAGAAGCGCATTCAGCGCAGAAAAATCACAAAAGTTCACCACATCCGCATCATCGGGATCGAGCCGGGACTGGTCCACGAATGATCCATCCACCCATTGCGTGGCATGAACACCAAAACCAGCGACCGCAGCCTGGTAACGGCAGAAATTGTCGAAAACTTTTTGCCGCCGGACACTGGTCGGAAAAGACGTGACGAAACGGTCTTTCAAATCGGCTGTGGTTGCCGGATGAACGCCTTCAGGCAAAAGACCCTGTGCATTGAAATCGGGGAGCGCCATGTCAGGAATATTTATGACGGGTTTTGGTTGACGACTCAAGCGGAGAAATCAGTTCTCTGAATTAGTGCAGGATGTCGGCGATCCACGCCGACGCTTACCGGAGGTCCTTGCGAAAGCCGGCGACTGCATTCATTGCACGCAGCAGCCTGGTCGGCAGGCGATAGTTGAAGGTAGGCATTCACGGAAATTTAATCCTTGGCCAGCCGGTGAAAGATGTCGGCGATCCAGCCGGGCGCTTGCGGCGCGTCCTGCACCAAGGTGGCGCGGTCAGCCGGTTTGAGGTTGCGCCGCAAGCGGGCAATGGTGTCGTCATCCACATGCTTGCGGCCCAGCCAACGCAGTGCCTGAATGACGAGTGCGCTGGCGGGATTTTTGGTTTTCACGGTCCGGGCCGTGGTGTGCTTGAAAATGATCGGAGATTTGCCCACTTGGATTTGGCGTTTGCGGCCATCGGTCAGGTAAACCAGCTTCATGGGCACCTGGTCGGAGAGTCCCAGTATGTTGGCCGCATGTGCGCCCGAGGTGTGCAGCGTGGCTTTGTCCCGTTTGGCGACCGCTTTGGCCACGGCATCCGTGGTGGTGGAAAGCCGCCCGAAGAGCGGGTGATTTCGCGGCAGGTCGTAAAGACCGCGACCCACTTTTCTGAGAATCCCCGCCCGCGTATTGCGCGACAGGGCCTGATCCACCGCAGCCCGCGTGCCGAGATCGAGAAAATCGGCGGGCGTGAAGACGCGCGCCTTGCCCTGCGCCCGGATGCGAGCAAGGATTCTCCGGTCAATGGATTGAATATGTTTTCCCATATTTTTAGTCAGATAAAGATATGCGTATATCTGACAAAAACAAGCTGCATTTCAGGTGATTTCCGGTCAGTCATCGGCTGCGATTATTAGTGACTGCAAGGACTTGCGGGTTTTGGCGGCGCTTTCCAGCCAGCCGTTGAGAGCCGCCGAAAGACCGGGCTGGCTCGCTGCCGCCGAGCTTGCATCCGATGCACCATTCGCGGCCGGCGCGACGTAAAGCGGGATGCTCAAATTGCCGTCCTTGGCACGGATTTCCTCCAGCGTGGCAACGCGGGTGAAGCCGGGTTCATCCTTGAACTGCTCGTAGGCTTGAACGATGCGTTCGATATGATCGTCGGTCAAAAAACTCTGGGCGCGTTCGCGGGTGACTTCGTTGACAGCGTTGATGAGCAGGATTTTATTTTTCCGCGCCTTGGGTTTGGCGGTGCGGCAAATGACGACGCACGCCTCCATCGGCGAGTTGTAAAAAAGATTCGGACCGAGACCGAGCACACATTCGATGAGGTCGGCCTCAATGAGTTTGCGGCGCATGTCCGCTTCTTCCTGACGGAACAGCACGCCGTGCGGCCAAAGCACGGCGCAACGTCCGGTCTTGGGATTCAAACTCTGGATGATGTGCTGTTGAAAAGCGTAGTCGGCGCGGCCCTGCGGCGGCGTGCCGTAAAGATTCCGTCCCCACGGGTCAGAGGCAAAGGCGGCGCGATCCCATTGCTTGATGGAATATGGCGGGTTGGCCAGGCACACGTCGAAACGCATCAGGCGGTCGCCCTGCACCAGCTTGGGTTCGGCCAGCGTGTCGCCGCGCTCGATGCGAAAATCCTCGATGCCATGGAGAAAACAATTCATCCGGGCGATGGAGGAGGTCATGAGATTGCGCTCCTGCCCGAACAACTTCACGTTGCGCCACTCTTTTTTTTGCCGGCGCAGGTGCGTGACACACGAGAGCAACATGCCGCCGGTGCCACAAGTC
>CAIJNQ010000269.1 GCA_903822015.1 uncultured Verrucomicrobia subdivision 3 bacterium | reverse complement strand
TTGCCTCTTTGGCGTGGCAGGCAATCAGCAATCCGTTGAAACTGGTTCTCAGTTAGCTCCATGCCCGGCAAGAATGCCGCAAACCCCCAGTTTGTCAAATAGTGTTAACAGGCCCTAGGGCAGGGACCGGCGTGATGTGGCGATGAACTGCATGGGGGTGGAAAACCGGCGGGGGCGCGTTTTTGATTAACCCTTTAGTGGGTTGCCGCGCGGCCGGAACCAGACCATTGACGGCAATGATGTGGCGGGGTGCAGCGGGGATATTGATTGTTGGTGGGGCTTTGGCGAACGCGCCGGTTTGAAATCCCTGTCCCTGGGCCGAAACCGGGCCAACCGCTAAATGACTGCTTTCGAAAAAACTGATTCCGCATCGCTGCGTGATTTGTGGATCGGCTCAAAAAAAACGTGGTCCGTCAACTCCTTCCCTCGCTTGAGGGATTGATGCAAATACCCTGGCCGCGACCGCCGTGGAATTCACGTTCCCCCCCCCGGCACAGCCCCCTCGCCGGCCATTACCGGAAGTCGGAATCGCACAGCAAAAATTGTAAAGTATTTAATATTGGCAACGACCTGAAATTAAGAGATTTTATTAATCACTGGGATGGAATGTTGACGCAGGTTTCCATCCGGCGGTTTTTAAAGCACGCGGATAAATTCGCAAATCATCGCTTAATGACAAAATACCATCATTTAATGCATTTAAATTCCATTTGTGTCGGCAGTGGCTTTATTGTGTTCACATTGGATAACTCAGAAACTCTTGGGAGTGAAGCATGATGGAACTGCTCGGAGTTTAAGCCGGACCGGGTGGATGGTTGATAACAAATAAATAAATAAAATATGAATTCTTCAATGTTGAAAAAATCCGGGCTGGCCTGTCTGGTGGCCGCATCAGTTTTGGCCCTGCATGCCGATTCCTTGTATGACAATCTGGGCACTCCGGCTGGAACGTTTGATGCCCAGGGAAACCAGATCGGGGATCAAATCATCCTGGCGGATCTCGGGGTGGGCGCCAATATTACCGACTTTTCCTTTGAACTTTATTCCATCGGGGTTTCCCCCTCGGCCGCCTATACGGTTTCCATCTTGGCCAATGATGGCGCCGGCGGCGCCCCTTCAACCTCGCTGTGGAGCGACACCTATACCTTCGGGACAAGTTACCCGTCGGGAACTTTGGTGTCTTATTCGGGTTTGAGTATCGACGTCCCCCATAGTTTCACTTGGGCGGTCAGTTTTTCGGCTTTGGGGGGAGGCGGGGCGCAAGCCGGGTTGGTATTGTCCACCGCTGCCGGGCCTAGCGTTGGCGATAATTACACGGATTACTGGATGAACAACGGGACTTGGAATTTGAATTATGTCCCGGGCAGTACCATCAATTTTCTGGCCGCCATTTCGGGAACCGCCATCCCGGTGCCTGAACCTTCTAGCGTGGCCTTGTTCGGTTTGGGTGCGGTCGCCCTGCTTGTCTGGGGCCGGCGCTCGCTCCGGCTGTCCCGGTAATCCGGCTTCTTTATCAAAGGCGTTTTGCTTCTTGCAAAACGCCTTTTTTATTATCGCTGGCTTGATAGGAATGAGGTGGCGATGCGGCGAGGTATTTCGCTTTTGGCTATGGCGGATTCAGGTAACATAGGCACCTTCGTCGGTCGCCCGATAGCGGCGGTGGTCCGCCGCCCTTCACGAACCTGGCGCGTTTGCCAGCGGCCACTGGACCGCGCGCAGCGTTTTGGAGTGCTCCCGTTCTCTGGCGCTTTGTCCCCCGGGAAACTATGTGTGTCAATGGCAGCATGGCAGCATTGATGGCCCTAGGGTTGCAGTCTGGCGCGATAATAGTAACTCCCCCGGGTGGCGGTTGCGTTGGTGAAATAATATAGCCCGCCGGATAGTGAACCGGTGGCCAGCGCCTGCCAGTTCATCAGGTTGGAGGATCCCTGAATGACGAATCCATAAGGGGCATTGCCGCTGGCCCGAAAGGTAAACCCGCCCGCCGACGTCAGCCGGATGTTGTCCAGATTCAATTGATACACATTGACGCTCAGCTTCCACGTCAAGGAACCGCCCAGATAATTGCTGGGGTCGGTCCTGACTAGGAGAGTCGGATCATGGACCGTCACTTTGAGGGTGTAGTTGCCGTTGGTATACTGGCCCGGTGAGAATAAAAAAGTGAGATTGGTGGCGCCGCTCGCCGGCGTGCCGTTGACCGTCCATTGATTGGCCAGGTTGTGCGTCAACGGTTGCGGTTCGATGATGCTGAAGAGTTGGCTCTGGAGGTTGGTAAACGTGATGATTCCGTTGGTGGCCGGATTGCCGTTGTCCGGCACCCGGGCTTTCTGGCCGATGGCTTTCACCAGCGCTTCCGAGCAAACCGCGCAAAAGGGGCTCCCCAGCGTGCGCATCATGCAATCCTCTTGCGGTCGGTACCAGCCGGTGGTCTGATAATTGGCTCCCGCAAACAGGCCGACCGTGCCGGCGGGCATCGTGTTGACGGGGGTGGGGATCGGGGTTCCGTTCGTGATCCAGGCGCTCCAGCTGATCGGGTTGGTCGTCTGGCTCGTGTTGGCCGCCGCCGTGACGATGTTCAAGTTCAAATCCGGGTAGCCGTAATCGTATTCATCCTGCAGTTTGCCCAGCGTATGGCCGGTTTCATGGCACAGTATTTCCCGCTGGCCTGCCCCCCGTGAAATCACATCCGCCACCCCGCCGCCGCCCCCGTCGAGGACGTCATTGACCAGCACCACCGGCAAACCGGCTTGGGGTAGCAGGCTGTTCACCAGGTTGGTCATTTTAACCAGGCCGGTCGCGGGTAGGGTGATGATGTAGTCATAAGCGGGATCGTAACTGCTCCCGAAAAATGTGTTGTTGGTTGTTAGATAATAGGGGTGGGTCGAACCGGAATTGATCGAGGGCACGGCGATCGCATAGACATTGCAATAATTCTGATACTCTTGATACGGCTCATATGAGAACAGGTTGTCCATCGCATTGGTGGCATCCGCCAGGAAATGATTGGCCAGGTCGTTGGTGGTGTAGCCTTCGGAAAAAATCACCACGTTCAGCCGGTTGGAAACCGGCCCGCTTTGCTGCAGGGTGAACAGCCGGCCGCTCGTCGGGTATTGCGCCCGGCCGGTCAGGGGCAGCATTGACAGGATCGCCCCGGCCAGCGCCGCGGCGGTGGCCGCTGGCGCCCGTCTGGCTGAAAACCGGCTCAGCGCCTTCCGGACCATCCTGTGAAAGGTTTCGCCGGCTTTCTTCATTTCAGGTCGTCGGTCTTCATCGCGGGTGAAAGTAAATGCCTTAAGCCTGCCTGCCTTCAATTGATCTGCAGGCGGAAATACCCGTTGCCCTCGGTGCTCAAGGGCAGGGCAATCTGGAATAAGTTGCTGTAAAGGGTTGGCGCGTTGGTCACCGGCTGCCACGTTGCCGTGGCGGTCAGCGAGGTCGTTTGCATCACCGCCAGCCCCGCCGGATTGGTCGGCCAGGTGAGATAATAGTCATTCGCATAGTTGTTGACGACCACGGCGACCGGTGGATTGGTGGTGATCTCCCCGGTGATCGGGTTGGTGACCAGCTCCGATTCATAATTCGTCGAGATATACGCCAGGTAATTGGAGGCCATTAAACTGAAGGCGGCCGGTGGCACAAGCATATCCGCCGAAAACTCGCTCGTGTTGTTGGTGGCATCGGTAACCGTGGCCGCGAGATACTGTCCGGCGGGCACATTCGTGTTCATCGCCCAGCGGAAGTTCGCCACCCCGGTGGCATCCGTCGTGATGTTGGTGGTTCCCAGCCAGAGATAACCTTCGCCGTAACCTGAGATGTTCGGTGTCGGGTTGGCGTATAGTTGCAGTTGGAAAGTGGTGCGCGGCGTGTTGGTCAGTGTGCCCCGGACCAGCAGGCCCGCCGTCGTGCCGCTCGTCACCGACGTCAATACCGGCAGCCCGTTGGTGGTCACGCCTACCGCGCCGACGCAGATCCCCAGTCCGTTCACGGAACCCGCCCCGTTGGCAAAGATCGAGTTGCGCCAGATCCGGTTGCCTATGCTGCCCGTCCGGATGCGCACCCCGTCATATTGTGCGGTTCGCGTGTAGGCGATGCGGTTGTCCGCCGCCGCCGCCATTCCCCCCACCAGTCCCTGGCTGGAATTGTTCAGGAACTCGATGTTGTGCCACAGGTTGCCCAGCGGGCTAACCCCGTCGGCCTGCGTGCCGATGTAATTGCCCTGGATGATCGTGTTGTTCGCGGCGGAGATGTAAATGCCGTCGGCATTGTTGCCGGAGATCAGGTTGCCCGCGCCCGCATTCGTCCCGCCGATGGTGTTGTTCGCTCCGTTGTAAATATAGATGCCGCCATTGGCATTGGGCAGCCCTTGGGTGCCCCCGGTATCCGCCCCGATGATGTTACCTTGCATCCAGTTATTCGTGCTGCCCGCGCCGTTAAGCGATATTCCCTTGTCGCCGTTGCCGGAAATCACGTTGCCGGTCTCGGCCTGGGTTCCGCCCAGGCGGTTGCCGCCGGCGCTGTTGAGATAAATTCCGGAATACAGCCCGTTCATCCCGTTCCCCACCGCCTTCGTGCCGCTGGCGTCCGTGCCGATGTAATTTCCCTGAATCACATTATTGCTGGCGCCATTGCCGTTGAGATATACCCCGTGATTTCCGTTTCCCGAGATGACGTTCCGGGCGGCGGCCACCGGTCCGCCGATCTGGTTCCCGGTGGATTCGATCCAGATGCCCGAAAAACTGTTGCTCAGGGCCGTCCGTCCGTACCTGTCGGTGCCGATGAGGTTTCCCTGCACCAGATCGGCCCCGCCACTCGCGGTTTCCAGAAAGATTCCGTTCTGTGCGTTCCCGGAAATCAGATTGCCGCTCCCCGCGTTGGTGCCGCCCACCAGGGTTCCCGTCGCGGCATTCAGCGTGATGCCGCTGAAACTGGTGGGCAGGGCGTTGGTGCCGGTCCGGTCCGTGCCGATGTAATTACCCTGGATGCCATTGCTGTTGGCCCCGCTCAGGATGATGAGGATTCCGTTCTGCAGATTCCCGGCTATGACATTGCCCGCGCCGGCATTCGTCCCGCCGATGAAATTGCCGGGAACGGCGGAGATTACCACCCCGTTGGTGCGGTTGGGCAGGGCGGCCTGCCCGTTGATGTCCGTGCCGATGTAATTGCCCTGGATGACATTGGCGCTCGCGTTCACGGCGCCCGCGTTGATGATCAGTATGCCCCGGGCGTTGTTGCCCGAGATGATGTTCCGCGCCCCCGCCGCCGTGCCGCCAATCAGGTTGGTGCCGGCGCCATAAATAGTGATGCCATCCAGCCGGTTGCTCAAACTGGTGGTCCCGTTTACGTCGGTGCCGATCAGGTTTCCCGCGATCACGTTGCTATAGGCGCTGGCCCCGGAGAGATAGACCCCGCTTAAATAATTGCCCGAGATCAGATTCCCCGCACCGGGGCTGGTCCCGCCGATGAAATTTCCCGGGGCTTGTATGATGTAGACGCCGTTATTGGTGTTGCCCAGTATCGCCGTGCCGGTCGCGGTCGTCCCGATATAGTTGCCCGCAACTTGGTTGCCGCTGCCCGTCGGCGGCGGATTGCCGTCGTCAATGTAAACTCCATGCGAATTGGCGCTGATTACATTCCGCTGGGCCGGTGTCGTGCCCCCGATCAGGTTGGTTGAGGATCGGTAGATATAAACCCCCGCCTCCTGGTTGCCCAGCGCATTGGTGCCGCTGGCGTCGGTGCCCAGATAACAGCCTTGAATCGTGCTGTTTCCTAGGCCGGTTATCCGGATGCCGTCGCGCTTGCACCGGAATATCGCCAGGCCCGATATCGTGCTGCCGCCGCCTGCGATGTTCAATCCGTCCCCGTTGGCTCCGATGCCGGCTCCGTTGATTTGGATCAGCGGAACTCCGCCGTAACCGGCCTGGCTGGTGCCGTCAATCACCACCGGCTGGGTGATCGGGGGATAGGTGCTTTGCGGATTGAGGGTGAAGGGTCCTGTGCCCGGTATCTGGAACTGGATGCTGTTGAATCCGGGGTTGCTGTTGGCGTCCAGGATCGCCTGGCGCAAACTGCCGGCCCCGCTGTCATTTGTGTTGATCACGGAATAGGTCGCCCCCGTCGCCATCCCGCTCCCTGCCACATAAAGCCATAACCCGATGCCCAGCTTGGTTGGGAATGTCATGCCGGATAATATCCGCTTCAAGATGCGACCAAAGTTGTGCCAGGCCACCCCGATGTCCCGCGGCCGGGTAACCACCCGCGGCCGGACGACCGGTTCACGCCGCGCTTTGCCCGAACAATGATGGGGCAAAGTCGGGTGAATCCGCAAAATAGGTTGTAACGTAATTTTCATTCTTGTCATCCTGCCGCGCTGGCTCCGGTGGTTGTCGGATCTTGTGTGGTGCTGATTGAACTATTGCCTTCAACAAAGAACCCTTCTTCAGTGGTTGTCTAAATTAGTTCATATCCAGACTCTCAACAACTATTTATTGGTCCCGTCCGCGATTAATCTGCGTGTCTTGGTCTGCGCCCGGCTCTTTGGTCTTTCTATGTCTGTAACTACTAATCCGGATAAGTGCTTGTTGGATCCACTCGCCGGACCATCCAGTTACAGCTGTTTCCATGCCTGACTGCCGCTGAGTTGCCATCAATGGGCGGGTTTCGATGCCTTTACTTTGCGGCTTGGCGCCTTTGCGTTGGATTCCAACTCATGATTCGGCTCAAAGTGTGTTTGATAATTCCAGGGGGTGCGGTAGGACCGGGCGCCGTATGGACTGCGGCGGGAAGCGAAGCGCCACGCCGCTTTCGCCCGCAGCGGGGGTTGATTTACAATCACCTGCCGCTGGGCGTTAAATGTTGAGTGTTAAATGTTCGCACCACCAGCCTTTCAGCCTTTTTAATCAGGGCCCCGACCTCCGACCTCCGACCTCTGACTTCTGCCTTCTGACCTCTGACTTCTGACCTCCGGTCTCAAGTTTCAGGTTTCAGCCTTTGTTTTACTGCCTACTGCCAACTGCCAACTGCCTACTGCGCCTTTGTATTTACTGACCTCCGACCTCTGACCTCTGACCTCTGATTAACGCTGCCAACTGCCCACTGCCAACTTTATATTCCTGACCTCTGACACCGATCATCGCTCATGCGCATAAAATACATCGCTCACTGCATTGAATTTCCCTTTGTCTCTTATCGGGTTTAAACCTGTTGATGTCAGGATAAGTTGGATCCGTGGAGGGTCCGTGGATGTTGAGTTTTGGACAATATCGGGTTGGCGGCACTTGTGCGCGGGATGGGAATATGCACGGGATGGCGGCAGCCTGCCAACGGAAAACCGGCCTTGCCGGGCCCGGCCGGGGAAAGTTAATCCCGGGGTAATCCGTATCCGTTGAAGGTTGGGGGACATTGGCCATGTACAATAGATGCAAAGTTTTGGGCAAAATACGGTTGTTGGACTTATGTGC
>CAIJNQ010000268.1 GCA_903822015.1 uncultured Verrucomicrobia subdivision 3 bacterium | reverse complement strand
GGTGTAGGCGCATTCCGGCAGCCAGATGCCGCGCGGGTCCCGGCCGAAACACGTCCGGTAATGGTCGCGGGCCGTGAGGATCTGGGCGCGGATGGACGGCGGATGATCGGCCAGCAGCGGCAGCAGGCCGTGCGTCGCCCCGGTCGTAATGATTTCCAGCGAGCCCTCGTCCTGAAACCGCTTGAAGACCCCCACCAGGTTGCCTTCGTAATAGCGCCACGTTTCGCGCGCCAGGGAAAATTTGTGGTGATACATCCACGCCAGTTCGCGAAAGGCCCGATCCCAGTGCGTGCGGTGGATTTCCTTTTCGGCCAGGTCGATGAGGCTGTTGAGATGCCGCTCGTAACGCCCGCGCAGCAGCGGGTCGAGCAGCATCGTGCACAGCGTCGGCGAGAGCGACAGGGTCAGCCGGGCATTGATGCCGTCGCGCTGCCAGTTTTCAAAAGTCTGGATGAGCGGAATGTAAGTTTCGGTGACCGCCTCGAACAGCCAGCTTTCCTCCAGAAATTTTTCGTGCTCGGGATGGCGCACAAAGGGCAGGTGCGCGTGCAGGACGATGGCGAGATAACCTTGCATGTTCTGCGGGCTTTGACCCTTATTCGTCCAGTTTGTTCGAAATCCACTCCGCAACGGCTTTGGCCTTGACCAGGATCACGATGCCGGCAACCGCCGGGATGGATTTCAAAACGCAGGGAAAAACCTCCACCGGCGTGCGGTTGTGCTGGGCGATCACCCAATACAATGCCAGCTCCACCAGCGTCACGCAGATCAGCGAAACGGCAATAAAGCGGACCAGCATCAAGGCTCCGCGATCGGGCGCGTCCATAATCATCCAAGGTTTTCCGGCAGCGGCGGCTTGAGGGCGGGATCTTGCGGATGGGTGCCCACATCACCCAGATATTCCGTGGCGCGGCTGAATTTGAGGTTGGCCGCGCGGGCATCGTCGCCGTCGGCGGATACCGCCACGGCCGGCAGATCGTAGTTCCCGTCCGGCAGCGAAAAACGGTAGCTGAACGAACCGTCGGGGCGCAGTTTGATTTGATGCCCCCCGAGCGTGACTTTCGCATCCGGCTCCGTGGCCCCGTAAATGATGAGCTCCGCATTCACATTGAACCAGAAACCTTTCTCCCGCTCCATCCCGCCGAACGGACTGGACAAGCTCGACCCGCCTCCCAACTGCGACGCCCCCAGCGACGAGACCTCGTGCGCCAGTTTCCGCCGGATCAGTTCGGTGATTTCCAGCGATCCCATCCAGACGCGGCGCACCGCGTCGATGTTGATGATCTTGGCGAGCGCCTGCTCCTGTTCCGGCGTCCATTGGGCCGGCAACGGCACCGTCGTGGTCGCCGTCACCCGCGGCAGGTCGGGATAGCCGTGGCGGCGCAGTTCCTCCAGCGCCTGCGCCAGCGGCAGGTTCTCGCAGACCGCGGCCTTGATCAGCTCCAGCAATTTGGCGAACGGAAATTCAAACGGTATCGTCGCGAAGTCGGTGTCGGTCTCGGGGGACATGGCGTCGGGCGGCGTCATCGTGCCGCTCGAGGTCGAGACCCGCGTCCATTTGCCCAGCGCTGAATAATAGCCGAGTTCGGCCACGTAGGAATTTCCCGCCCGCTCCACGTGCGTGAACCAGTGCCGCGATTCCGGATGGACGTGGATTTCGTAAGTTGGATGGCCTTCAAGCTTGTGGGCATAGATCCGGAGGACCAGGTGCCCGTCCGAAGATTGCGCGTTCATTTTCAATTGCTGCTCCCGCGTCAGATCCCAGTGCGCATACAGCCAGTGCGGATCGCGGGCGGTGAGAAACAGCTTTTTCGTGCCATAGGCTTCGGGCAGTTCCGATTCCGCCGTCGGAAAACTCGGCGCCGGCGGCACCGGACCGAGTGAATACTTTTCACCGGGCCCGCTGACCGGCGACGGCAACGGCTGGTCGCCTTCGAGCAATATCGGCGGCACTTCGGCTTTCTTCCGGCGCGTGTAGGTGCGGCGGACAAGGGTCTCGGCGGTCACCTCGGTTTTTGGCTCGCCGGAACTGCCGGCGGCGGCCCGGGGTTTGAACATTTTTTTGGCGGCGCTGACCACGCCTTGCACCAGGGTTTTTCCCGTTCGCCGGGCTGGGGAAGCTTGCTCGGTCGTTTCCTTGGTGGTGATTTTTTTTGCCGGCGACGATTTTGCCGGGGTCTCGGAGGTTTTTTTCTTGGCTGACATGGGTGCTGGTTTTTCTTTCATAACCGCAATTCCCTGCTTTCTGATGCGATTGATATCGCTGTTTCTAGGTTACGGGGACATTCCGGCGGATGCAATGGGAATTTTCCAATGCCCCTGACAAATTTGCCGGAACCGGGTCCTTGCCCGTTATGACGTTTAAAACTTGACCCTGGCCCTCCGCCGGCAGGTCTCGCTGTTCCCGGCGGGCCGCCCCCATGGTTGAATGGTATGTCATCGGCCAGATCCTATGTTTTGCCAGAAGATGCTTGCCCCGGCCCCCGCTCGGGTGTTCCTTGTCTGTGGCGAGCGTTATGAATGATCCCAAGCCATCCATCCGGCCGGGTTCACCTGCCACGATTTTTGTGGTGGATGACGAACCGCTGCTGCTGGAACTGGCGGCGGTCGTCCTGCAACCGCTGGGTTACGATGTGCGGGTGTTCCGCGACCCGCTCGCGGCCCTGCGGGATTTTCCCCGGGTCAAACCGGCGCTGCTCATCACCGATTTTGCGATGGGCGGCATGAACGGCCTGGAATTGCTGAACCTGTGCCGGCAGATCAACCCGCGGCAGAAAATCCTCCTCTTGAGCGGCACCGTGGATCAAAACGTCTACGCCGGCGCCGACGCCCGGCCGGACGCTTTTCTGGCCAAGCCCTATCAAGTCCCCGAATTCATCGGGCTGGTCAAGTCCCTGATCGGCGATTGACAGTTTCGCCGGCCTGATATTTTACTGGCGCAAATAATTCGCCGGCTGTAAAACTTTTGCCTATGAAAAAATTACTCTGGATCGGCGGCATCGCCCTGGTCGCCCTGGTCGTGGCCGGTTTGATTGTCACGGTGGTGTTCCTCAACGGCATCGTGAAAACGGGCGTGGAAACCGTCGGCCCCAAACTCGCCGGCGTCGCCATCACCCTGGACAAGGTGAACATCCATCTGCTCACCGGTTCGGCCAAGGTTGAAAATCTCGTCGTCGGCAATCCCGCCGGCTACAAGGCGCCCAGCGCCATCAGCGTCGGCGTGGCCGAAGTCGGCGTGAATCCCTTTTCCGTTCTGTCCGATAAAATTGTCGTTCGCACCGTCCATGTCATCGCGCCGGAAATCACCTTCGAAGGCAATCCGCTGACCGGAAACAATAACATCAGCAAAATCCTGGATAACTTGAATGCCGCGGCCAAATCCACCGCCGCCCCCGCAACCAACCAGACTGCGACCGCCGCCGCCGGCCCGGCCAAAAAACTCGAGGTGGACGATTTCCTCATCAGCGACGCGAAGGTCCTGTTTAACGGCGTCACCCTGCCGCTGCCGCCCGTTCACCTGACCAACCTGGGCACCGGGCCTGATGGCATCACCGCCGCCGACTTGAGCAAGCAGGTCTTTTCAGACCTGACCAGCGCCATCATCAAGGCGGTGGCCAGTTCCGCCACCGATATCGGCAAGGACGCCGGCAAAGCCGCCAACGAAGGCGTGAATAAAATCAAAAGCGGTATTGGCAGCCTGTTCGGTAAATAATCTCCCGGAAAAAATTCCGCCGCGCCGGCGATTTGCATTGCCAACGCGGCGGTTTGCTTTTACACTCTCGTCTCAACCCGGACTATATTATGTATTTTGGAGTTGATTACCATCCCGAGCAGTGGGTCTTCCCTTACGGCGGCAGCGCCGAAAATCCTGAAGCCGCCTGGCAGCACGATGTGGACCTCATGGTCAAGGCCGGCATCAATGTCGTCCGCATCGGCGAGTTCTCCTGGGGTTTGTGCGAACCGGAGGACGGCAAGTTCGATTTCGCATGGCTAAAGCGGGTGATGGACCTGCTCGGCGAAGCCGGCATTCAAGTCGTCCTCGCCACGCCCACCGCCGCACCGCCGGTCTGGCTCACGGAAAAGCATCCGGAAATTCTTCCGCTCGATGAACACGGCCGCGTCAAGCATGCCGGCACGCGCCGCGCCGTCTGCCTCAATAGCGAGGCCTTCTGGAACCATTCCAAGCGCATCGTGGAAAACCTGGCCAAGGCGCTCGGCCGGCATCCCCAGTTGATCGCCTGGCAGATCGACAACGGACTCGGCGGCAACTTCACCGAAGCCGCCTTCAATGACGCCGCGCGCGCCGACTGGCACGGATGGCTGGAAGCCAAATATCAAACCATCAAGCGCCTGAACAACCTGATGGGGCTCCGCCATTGGGGTCAGGTGGTCACCCGCTGGGATCAGGTGCCGATGCCCATGCATGCGCCCGCCGCCCATAACCCGGCGCTCGTCCTTGACTGGTGCCGGTTTTGCAGCGACACCATCGTTCAATTCACCCGGATGCAGGCCGACGTGTTGCACGAACTGACGCCCGATCGTCCGGTGACCACCAACCTCCGCCCGCTCATCCACCGCTTCGACCATTTCGACCTGGCGGAGGCCATCGATTTTGTCTCCATCGAAAGCACCGCGTCCATCAAGGCCAAATCCTCGGAGCTGGCCTGCGAGATCGACATGTTGCGCTCGCTTAAAAAAGACGGGATCCGCACGCCCGACGGCGACACCGGTTTTTGGGTGATGGAACAAAAAGCCGGGAACGTCAACTGGCAGGAGGTCAATTCGCTGGTGCGGCCCGGCGTGCTGCGGATGTTCACCTACCAGCTCGTTTCGCGCGGCGCCACCGCGATCGTCTTTTTCCGCTGGCGCCAGCCGCGGTTCGGCACCGAAAAATTCCACGGCGCCGTGCTGCCCCATCACCTCGAGGGCTCCAGCCGGGTCTATCAGGAAATCAGCCAGATCGGCGAGGAACTCAAGCTGCTCGCGCCCACCCTGCAGGGCACCCGGGTCGTCCCGGAAGTTTGCATCCTTTACAGCCACGACAACGATTGGATGCTGGCGCAGCCCAACCAGCCCAACAAACATTTCAGCCTGCGCGAGCACATCCAGCTCATCTACAACGCGCTTCACGACCGCAATATCCCGGTGGATTTTGCCCGGCCTTCCGAGGATTTGTCGCGCTACAAAATCATCATCGCGCCGTCCCTGCACCTGCTCTCCGCCGGCGAGGCCGACCGCCTGAAACTCTTTGTCCAGAACGGCGGCACCCTGGTCAGCACCTTCAATACCGGCCTCGTCAACCAGTACGGCATCGCCCCGGACACCGGCTACCCGAACGACCTGACGGAAATGTTCGGCCTCGAAGTTCTCGAGTTCGACATGCTGCCGCCCGGCGAGGAAAATCATCTCACGTTCAAAGGCGCTTTCCCGACGAGCCACATGCATCCCGCGAAAATCTGGTGCGACTTGATTGAGCCCAGGGGTTGCCAGATTCTGGCGGCCTATGGGAAGGATTTCTATGCCGGCCGCCCCGCCATCACCATGAACAGCTACGGCCTCGGCAAGGCTGTTTACCTCGGCACCATGAGTCACCAGCATTTTTATAATGACCTGGTCGTCTGGCTGCGCCAGATGTGCAGCCTGCATCCCCTGCTCAAGGTTCCGGAAAGTGTCGAGGTCAGCATGCGGGAAAAGGAGGGCACGCGCGTTTTCTTCCTGCTCAACCACCAGAACACGCCCGTCCGCATCCAGTTTTACAAGCCCATGCATGACTTTCTCACGGGCAACACCTTTTCCGGCAATTACGACCTGCCGCCGCATGGCGTGCTGGTCCTGGATGAACACCCGGAAAATAAAATATACGCCGATCAAACCTGACCGCTGGAAAAGTCCTGGGAACTGGCCTGTGAACTTCGGCCATCGAAGATGGTGGGCGATGAGGGATTCGAACCCCCGACCGTCTCCGTGTAAAGGAGCTGCGCTACCACTGCGCCAATCG
>CAIJNQ010000267.1 GCA_903822015.1 uncultured Verrucomicrobia subdivision 3 bacterium | reverse complement strand
CCCTCGTATGAATTTCAGGATTCCCACGGCAACATCACCTATCGCTCGACCTTCATGCCGGGTCGCAATGAAATCCGGCATGATGCGCTCGTGGCCGTTTCCTCGTTGCCCGACAGTCGCGAGATTTATGGCAACATCTTGCCGGTGGGCCAGCTGCCGTTCGAGTTGTTGCGCTACACCTTGCCAAGTCGCTACTGCGATTCGGACAAACTGCTGAACTTTGCGTGGAACCAGTTCGGCCAGATCACCCACGGCCTGCCGCGCGTGCAAGCCATCTGCGATTGGGTTCACAATAACATTGAATACCGTTTCGGTTCCGGGCGGCCCGACCTCTCCGCCTCGGAAGTGATCGCCCGTCGTCATGGCGTCTGCCGTGATTTTGCGCATGCCGCGATTGCGCTGTGCCGCGCCTTTAATCTGCCCGCGCGTTACGTGACCGGGCATCTGCCGGACATCGGTTATACGGACCCGGGCACGCCGATGGACTTTCACGCCTATTGCGAGGTTTATCTGGGCCAGGATTGGCTCACCTTCGATCCGCGCTTCAACGTCCCGCGCATCGGCCGCGTTAACGTCGCGCACGGCGCGGACGCCGTGGACGGCGCGTTTGCAACGATCTATGGCGAGGCCAGCCTGACCCATTTCGAAGTCTGGGCGTACCAAGTGAATCCGCAGCAGGTCTCCGTCGGAGATCCGATTGATCTCTCCAAACGTCTTGATGGCAATCAGACGATCCGTCTAAGCTAAGCCCTTGCACCCGTCGCGCCGGGCGGCAGGTTCAGCGCGAGGCAATTTGACTTCAACTTGCGGTTGCCACTGATCGAATACTGGAATTTTTGCAAAAGCAAAACTCCAACGTTTAGAGCCTGTCTTAAAATTCCAAGGGGTGCTGTTTTTTTGTGAAAAAGCTGGATGGCGAGGCGCGACGAAGGAGAATACCCCGGGTTGGTCTTCGACTGAGAAGCAACGAAGCCAAACGGCGTTTTCCGGAAAAACCATCCGGGCGGCGGATCTTTTGTCTTTGTCCGGCGTTGGCTCGGTCATCACAGCCCGCTGTGGGGATGCTGCTCACTTGCCGCCTTGGCCAAAGCCAGAATCTCTCGCCGCAGCACCCCTTGCAATTTTCAGGCAGGCTCTCAGGAAATTCAAATCACTGCGATGGCCAGGGCGGAGAAGTCGCCGGGAAAGGTGTGGCCTTTATGCGGTAGAAGCCGCTGTCCACTCCGGGCAAAGGGTCAACGGCGACAGACCAGACGGTGTTCGTATCCACCCCGGTTGCAGGCAAGCCCAGCCAGGGGTTGTTGGGCAGGCCTGATGATGACTGGACTGAATAGGCCAGCCCCGGCGTGTCTTCGGAAAGCCAAAGGTTCATTTGGCCGGCATTCTGACCGGGTGCGCCTAGAAGTTGCGGCGAAGGATAGTGATTATAATTCGTCAGCAGGTTGTAAATGTCGCCCGCGCGGTCGCCGTTCGCGGTGGTGATATAGTCGGCACCGTCGGTGGTGGGATAAACGACGGTTTCTGTGATGCCACTGATGGTGCTGCTGCCGTCGAAGTCATTGGTGACGGTAATGCCGGTGAGCGCCTTCATAGACGAATTGTATCTCGGCCAGTCACCATTGGTGGCCGCGCCGTAGGCTTGGTAGAAAAACAGGTCGGCGGTAAAATCGCCCTGCGCCAGGTTGGAGACATTCAGTGAGCGGAACGCTGGGTAGTTGGTTAGGAGATGGTCCAGCGTCATCTGTGCCTGATAGCCATACCAGCTGCGCGGGAAGTTCATGAGGTTGCTGACACATTCGCGGAGGGCGGATTCCTGCTGGCCGGCACCAATGCGTGCCTGCCAATTGGTGTAAAGGGTGAAGGCGTTGCTGTAGTCGGATGGCCCGGCGGGAATCCGCTGGCTCAACAGCCAGGAAAAAATGGGGGTAAAGAGCGAGCTCGGCGGTATGGCATGGCCGCCATTAAACGACCAGTCTTTGATCACCGCTCCGCAGGTCGCGAGATAATTGCTGTCAAATGGATTGTAGAAAATTGTTCCGGTGTCGGTCGTGCCGGTGGTGCGCGCAATGAGCAGATTGGTCTGCACCCGGTCAATGCCGTAGTATTGAACGCTGGCTCCGTTGTTGATGCGCGCCAGCCAGCCGGCCATCTCAAACAGTCCCGCCACATGCTGGGCGCGAAGACGGCTGAACATGTAGGAACATTCCCCGCCGCCCGACAATCCGCCGGCAAATTCCGCCGTTGGATCAAACAACACCCGCTCCCGGATGTCCAGCGTGACCGCATACATTTCCCGCAGTTCTTTAGTCCACGGCACGCCGTTTGCGCTGCCGGTGATGCCCACACAGATAATGTTTGAACTTGCACAGAAGCTCAGAAAAGTTGGCACCATGCCGCCGCCGCTGGGGGACATCGTGTAAAAAATTGGCAGCGGGTTTCCGTGAGGGGTATAAGCCGGCGGCAGATAAACATCGTAGGTAAAGGTGGGATTCTCAAGACAGGTGACTGTGCCCCGTTGATTGGCCTTAAACGGGAACGGCAGGAGTTCGGCGGAGGATGGCAGCGCGGGGTTGACCGTCAGCACTGCGGTGACGCTGTTGGTCGAACCATACGCATTGGTCACCAGCACCGAATAATTACCTAACTGGTCGATCTGTGCGTTCGTTATGGTCAAGGCCGCATTCGTGGCTCCGATGAGATTGGTGACATTAAAATACCAATGGTAGGTCAATGGCGACGTTCCTCCGGCCACCACCGCGAATCTCGTCGTATCTCCTGCAAAAACCGTCTGGTTGGTCGGCTGCGTCGTGATAAATGGCGGGACAACCAGCACGGTCAGCAAGGCATTGGAACTGACGATGGCGCCGTAGGCGCTGTTGATTGTCACCACATAAACCCCGCCGTCGGACGGCTGCACATTGACCAGATTCAACGTTGCGTTGGTGGCGCCAATGATATTTGTGCCATTAACCCCGGACTGCCATTGATAATAAAGCGGTGACGGTCCCGACGCCGTCACACTGAAGGTCGCCGGCTGGCCCGCATCCACGGTCACATTCGTTGGCTGCAAGTTAATGACCGGGTTGCTGATCACGGTCAACGTCGCCATCACGCTGTTGGTGGTGCCCGCGCTGTTGCTCACCGCGCAGCTGTAATTGCCGGTATTCATCGGCGCTGTGCTCCCCATCGTGTAACTGCTGCTGCTCGCACCCGCTATCGCCATCCCCCCAAACTGCCATTGATAATTGATCGGCGACGACCCGGTCGCCGCCACGCTGAACGTCGCCGGTTGTTCGGCGATCACCGTCAAATTCGTCGGCTGCATTGTGATCGTTGGAACGATGTTGGTTTGCGATTGAAGGCTCGCGTCATCCAGCGCAAAATAATTTGCGGCATTGTCAAAGAAGCCAAATTGAACAACGGTGCTGGCCTGGGTCGCAGTGACCGTGAACTGATAGTTCGTCCAGCCGTTGGCTGCGGGATTCGTCTCGTTCAGCAGCATGGTCCCGTTCCAAGCCATGCTGAATAGCCCGGGATCACCATACGGGTTGTTGAACCAGCACGATAACAAATAGGTCGTTCCCGGGATGGTCGTCACCGTTTGTGAAAGTGTTCCCGATGCCGTGTCATTCCCCAACAGAGCCTCATAACTGCCGGAGTGCGGAATAAACATGGTGCCATTGTAAACGGCGGCATAAGTGGTATCTCCAGCCAATACCCAGTTCGTGAAACTCCCCGCCTCAAACCCGCCGTTCAACAGGAATTCAACCTGCCCGGAGGCAGGTAGTCCTGGCAGTAAAGCACTCAACAAGAATAACTGGATCAATTTGGCTTTCATCGTGGTGCTATCTGGCTTTTCCCATTTGGTTTTTGGCCAACGACCCGTGTGGACGTACCTGTGATTTTGCTGTTGCTCCATGGATTTGCAAGTTGTTCCGCAATGGCCAGCAAAACAAACGGAGTATTTTCCATTCCCCGGCGTCCGGTTTATGACATATTCTGGAAAACCATGAACGCAACCGCCATCCGCGCAAACGACCGGTCCGTCCACCAACTCAAGATCGTTTGTGTTTCTATTCTCGCTTTCTTCGTATTGATCACTGCACTCGCGGCTGACAGTACCAACTTGCCGTTCCTCAGTCCGGTGTTCGGCGACAACATGGTTTTGCAGCGTGGCAAGCCCATCCGCTTTTGGGGTTGGGCCACGCCTGGCGAAACCGTGCGCGTGGAACTGGATGGCCGTGTAGCGACGGCGGTGACCAAACCGGATGGCCGCTGGCAGGCGGAAATCAAAGCCCCGGCTCCCGGCGGACCTTACACCGTCAACATCACCGACACGGATCAGACCGTGACGCTGCACGAAGTACTGGTCGGAGACGTCTGGCTGTGCGGCGGCCAGTCCAACATGGAACTCGGCCTGGCCCGGGCGCGTAACGGCGCGGACGAGATCAAGGCCGCGAATCACCCGGAAATCCGCCTCTTCACCGTCAAGCAGCGGGTCGCCTATGCGCCCACAGAGATGCTGCAGGGCTCGTGGAAAATCTGCACGCCGCAGACCGCCGGCGAGAACGGCGGCTTTTCCGCCGTCGCCTATTTCTTCGGACGCAAACTGCAGGAAGAACTGCACGTGCCCATCGGCTTGATTCAAGACTGCTGGGGCGGCACACCGGCGGAAAGCTGGATGAGCGGCGACACGCTCCACCAGTTGAAAGACTTCGACGCGCCACTGGCGGAGATTGCGCGGCTGCACGCCAAGGGCGGGGCGGAATACGGCAGCTTCCTCATGCATTGGTTGGATGAGAATGACGCCGGCAACAATCTCTGGTCCGCGGCAGACTTTGACGACGCCGGTTGGAAGACCGTGACTCTTCCCGGAGGTTTCACGGAATTGGGGATCGGCGACGTGCCCGGCATCGGCTGGTTCCGCCGGGAAATCATGCTGCCCGACCCGTTGCCCGCCGGCAAAGCCATCCTGCACCTCGGGGTCGTGGACAAAATGGACACCGCCTACCTCAATGGACAGTGGGTCGGCGCCAGTTCTTGGGTTGAGAACCCGCGGGCGTATACCATCAATGACGGTGTGCTCAAGCCGGGCAAAAATGTCATCGCCTTCCGCGTGTTCAAAAACAAACCCGCCGGCGGCTTCATGTCCGCCGGCGACCAGTTAAATCTGGAGCTGGGCGACAAGACCCGGGTGCAGCTGGCCGGCGAATGGAAAGGCGCGTTAAGCGCGGATTGCCGGCCGCCGCATCCGCTGCCGCTGACGTACGAGAATTACCCCACCATGCCGATGGTGTTGTATGACGGCATGATTGAGCCGGTCGCCCCGCTTTCGATACGCGGTGCCATCTGGTATCAGGGCGAGGCGAACTTCACGCGCGCCCATCAATACCGCACGCTGCTGCCGGCGATGATCGGCGATTGGCGGAGGGTATTTCAGCAGGGGGACTTTCCGTTTTACATTGTGAGCCTGCCCAAGTTCATGGCCCATCGCGACACCCCCGGCACCGACGGCTGGGCCGAATTGCGCGACGCCCAGGCCTTCACCGCCCGCACCGTGAAAAATGCCGGACTCGCCGTGACCGTGGACACCGGCGAGGCCGACAACATCCATCCGAAGGATAAACAAATTGTCGGCGAACGGCTCGCGTTGTGCGCGCTTGCCAATGAGTTCGGCCAAAAGATTCCGTGTACCGGCCCGACTTTTGTTTCGGCCACGCAGATGCCCGGAGCGATGAAACTGCGATTCAGCCACACCGACGGCGGTTTGATAATCTCGGGCGACACGCTGGGGGAATTTGCCGTGGCGGGCAAAGACCGGCAATGGCATTGGGCCACGGCGAAGATCGACGGCGACAGTGTCATCGTCTCCTCACCGGAAGTGGCTGCGCCGGTGGCCGCGCGCTATGCCTGGCAGGCGAATCCGCAGGCAACGCTGTTCAACGGCGCAGGCCTGCCGGCCACACCATTCCGCACAGACAATTGGCCGGGGAGCACCGACAACAGCAAGCCGTGGTAGGGTAGGGCGCTGAACAGGGATTCAGGGCAGGCTGATTGGATGTAGGCAGTTAATTATCCCAGAGACATACGGATAATTCCAGATTCGGTAATAACCGTCGTCGATAATCATTTTATTACCAAAGAGCCGGCGATTTTCGTAAGTGGTTGATAGAGCATCCAAAATCCGACCGTTTCCGGACCAAAAACAGGCCGAAAAATTTTGGTCCTGTTTTAAGCGTAATGCCGGAAACCTGAATTTTCCGCCTGCCGCAGTGCGAGGGAACGAGCTTTCCGCCGAAAACCGAAGGGCAGTTAAATGGCCGGATGATACTTTTTGATACCTTTTGATACTTTTTGCACCTTTTTGATACCCCGTTTTGAAAATGCCAAAAATTGATAAAAGGTATCACGGCCAACTGGTGGAGTTCGGCAGGTGTTTGTGGCTGCGAGGCTTACATGGCTTGGCCGGGTCAAGAATGTTTGGAGTTGCCGGTATTTTTTGCGCTAGATATTCACTGCAGGCCTGATCGAGCAGGGCAGCCAAAAAAACTTTAACAGTTTCTTTACCAGGGCGGCGGCAATTGTTGTAAGTGGTTGATAGTGCAACAAAAACTTTACCGTTCCTTTACCTTTTTTATTTTTTCAGATGGTAAAGGAACTGAAGTTGGCCGTCGTCAGTTGGCAGTTGGCAGGGGCAAACCCGAGCCGCAAATCAGGCGCTGTTGGCGCAAAGCCAAATGAGCAGACTGCTCACGGACAAAGAGAACCCCGGATGGCGCGGCGCGACGTCCCAGCCGAATCAATGCAAGCGCGGCGCGCCATCCATACCCGAACATCATTAAATTTTCAAAGAACCCGGACTGACCCGTTCCGGCAGTGACACCAAACTGGTCAGCCATGGAAACTTTTCTTACACTACATCAGCTATTTTATCAGAGTTTCGTCGTCGTTTTAGCGGTTCAAGGTAACTTAAAGGTACCAAAAGCTACCAAAGGGAACCGGATTTTAAATTTTTCATCGGTCAGCCCTTTGCTGATGGGACATAGAGGGTTGATCGCTGACCGCCATTCATATTTCTAAATCGTACAGCATAAGATGTACCATATCTAATGCAGTGTCGTACGCATTTATGGCGGGCATGGCTTGCGCTGGAACCAAGCGGGTGACTGAACTGAACAACGCGAGCGAGGGAGGAAATGCATCCAGATCAAGGGCAGGAATGACAGGAGCAAAAGGCATTTTTTGGCGCCGCCGCAAGGTCCGGAAAAACCAAGACAGCTTTTCATGAACAGAAAGGCTGACTAACGAAGATTGATGCCAGGGATTGACCGCTCATGCTCATGGGAGCCCCATTTTTGCTACGGGTTAAACCCCATGGCGCCGGCGGTTTGGGTGGGCGAAGTTATGGCATAGAAATCCAAACCACATGAAAAAATTGATCATTTCTGGTCTGATAACCGTCGCCATGGCAACGCTGCCGGCCTGCACCACCATGGTCGATCGCAAACTGAACACTGGTGTAAGTATGACGAATGCGCCACCGCAGGCCATATCGGCGGCACCCGATTATGTGCTGCCATTTTACCCGGTTTATGCGTATCCCAGCCCTCCCGTCTAAAAATATCGGCGGGGAAAGTTGGAGGAGACAGTTTTTATAATACTCACGCCGGCGGACCAGAGCGTGATCAGACATAGGTCGTGAACCTGACGACAGGCAGATACATCACCCTCGCGGTATCCGGGCAGGTTTGAACCGGAAATTATTCACAAAAAAAACAACTGACTTCGGCGCAAGTCGACAAGAAAGCGATTGTTTCCGGTCGATAATTAATTTAAATCAAATTCATCCTTGTACTACCCGCGCAAACCGTGTTTTTCTGGGGTTCTTTTTATGAAGAAACGAATCGCGCACCTGCTGGTTGCCATCAGTTTACTGACGGCAGGCGAGGCGTTCGCGCAAACCACCGTCATCACCACGACCAATGTCGTGACGGTGACGGTGACCAATGTGGTCACCATAACGAATTTTCTGGTCAAGGCGGATGCCGCGACCAACGGGGTGGTCCAGCCGCCGAAAAATCCATGGGAGAGCAGTGTTTCCGCCGGCCTCACCCTGACACGCGGCAACAGTTCCACCCTGCTGGTGACGGGGGGCATACAAACGCATAAAAAGACACCCACCGATGAAATCGGTCTGGGCGCCGACGGGGGCTACGGCGTGAACAACTCGGTAAGAGACGTGGACACCCTCCACGCCTACAGCCAGTACAACCACTTGTTCAGTGAGCGGGTTTATGGCTACCTCCGCGCCGAAGCACTGCACGATGGCGTCGCTGATCTGCAATACCGCATCAACGTCGGTCCCGGTGTGGGTTATTATTTCCTCAATGAAACGAACACCACGCTGGCCGGTGAATTTGGTTCCACCTTCGTGAACCAGCGCCTGGGCAATGCGGATGACAACTACGCCACCCTCCGGCTGGCCGAGCGCTTCGAGCACAAATTCAACAATTACGGCGCGCGGGTCTGGGAGAGCGCCGAAATCCTGCCGCAGGTCAACCAATTCAACAATTACATCATGAATGCGGAAATCGGCATCGAATCCGCCATCTCCAAATCAATCAGCTTGCGAACGTTCGTGGTGGACAATTTCAACAACGAACCGGCGGCCGGCCGGCAGAAAAACGACGTCAAGCTGGTGAGCGGCATTTCCTACAAATTTTGATAATCGGGAGAGACCCCGGATTTCCCGGCATAAGAGACAGATAGCAGAGCATTTTCAAAAATGCTGTAGCCATTCGGTTTGGCTGGAGGAGGCGTGCGGTCTTGGGCCGGGCGACTTTTCGGAGGGCAGAGGCCAGAGGTCAGGCGGGGTTTTGGGATTACAGGTTGCGAGGTCGTGGATGGTTAAACGAAGGCAGAAGGTAGAAGGTCTCGGCCGGGGTGATGGTGCGGCGGATGTGATTGCCAGCAGTTCGGGTTAGCGGTCGCAGGGGATCAGGGAGGGCATGGGAATTAAACGTGGGGTTGGGTGTTGTCCGGATGTTAATCTGCGGCACGTTACCTCGCAAAGGTAGTTTTCAAAGTCTGGTACTGACCCGTTCAAGCCCCTTTCATTACCGGGCGGAAGTCCGTTCCTGCATCCATTCCCAGTCCTGCTGGTCGGCCGGATTGGTGATGACAAATCCCCAGCCTTGCTTGTGGCCCTGCATCCGCCATTTGTGAGCTTCGGAATGGCCGTCGGCAAAGGCAAAGCCGCAGCCCAGATTGTGATAGGTGCCCGGAACATCGAACCATTGCGGGCGTTCCATGGCGAAGGCAAATGCGGCGTCGTTGATGTGAACCGGGTCTTCATCGAGCAGCACCCAGGTCAGGGACGGGCCCGGCCGGTTCATGCTGGTGAATTTGCCGTAGGTGAACCAGGGGGAATTCCGGCGATGCGTGTTCTGGTTGTTCAGCCACGGCCCGTTGACCGACATCTTCGGCGCACCGCGGTGGGAATTGACGCCGGCCGGGCCGGGACCGCCGGCATCGAATCCGGGATCAATCGTGCCCACCGCCTGGCTCATGGAAAACGTCCGCGCCGCCGGAATAATCTGGCTTTTCAAGGCCGGATCCGATCCCTGATAAACCCCCATGCGCCGGTCGCCGGGACAATGAAACAGCGACGTGTTGCCGGCCAAATAGGCCGCCAGCAAATTCCGGGTCGGGTCTTTGAGGAGGTCCGGATTGAATTCAGCCGGCCCGCCGATGGAGGCATCGCCGCCGCACCAGTTGTAGCCGGGCAGCGCGTTGGCGTCGTCGGGGTTTGGCGGAAACAGATCGTCGTTCTCGGTACCGTAAAGGGTAATAGCCATCATGATTTGCTTGCCGCCGTTTAGGCACAATACGCCCTGCGCCCGCTGCTTGGCTTTGGACAGCGCCGGCAACAGCAGCGCCGCCAGGATCGCGATGATGGAAATGACCACCAGCAGTTCGATCAAGGTGAACGCGCGCTGGCGAATGGTTACGCCGGAAAAGCTCATGATGCGACTTCCATAACGCCCCGAGGGATGGTTTTTGTCCAGTGTTAATTTGCCTTCTCCACGACAAGCATTTTAACCGGCTCACGGCTGGGCACCAGTTCGAGGCCAAGCTGGTCGAACAATGTTTGCGTGAGCTCGCTCTGGGCAAAGTTTCGCCTCGCGCCGATGGCGTTTCGGCGGCGATCTTAAATCGGTCAGCATATTTTCATAGTCCGGCATGGGGTCAGCGTCGTCGAAAGGGAAGCGAGAGTAATTTCCGGCGTCCCCCGGGGCCAGCGGGTCATGCCAAGCGCCAAGGTGGCGAGATCATGGGTGACCGGAGAAAAAACAGAAACGCTGAAAGTTGAAAGCGCGAGCCGGGGTGATGGGAGTGTGCAAAGTTAAGAGCGGACCCGTTTAAAACAAAAAACCCCGCTTCGGATAAGCGGGGTTTTGAAAAGATTTTAACTTATTTGCGGCGGCGGACTATTGCCAGCATGGCGGCTCCAAGTCCGGCTAGCGCGATAGTTCCCGGCTCGGGAGCGGGGGCGACTTCATAAAAATTAATATTGTCGACATAGAACTGCAGCGCGTCGGTTCCAGCGGAATTACCACCATAGTTGATTTGGAACCACGAGTTGCCGGCCGTCCATCCCGCTTGGGCAAAAGTGTAGTCCAAATGCCAGGTATGATCGAGCCCGTCATAATTGCCGGTCACGGTATTCCCGCCGGTGGCGCCTGGATCCTGCGTCCACCCGGAGGCACTACCATTGAAAGCAACGTGAATCTGATACCAATCACCCAGGGTCCAGCCACCCACCAAAAAACTGGAACTATTCACGGACAAGTCGAAACTGATGTGCCCGTCCCCGTTGTTGGCGATGGTCTGCCCTGCGGATTGTGCAGGCCAATTCAGATCAAACACAGGTCCGGGACCGCCAGGCAATGTCCATCCGCCGGACGTGGTAGTTGCTTGAACCGCCTGATAAGTGCTGCTCCAAGTGAATGTGCCGCCGTCAAAACCGCCGCCCCCACCACCCGCAGTGCCAGTCGCCCCCGTGTCAAAGGTATAAAGGAGATCAGCCTGCGCGCAGACGCTCGCGCCCGCCATGACCGCGGCAGCCAAAACAAACTTCGGTAAACTTGATTTATTCATGTTGCTAAAAAATAAGGGTTATTGGGTCAATCGATGTGAACTACCGTAGACGATATTCAAGATTGTTGTCCATAGACTAAACCAACCAACCCCGTCCTCAATTCTGACGACAGAGCCAGTCCGCCCTTTCCGGGTCGAATTACACCCGCATCACCAGCACCGATTGCCGCGACAACCACGCAGCGAACAATATTTAAACTAGCGTGTCAGTCATTTTGCCAAGCTGATAGGAAATTGCTTTTCCTGCGCTTTCATTAATTTGCGCTACGCGGGTAAGCGAGATTTGGTTTTCGCCTAGAATCATCACTAATCCATCATGCCAACGCGGGCTGGGCGGCTTCGAAGCGGGCGACGTATCCGGTTTCGGCCGGGGTGATGGGGCGGTAGATGCGCTTGCCGAGCAGCTCGGTGTTGCAGTCGCAGGGGATCAGGGAGGGCATGTGAATTAAATGTGGAGTTGGGGGTCTGCAAAGTAAAGAACCCGTGTTTGACCCGTTTCAGCAGCCGGCGCACGCGAACATGCCTGGGCGCAAGCCCAGCGGCTGGAAGTCGCCGAGGGCAAGCGCGAAATCCGCGGTCACGCGAATTTAACCGCTTTCAGCTTGATTCAAGGGCGGGGTCATGTTTCAGTTGCCATCATGCAATGAAGAGGCTTTTTTCATTCGTAACAATCTTCGCAATCCTTAGCGCCGTGGCCATTCCGCTGCGCGCCGAGGTGGACACGACGGGAGTTTTGGGTGACGCGCCGCACGCGCCAGCCAATGTCTCGGGTTTGCCCGGCGGCGGGCCGCGTCCCAGCCTCATCACGGGCGGTTTCAGCGTGAACGCGAGTTCGCGCGAGCAGGTGCGGGAATTTTACAACGCGGTTTTCACTTCGTCCGCCGGCGTGCCGATCAATTCCACCGCCGTCACCGCTTCCTGTTTTCCGGGCACCAATTCGCCGACATTTGTCAACGTGACGCTACGGCGCATCAACTGGTTTCGCGCGATGGCGGGACTGCCGGCAGCCATCACGTTTGATGCCGGTGAAAGCACCAAGGACCAGGCCGCCGCGCTGATGATGTCCGAACACGGCGCGCTGCAACACATCGGCATTTGGACCGGTTGGAATTGTTTCAGTTCGGACGGCACCAACGCCTCGGCCAGTTCCAATCTCGCGCTCGGCAACGATGGCCCGGATGCGATCACGGCTTACGTCTGGGATTACGGTGCGAACAATTATGAAGTCGGCCACCGGCGCTGGATTTTGTATCCGCAAACGCAAATCATGGGCACGGGCGACGTGCCCTTGGAAGGCAGCTATAATTCAGCAAATGCCACGTGGGTTTTCGACGCGAATTACGGCGGACCACGTCCGGCCACGCGCACGCCGTATGTCACCTGGCCGCCGGCGGGTTATGCGCCGTATCAGGTGGTTTATCCGCAATGGTCATTTGCCTTGTCCAATGCGGACTTCAGCGGGGCCACCGTCACGATGACCAGCAACGGCACGCCCGTGGCCGTCACGCAACAAGTTTACGTCAGCGGCTACGGGGAGAATACTTTGGTGTGGTATCCGTCCGGCCTCGACCCGACGACGGGCACGGCGTTTCCGTTCAGCGGCGCGGACGCGGTTTATGCCATCACCGTCAGCAACGTGGCAACGGATGCGGGAACGAAAAGTTTTGCCTACACCGTCACCGTGTTTGATCCGGCCACGACGGGCGCAGATTATTCACCGCTGGTCGTCAGCGGCCCCAGCCAGCCGACAGTCAACGCGAGCAACCTTTACAGTTGCACGACTGCCACCAATCCCAGCACGACGAGTTATCAATGGCTCGTGGCCCAAACCGCCAGCGGCAATCTGGTGGATAACGCGCTGAATGGCGCGACGAATTTCACCATTGCCCCGACCCCCGATTATCCGCCCATCACGAATGCGCCCGACGGTTCCGGCAAATGCTTCCACCTGACGCACAACAATCCCGTGCCGCTGCAATTTCAATTAAACGAAATCCTGTTTCCCACCAATACGACCACGGTGAGCTTCAAAAGCCTGCTCGGTTACGCCACCACCGCTGAAATCGCGCACGTGCAAGTTTCCACCGACGGCGGCGGCAATTGGCAGGACATTTACACACAGGCTGGCAGCGGCGGAGCGGGCGAATCCACCTTCACGCAGCACAGCCTGTCCCTCGCCAGCTACGCGGGCAAAAGCACGCTGTTGCGGTTTAGATATGACTTTGCCCCGGGCAGCAATTCTCATTACATCGGCGCCGATCCTTACCTCGGCTGGTGTTTGCAGAACATGGTGGTAACGAACACACTCCAATTGGTGAACCTGGCCACCAACGCGACCAGTTCCACCAATTTTGTTTTCAGCCCCACGCAGGCGGGCAACTATTTGCTCCAGGCACGCGCGGTCATTTTCACCGAGTTTCCGACAGATTTGGGCACCGCGAAACCGGTGAGCGCCGTCGCCGGCGCGACGATCATCACGCTGAATTCGCTCACCGTCGCCGGCAGCCAGGTGAAAATTAATTTCACCCTCACATCCGGAACCGCCGCCAGCTTCCACCTGTTGCAGGAAAACCAGCTTGGGGGCGCGTGGACCACGAACGGCACCGCCGTGCTCACCACGAATGTTCCGGGCAGTTCGTTTCAATTCACCACCACCAACGGCCCGGCCGTGCAGTTTTATCGAGTCGTGACGCCGTAAGCGTTGGGGCCTGACAACTTACTGATAGGAAATTGCCTTTCAGGCGCTTTCATTTACTTGAGGGTTCGCGGATAAGGGAGAATTGGTTTTCGTCTTCCATCATCACAACATCAACGTGCCAATGGATGCCGGGGGGGGCAACAGGATGTTTTTGCGATATTGGGGCTTTTCCTGGGCGCTGTGAAGTGATCTGACAATTTTCAAGCGCTCATCCAGCCGGCGCATCGCCTGGTGCACCGACTGCAAGACAGCTTGATGAATCGAGGGATTAGCAAGAAGGCCACACAACACCTGCCTGTTGGTTTTTTGCCGCCTTGAGGCCATCAAAAGTTCCGACTACAACCCGGCGGCTACCAGTGACGAAGCGAGGATGGAGGATTGATATTTAACGGAAAAATCAAAGTCGAACATCGAACTACTCGACTGGAATACCAAAAAAACACGGCGCACACGGAGTGACGCGCCCTACCCAAAGCAGGCCTTCGCAGCGAGCACAAGATTCCCGGGGACAAACCTCCAGGGCGGGGCACGCCAAGACGCTGCGCGCGGTCCGGTAGCCGTTGGCAAATGCAAAGACAGATTCCGGACCGGTTCCAGTTCGAATCTATCTGGCAATCATGCCACTCTGGCGGGCGTAATTGAAGATGCCGCCGGCGTCCACCACGGGCCGCACGTCGCCGAGCGGTTTGAAATGGTACACCTTGCCGGTGGCCGGCACGGTGACGGTGGCCCGATCCAGGTCGACGGTGACGATGTCGCCCGTCTTCAGTGCGTCGCAGAGCCGCTCGGTGATTTCGCACGGATACAGTTCGCCGGTGGCGACGCAGTTACGGAAGAAGATGCGGGCGAAACTTTCGGCGAGCACGAGCTGGCAATTGGCCGAGCCCATGGCGATGGGGGCGTGTTCGCGCGAGCTGCCGCAGCCAAAGTTTTTCCCGCCCACGACGATGGGATAATCGCTGTCCAACTGGCCGGCCTTGACGTAGCGGTTGGGGTAGAGCGACGCGGGCAAACCGTCCAGCGCGTAGCTGCCGAGCTTCTCGTATTCCTCGGCGATGGTCGGCACGAGGTTGAGAAATTGCGCAGAGATGATCTGGTCGGTATCAATGTTGTCGCGCACCACATAGACCGGGCCGGTGAAAACAGATTTCGTCATG
>CAIJNQ010000266.1 GCA_903822015.1 uncultured Verrucomicrobia subdivision 3 bacterium | reverse complement strand
CTGCGTACGTTGCTCCAGCTCAAGACGCCCGAAGTCATCATCCGCAACGAAAAGCGCATGTTGCAGGAGGCCGTGGACGCGTTGTTCGACAACGGCCGTCATGGTCGTCCCGTCACCGGCGCCGGCAACCGCTCCTTGAAATCTTTGAGCGACATGCTCAAGGGCAAGGGCGGCCGCTTCCGTCAGAACTTGCTCGGCAAACGCGTCGACTATTCCGGCCGTTCCGTCATCGTGATCGGACCGGAGTTGAAGTTGAACCAGTGCGGCCTGCCGAAGAAGATGGCCCTCGTCTTGTTCGAACCGTTCATCATCCGCCGCTTGAAGGAGCTCGGCTATGTTCACACCGTTCGCAGCGCCAAGAAAATGATCGAGCGCCAGACGCGCGAGGTCTGGGACGTTTTGGAGGAGGTCACCAAGGGGCATCCCGTGCTGCTCAACCGCGCGCCCACCTTGCACCGTTTGTCCGTCCAGGCCTTCGAGCCCCAGCTCATCGAGGGCGAGGCGATCCGTATTCATCCGCTCGTTTGTACGGCCTACAACGCCGACTTCGACGGCGACCAGATGGCCGTTCACGTGCCGCTTTCCGTGGAAGCCCAGATGGAGGCGCGTTTGCTCATGATGGCGACGAACAACATCTTCTCGCCTTCCTCCGGCAAGCCGATCATCACCCCGACGCAGGACATCACGCTCGGTTGTTATTATGTCACCGCCGAACCGCGCAAGGCCGCGCCGGCGAATTCCCGCGACCTGCCGCTGTTCGGTTCCAAGGAGGAGGTCCAGTTCGCCTACGACGATGGTGCCCTCAAAACGCACGATCGCATTCGGCTGGCGAATCCCGACTTCGGCCGCAAGACCGTTTACGGCGATGCGACCAAGAAAATCATCGAAACCACCGTCGGCCGCGTTTTGTTCAGCGAGATCTGGCCTGCGGAACTCGGGTTCTATAACCGCTCGGCGGGCAAGAGCCAGCTCGGTGACTTGATCTGGAAGTGTTACAAGTTTGCCGGTCACGAAAAAACCGTGATCATGCTCGATAAGCTCAAGGAACTCGGCTTCCGCGAGGCGACCAAGTCCGGCGTTTCCATCGGTATTGATGACATGATCATCCCGAAGGAGCGTGACCAGGAAATCGAAGGCGCGCACAAGCAGATTGGCGAAGTCGAGAAGCAGTATCGCAAGGGCGTCATCACGCCGGGTGAGCGTTACAACAAGATCGTTGATATCTGGACCCACTGCACCGACCAGATCGCCAGCGTCATGTTCCGCACCCTCGAGCAGAACCAGGGCAAGAAGGAATACAACCCCGTCTTTTTGATGGTGGATTCCGGCGCCCGCGGTAACAAGCAGCAGGTGCGTCAGCTCGCCGGTTTGCGCGGCCTCATGGCCAAGCCCAGCGGCGACATCATCGAGAAACCCATTCTCGCGAACTTCCGCGAGGGCCTGTCCGTTCTGGAATATTTCATCTCCACGCACGGCGCCCGCAAGGGTCTCGCCGATACCGCCCTCAAGACCGCCGACTCCGGCTACATGACCCGTAAGCTCGTCGACGTGTCGCAGGACGTCATTGTCCAGGAACAGGATTGCGGCACCACCAACGGCATCTGGGTCTCCGCGGTTTACGAAGGTGAGGACGAAGTGGTCAAGCTCGCCGACCGGATTGTCGGTCGATTTGCCTGCGACGACATCGTCAACCCGACGAATCCCAAGGAATTCCTCATCCACGCCAACGAGGAGATCGACGAGGAAAAGGCCAAGCGCCTCGAAGCCACGGCCATTGACCGGATGCGCATCCGCTCCGTGCTCACCTGCGAAAGCAAGCACGGCATTTGCATCCATTGCTACGGTCGCAGTCTTGCGACCGGCGCGCTGGTCAAGCTCGGCGAAGCCACCGGCATCATCGCCGCGCAGTCCATCGGCGAACCCGGCACGCAGCTCACCATGCGCACGTTCCACATCGGCGGCACCGCGGCCCAGGTCTTCAAGATTCCGCAGATCAAATCCAAGCACGACGGCACCATTCGTTTCAACGAACTCCGTGTCGTTCAATTGGAGGACGGCAACAACATCGTGCTCAACAAGAACGGCACCATCTCCATTCATGATGATACCGGCCGCGAACTCGAGAACCACACCATCGTCATCGGTGCGGTCATCTCCTTCAAGGACGGCTCGCATATCAAGAAGGGCGACACGTTCGTCCAGTGGGATCCGTATAACGTCCCCATTCTCTCCGAGAAAGCCGGTAAGATTAAGTTCCACGACATCATCGAGGGCGTCACGATGAAGCAGGAAATGGATGAGACCACCAGCCAGGAGGCCATGGTCATCATCGATCACAAGGAGGATTTGCACCCGCAGATCATCATCAGCGACGACAAGGGCGAAGTCGTGGCCAACTACCCGATCCCGTCCGGGGCGCACATCGTGCTCCATGAGGGCGACAAGATCGTGGCCGGCACCTTGATGGCCAAGACCCCGCGTAAGAGCGCCAAGACCAAGGACATCACCGGCGGTCTGCCGCGTGTGGCCGAATTGTTTGAGGCCCGCCGTCCGAAGGACGCGGCCGAGATCTCCAAGATCGACGGCCTTGTGGACTTCGGGGCGAGTGTGCGCGGCAAACGTTGCGTGCTCGTCAAGGATACCCAGACCGGCACTGAGGAGGAGCATCTCATTCCGATCGGCCGCCACGTCATCGTCTTCAAGGGCGACATGGTCAAGAAGGGCCAGCAGCTCACCGAGGGTCCCGTGGATCCGCATGAAATCCTTGAGATCAGCGGACCGCAGGAATTGCAGGAGCATTTGGTCGGCGAAGTGCAGGAAGTCTATCGTCTGCAGGGCGTGACCATTAACGACAAGCACATTGAAATCATTGTGCGCCAGATGTTGCGCAAGGTCCGCATCACCGAGGCGGGCGATACGCAGTTCCTCTGGGGTGAACAGGTGGACAAGCTGGAGTTCGAGGCCGAAAACGAGTCCGTCGAGAAGAAGGGCGGCAAGCCGGCCGAAGCCTCGCCGGTGCTGCTCGGCATCACCAAGGCCTCGCTCGAAACCGACAGCTTCTTGAGCGCCGCGTCCTTCCAGGACACCACCCGTGTGCTGACCGAGGCCGCGACCCGCTCCAAGATCGACAACTTGCGTGGCTTCAAGGAAAACGTGATCATGGGTCACATCATTCCCGCCGGCACCGGCTTTGATTACCATCGCAAGACGCAGATCCGCGCGCTGGTGGATATTCCTGATGAACCCGAAGTTGAGGAATCCGCCGAAACAGCCGTGGAGGAAAATCCATTGCTCGCGTAATCAGAAAAGGCATCATTTCGCAAGGGCGTCCGGGCAACCGGACGCCTTTTTTCTTGGCTGACTGGAAATTGCTCTAAAATCCGGTTTCGCCGGGATCGCGAGGAACCGCTTTATCAGGTTATTTTCCGTCATCTATTTGCCACAAATAATTTCTTTACATGCAACCGTTTCGGTGGCTTTAATGGCGCCCGCGAGAAAAGAATCCACCTGGCATCCGTCTGAGCTTCTGGATTCTTGTCGCTTCTCTCGGAAATAAAAAACGGATCAAATAATAACTCATATGAAAGCATCCATATTATTCAAACACGGCCTGACCGCGTTTGCCGCCACGGCGGCGCTCCTGAGCGCCGATTTTCTGGCGGGCACCTTGGGCGCCAAAAAATTCGGCGCGACCTGGCGCGGCATGGCCGGCGCGGCCATCGGGGGAGTCGTCGGGCTTTTCTTCAGCCTGCCGGGCATCATTCTTGGCCCCTTCCTCGGGGCCATATTGTTTGAATTGTTGGGCGGCCGACAATTCAACCAGGCCGCCCACGCCGGCGTCGGCGCGGCCGTGGGTCTGCTCCTGGGCATCGTGGGCAAGTTTTCCCTCTGCGTCTTCATGATCATTCTCTTCGCCACCAATGTCATCCTGCGTTCAGGGAATTGATCCAAAGTGGATGTTGCCCTCCTTAAAGCCATCGCCCGTCCAAAAACATCTGCTCCATCATTAAAATTGAAACTATTTTTGCCGGCTTGACCAGGTCCGGATGAAGTGTGAGATTGCAAATGCTGCTTTATGTTTGCCGCCAGCAATCCGGATTTGTTCGTCGCCCAAATTGCCATCGGTGGTTTGGTTCTGGCCGGCTTCTGGCGCCTCATCGTCTGGGTTCGCAACGCGCCCGTCCGGCCGGATCCGTGGGACGCCGGATTTGAACAAAAAATGCAGGACCCGGACACGCCCGAGACTTGCCATCATTGCTCCACTCCGCAACCGCCGGGCGCTTGGTTCTGCGAACATTGCGGGTGCGCCGTCGGTCCCTATAACAATCTCATGCCTTACGTCCAGGTATTCTCGGAAGGGGAAGTGTTTCGGAGTGGCACGAGCGGGCAGTTTCGGAAACGACCCCTCATTCTGTTGGGCTTTTTCTTGATCAGTCTGGGAACGTTTTCGTTCCTGGCTCCGGTCTATTGGCTTTCTTTGTTGCTGAATTTCGCGCGTCCTGAGGCCGCGCGAAAATCCTTGCCGGGACCGGACATTCTATGAAGCCAATCACTTCGCCGGATTCGCCCCTTTGACCCGCAACCGAATCGCATAGAGGGATTCACTGGCGGTGATGAACAGCGTTTTCCGGTCCTTGCCGCTGATGCAGACGTTGGCCGTCCAGTTTTCCGGCACCGCAATGTGCTCGATCTGCCGGCCCGTTTTGTCGAACACCGTCACGCCGTGGCCGGTCAGATACAGGTTTCCTTCCGCATCAATCGTCATGCCGTCGGAGCCCAGTCCGCAATAGAATGTTTTGTTCGCGAGTGCGCCGTCCGCCTGGATGTCGTAGCGCCACGTCTGCCCGCGTTCGATGTCCGAGACAAACAGGGTTTTTCCGTCTGGCGTGCCGGTGATGCCGTTGGGTTTTTTTAAATCTTCCGTCACCCTCGCTAGGGTTTTCCGCTCGGGTGATAGGTAAAACACCTCCTCGTTGGTCAGCGCCATCGTGCTGTGATCCCACCAGGTGCGGCGGTAAAACGGGTCGGTGATGTACATCCCGCCGTTCGGCGCCACCCAGACGTCGTTCGGGCCGTTCAGATATTTGCCTTGATAATCTTTGACCAGCACCGTCACTTTCTTGTCCGGCGCGATGGACCACAGCTCGTTGTGTTCATCGGCACAGGCGATCAGGTTTCCTTGCGCGTCAAAATCCATGCCGTTGGCGCGGCCGGATGGCTGGAGGAACGTCGAAAGTTTGCTGTCCGCGCTCCATTCCATGATCCGGTTGTTCGGCTGGTCCACAAAAAATACGTTGCCGGCGGGGTCGGCCGTCGGGCCCTCGGTGAAGGCGAAGCCCCCGGCCAGCTTTTCCAGTTTTGCCCCCGGCGCAACCACGCCCTCCGCCGCCACCAGCGGCAGCGCCGCGCCCAGGATCAAGCCGGCGATTTGCCCGCCGAGGTTTTTGTGAATCATGGGTTACCATGTATCGCACTGGCGAATTTAAGGCGATGAAAAAACACCTCGTGGAAGGTCGCCGTCCTGGCCCGTGCCCGTTTGCGCCTTGTTTTTCCACGATATTCAGGCACTTTGAGGCCGCGTTGAAGTTGTCTTTCGGCGCGTTGTTCTCATGAGTTCCGAAACCCAAAAAATATTGCAGTTTTTTAAGCGCTGGGTCATCAGCACGCTCGCCGTGCTGGTCGCGGTCAAGGTCGTGAATGGCATTCATTTCCGCGATCCGGGCCTGCTCGCACCGGTGCTAACCGCCCTGCTGCTGGGGATCCTCAATGCTTTTCTCCGCCCGATCCTGGTCGTCTTCGCGCTGCCGTTGTTGATCCTGACGCTGGGCCTGTTCATGTTCGTCATCAACGCGCTCATGCTCAGTTTCGTGAGTTGGTTGATGCAGCCCTATTTTTCGGTGGACACCTTTCGCGCCGCCTTCCTCGGCGCTCTGGTCATTAGCCTCATCTCCGGTGCGCTGAATCTTCTGACCGGAAATGCAAATGCGCGCATCACGATTCAGCGCGGCGCGCCGCCCCGCAAACCCGGCAGCGACGGCAACGGCCCCGTGATCGATGTGTGATCGGATTCATCCGGGTCGGCCGGTTGCTTCGGGATTGAAAACCCCATGAAATTCCGCAAGTATCAGATCATCCAAACCATGAAGAATCTGTTCGCCTCGGTTCTGTTGCTTTCCTCGCTGATTTTATCCCACGCCCAAATGCAAACGCCCGTCTCCCTCTGGCCCGAAGGTGCGCCCGGCGCTCTCGGCAATTCCGCCAACGACATTCCCACGCTCACGCCCTTTTTGCCCGACCCGACCAATGCCACCGGCGCGGCCATGGTGATCTGTCCCGGCGGCGGCTATCAACAACTCGCGCCCCATGAGGGGCGGGATTATGCCCTCTGGTTGAACCAGCATGGTTTGACCTGCTTCGTGTTGAAATACCGGCTCGGCTCCCACGGCTACCGGCATCCTGCCATGCTCAACGACGCCGCGCGGGCGGTCCGCTGGGTGCGCGCCCACGCCGATGATTACAAGCTTGATCCGCAGCGTGTCGGCATCATGGGTTCTTCGGCCGGCGGCCATCTCGCGTCGACGTTGCTGACGCATTTTGACAACGGCAACCCGAACACCAACGACGTGATCGAGCGCCAGAGTTCGCGCCCGGACCTCGGCATCCTCTGCTATGCCGTCATCTCCCTGGGCGAGTTCGCCCATCAAGGCTCAAAAGATAGTTTGCTGGGCAAAAAACCGGCTCCGGAATTGGTGAATCTCCTGTCCAACGAACTACAGGTCACCACCAACACGCCGCCGTGTTTCCTCTGGTCAACTTATGAGGACACCACCGTGCCGGTCGAAAATACGCTGCTGTTCGCCGCGGCCCTGCGGAAAAATCATGTCCCCTTTGATTTGCACATCTACCAGAAAGGCCGGCACGGTCTGGGTTTGGATGACAAGCCGCCGTTCGCTCACCCGCATCCTTGGGCCGCTGACTGCCTTGTCTGGCTGAAGGTGCAGGGCTTTGTGAAGTGATTGAACCCGTCACTGCTTGGCAGTTTTGCCCTGCAGTTATCGGGGAAGTGGGGTTGATTTTCCCGCTTGCCAATATTCACCTTTCCACTATTCTGATGCTGCCTGAACGCCGCGTGTGCGGATGTTCATTGAGGCTGAGAAAAAGCAGTTAACCAACAACCTAACCTTTAACCTCCGTTGCCGTCCGCAGCGTCTGGTCGTTAGGCAATGGAGTCTTCAGTCTGGTTTTTTGGAGTGCGCGGACATGACCGCGCTTTGTTCGACGCGACATGTCGCGTCGTAAAAAAGTGGCGACCTATCGCCGCCGTCCATAACGCCAGGCCAAGCCTCCTTCAGTTCATTACCGTAAAAGTATGCTCACAATGGAAGAAGCCATGAAGCAAAGCGCCACGCGCTTTGCCCAGGGCGAAATCGTCAAAGGCACCGTCATCGAACTTCGCAAAAACGAGGTCCTCGTCGACATCGGCTACAAAAGCGAAGGCGTCGTCTCCGGCAACGAATTCATCGACCTCAAGTCCGTGAAAATCGGCGATAAAATCGACGTTCTCATCGAAAAGCTCGAAAACAAGGAAGGTACCGTCGTCCTCTCGCACGAGAAGGCCGAATTTAAGAAGAATTGGGACAACATTCTGTCCATCTGCAACGAGGGCGGCATCATCACCGGCAAGGTCACCGCCATCGTCAAGGGCGGCCTGGTCGTCAATGTCGGCGTCGAGGCCTTTCTGCCCGCGTCCCAGATCGATGTTACCACCCCGAAGAATCTCGCCGGCTTCGTCGGCAACTCCTACGAATTCAAGGTCGTCAAGATCAACCAGGAACGTCAGAACATCGTTCTTTCCCGCCGCGAATTGATCGAATCCGAGCGCACCAACAAGCGCGCGAAGATTCTGGGCGAAATGACCCCCGGCGATATCCGCAAGGGTACCGTCAAGAATATCACGGATTTCGGCGCCTTCATCGACTTGAACGGCATTGACGGCCTGCTCCACATCACCGACATGAGCTGGGGCCGCATCGGCCACCCGTCCGAATTGCTCAAGGTCGGCCAGGAAATTGACGTGGTGGTGCTGGACATCAACCGCGAAAAGGAACGCGTCAGTCTCGGCCTCAAGCAGAAGCTGGCCAATCCGTGGGAAAGCATCGAGGCAAAGTACACTATCGGCCAGAAGGTCAAAGGCAAGGTCGTCAATCTGGTTCCGTACGGCGCGTTTATCGAAATCGAACCCGGCGTCGAAGGCCTGGTGCATGTCACCGAGTTGTCCTGGACCAAGCGCATTGCCAAGCCTTCCGATGTCCTCAAGCAGGACCAGGAAATCGAAGCGGTGGTGCTCGGCGTCAACAAGGAAGAGCAGAAGATCTCCCTGGGCATCCGCCAGCTCGAAACCAATCCGTGGGACAAGGCCATGGAGAAATATCCGCCGGGCAGCCAGG
>CAIJNQ010000265.1 GCA_903822015.1 uncultured Verrucomicrobia subdivision 3 bacterium | reverse complement strand
GGCCCTTCGGTGCAGGTGCGCTGATATTCCCAACTGTCGCCGGCTTTCACCTTGATGACACACGTCAGGCAGGTGCCGACGCCGCAGCACATGTGTTCATCCATTGAAAGCTCCGCGGGCAGGCCAAAGTCCTCCGCCATCCGGCCTACAGCTTTGAGCATCGGCGTGGGACCGCAGGCATAGAGCTTACAATTTTGACTTTTGAATTTTGACTTTTGAAGGTCCGCCAGCACCGGCTGGGTCACCAGGCCTATTTCGCCGTGCCTGCCGTCCTCGGTTGCGACGCGTACGGCCCAGCCGAGGGCAGCAAAATCCGGCTCGCACAAAATATCCACCCGCCGGCGGCCGCCGACGAAGACGATGCCCTTTTGCGGCGAGCGTTGGGCCAGCAGATACATCGCCGCCATGCCATAGCCGCCGGCCACGAGCAGCGGGATTTCATCTCCGGCTTGCGGCACGGTGAAGCCGTGGCCGAGCGGTGCGATAACGTTCAACTCCTCACCGGCGCGCATCCGCGAAAGCGCGGCGGTGCCTTTGCCGACGGTTTTATAGAGAAGGGAAAAGTTTTCGCCCGCAACCTGAAAAATGCTGAATGGACGGCGCAGGAGCGCAGCCTGCATCGGCAAAATGCGGACGTGCGCGAACTGTCCCGGTTGGATCAAGCGCGTGATTTGCGGCGCACGCAGCACGAGGCGGTAATATTGATCGGAATCGCGCTCATTGGCGATAATGGTGACGTTTTGTTCAAGCATGACCGAGGAGAAGGATGATTGGCAGCGGCAGACCTGTCAACTTTGCGTGCAGGTTCCGGGCTGGCGTTTTAAACGGTTAATTCGGTCCGACCGCGACGGCGGGGTTTCCCTGATCGTGATGCGGGGCAATAAAATCCTGACCAGAACCACACCGAGCAGTGACCCCAAAGTATTGGCCAGCAAGTCGGTCGTCGAAGAAACGCGATTGGGCATCCAGGCTTGAATGATCTCAATGGTCAGGCTCACGGCCGCGCCGGTCAGGACAACCAGCGAAACATTTTTCATCGCGAGTGCCGGATGGACGGACCGGCGGTGGATAAAAAAACAAAAACCGAACGGTATGAAACCGAGAATGTTCACGGCAATGTCCGAATAATCCGGCCCGTCGTAGGCCAAATCCTTCCAGAGGGGGATCAAAAACTCCCGATGTACCGCTTGAAAAATCTTAGGAATGATTACCCGATGCCGGTTGCCAGAGGAATCCTTTACCCACTGACCGCCGCCTTCGTCGAACAGGTAGAGCGCTGTCAGTCCGGGGTTGTTCGTTAGCAGGCTGCCCGGGCTTTGCATCCATAACCCTTGATGTCTAGCGATTTCCGCCGGTTCCAGTGCCCGCTGGTAAATGGCCAAACCAAAAAGAATACCCGACCAGGGATGTTTACCGGATGAATCATTGCCGAGAATCAACTGTCCGGCCATCGCCTCTGGCTGTAATACAAATTGCGGATAATGCCCCGCCGGCAAACCATCGGAATAAAAATCTGTTCCCGCGCCATCACCCCGGATGGTTATGAAACTGGATTTTCCAACCGATAACGCATCGCGCAGGCCCAACTCGCTGATTTTGCAGGAGGTAATTGGATGCTGAATCATCCCCCGCAGCAGGCACTCACGCTGCCACTGGCAAATGACAAATTCAACCGGCAACCGGTCGTTATGAATGGTCAGGAGGTTATAGACATTATCATCGGGTTCGCGATCGGCCCGCGCCCAAATTTCCAGGGTAAAGTTTAAAGACTGATTGGTGACATTACTCAAACCGGGTGCCGGCAAGGGTACAGGATCATAGGCGACGCCGCTTTTTTTGAAATGCAGGCCCGATCGACCGGGCAACCAACCCACCTGATTCGGCGGATGAAAGGCAAAGGGCCACAAGCCCACAATGAAATAACCCACCACAATCGCCGCGCTGAACCAACCAAACCACCTAATAATGCCTTTCACTTGATGCGTCGGTTGGTCAGCAGGAACAGTCAGGGATCAACTTTGAGACGCCGTTGTCGCCAAACCGCTCGGCAAATTTTTTGAATGGCCGTTGCGGTACTTCGCCTCAAAAATCTGGCGATAGGTTGCCAGGGCGAGCAACGGCCAGGCGTTGCGATACATGTCGTATTTCAGATAAAAAACCTTCGGAAAACCGGTGCCGGTCGTTTCGTTTTCGGTCCAGGAGCCGTCGGCGTTCTGCGTGCGGCAGAGATATTCAACGCCACGTTTCAGCGCGGGATTTTCGGAGTCATCAAAGGCGCACAAGCCCATGACCGCCCAGGCGGTCTGGGATGCGGTGCTTGGCCCCTGCCCTTTGAAAACCGGGTCGTCGTAGGTATTGCAGCGTTCGCCCCAGCCGCCGTCGGCATGCTGGACACTTTCGAGCCATGTGCGGGCACGCAGGAGCCACGGCTGGTTCATGTTCAAATTCATCGCCCGCATGCCGCGCAAAACCTGCCAGGTGCCGTAGATGTAGTTCACGCCCCAGCGACCATACCAAGAACCGTCGTATTCCTGCTGCCTCCGAATGTATTGCAGTGCGACCTTGACCTGCGGATGATCGGCGCTGAAATTTTCGCGGCCCAGCAGTTCCAAGATGCGCGCAGTGATATCCGCGCACTCGGGATCCAGCATCGCGTTGTGATCCGCGAACGGCACTTTTTCCAGAATGTTCTTCGTGCAATCCTTATCGAACGCCGCCCAGCCGCCGTCCTTGCACTGGTAGGTAATCATCCATTTCAGGCCGCGCTGAAAACAT
>CAIJNQ010000264.1 GCA_903822015.1 uncultured Verrucomicrobia subdivision 3 bacterium | reverse complement strand
TTAGCTTTCGGCATTTTATTCAGGTGAACGCGGAATGAATAAGTCCGCGTTCCTTTATTTTTTACTTAAAATTTAGCCGCGCGCAATAAATGTTTTCAAAATAAAGCAGATTTCGCGCATTAGAATTCAAAGTTTTCCTTGTGTCAGTATTAGTGAGTTTTTTTATGCTGGCCAGAATCGGTTGAAGGCCGTGTCCACAAGTTTGCAAAATTTGTCCCGCATTGAGGCTGGCAACCGTTGGCAGGCAAATCTTTTTCTCGTTAGCTGGAGAATTATGATTTGGACGAATGGCTTTAAAATTGCTTTTATTCCACCAAGAAAGTGGATTCATAAATAATGAAAACAAGCATCCAGACCGCTCGCGCAGGTTTCACTCTGGTTGAAATTATGATTGTTGTTGCCATCATCGGATTGCTGGCGGCGATAGCTATTCCTAATTTACTAAAGGCGCGCGCAACTTCGCAGGCCAATGGCTGCATCAATAATCTTCGCAAGCTTGACGACGCGGCCAATCAGTTCGCCGTGGAGCGCGGCAAGCGCACGGGCGATCCCATTACTTATCCCGACGACTTGACGCCTTACATCAAGCTCAACAAGGCTGGCAGCATTCCGCCGTGTCCGGTTGGAGGCGTTTATTATCAAGACGCTACCGTCGGCTCAATCCCGACCTGTTCGCTCGGCACGACGGTCAAGCCGGCGCATGTTCTGCCGTAAAAATTTTCGGCGTGTATTTCGCCGTGAATTATTCTGTCACAGTTCTTCCGGTAAACGCGTTTTACACCGGGCGCGGTTTTGATATATTGACCGCCTTGTGATTTCCGAAAAGCGTCAGCGCGTCGTTTGTGGCATGAGCGGAGGAGTTGATTCCTCGGCGACGGCGGCGCTTTTGATTGAGCAGGGCTACGACGTCATCGGTATCACGCTCAAACTCTGGCCGCAGGATTGCGTGAACCGCGCCGAGGACAAGTGCTGCGGGCCGCAGGCGGTCACCGACGCGCGTTCCGTCTGCCACAAGCTCGACATTCCGTATTACCTCATCGACGAGGCGGCGGAATTTCAGAAGCACGTCATCCAATATTTCGCCGACGAGTACAAGGCCGGCCGCACGCCGAATCCGTGCGTGATGTGCAACCAAAATCTGAAGTTCGGCCGGCTGATCGACCGCGCGGACCAGTTGGGCGCGGATTTTATCGCGACGGGGCATTTTGCCCGCATGGAAAAAAATGCGGACGGTTCGCGTTATTTGCTCAAGCGCGGACGCGATTTGCGTAAGGATCAAAGTTATTTCCTGTTCTCGCTGCGGCAGGACCAGCTGGCGCGCACCCTTTTTCCGCTCGGCGACAAGACCAAGAGCGACACGCGCGAAGTGGCCCGGCATTGCCAGCTCAAAACCGCCGACAAGGAGGAGAGCATGGAAATCTGCTTTGTGCCGGACAACAATTATGGGGGGTTTCTCCAGCAGGCCAGCCTGGTGCAGAAGCATCTCGGCGACATCGTGGATCTTCACGGCCACGTCCTCGGCCAGCACGAGGGCATTGAGTTTTACACCATCGGCCAGCGCAAAGGGCTCGGCATAACGACGGCCAAGCCGGTTTATGTGGTGGAACTCGACGCCGAACGCAATCGCGTGGTGGTCGGCGACGACTCTGCGCTCGACCGTGACGAGTTCACCGCCGATCGCTGCAACTGGCATCCGTTCGACAAACTGACCCAGCCCATCGAGGTCACGGCGAAGATCCGTTACAACCATCCCGGCACGCCGGCGACGGTGACGCCCACGGAGCCGGGGAAAGTGAAGGTGAAATTACACACGCCGCAACGCGCCATCACGCCCGGACAGGCGGCGGTGTTTTATCAGGATGATCTGGTCGTCGGAGGTGGATGGATCATGCGCTGAGGCTTGCATCGCTGAACGCCGACAATATTATCACATCATGGTGTTTTCGGCGGGGGCTGGGCGGACGGATCGGAATTGAGCCGGAGGCGGATGGAATCAGCGAGGGCGGTGTTGCCCTGGGCGGTGGCCAATGTGAGGGCGGTTTGGAACTGTTGATCGGCCTCGGCGGGTTTTCCCGTGCTGACCAGCGCAATCCCGTAATTGTTATGGGCCTCGGCAAAATCAGGCTTGCGCTGGAGCACTTGCTGGTAGAGCTCAATGGCTGCGTCCCACTTCTTACGGGCGGCCAGCTTGACCGCCAACAGATAACGGGCGTCGGTCTCATCCACTTTGAGGTGAAGCGCCTGCTCGAAGTGCGGGACCGCCTCGGCCCACTTGTGCAGGCCGGCCAGGGCCAGGGCGAGGCCGTAATGGGCGTCGGTATAATTAAAATTGTTGTCGGAATAATCGGGCCGGAATTGCAACGCCTGCTCGTAGTGCGGGATGGCTTCGTCCAATTTGTCCTGGGCCGCCAGAATATCGCCCAAATAATAATGAGCTTCGATGGCATGGGGATTGATCTGCAGCGTTTGCTCAAACTGGGAAATGGCCTCGTCCATTTTCCCCTGGTTGATCAAGGCGATGCCCAGATTGACGCGGGCTTGGATGTTATCCGGATGGGGATTGAACTGCAGCGACCGCTGCAGGTGTTGGACGGCTTCATCCCAATGCCCCTGGTTGTTCAGGGCGCTGCCCAGGCAGTTTTCAGCAAAATAATTCTCCGGGGTGCAGGCCAGGGTTCGTGTCCAGACAGACACGCTGTCCTTCCAGTAAGTTGTCTGGATATGGGCGGCCACCGCGAGCGCGGCCAGGATTGCCGCCGCCGCGCTCCCCAGGACGAGCCGGCGCCGGCGCCAGCGGGCGGTGAGTTCCCCGGCACCCCAGGTTATCATGATCAACAAACCGATTTGCGGCAGGTACGTATAACGATCCGCCCGCGCATTCTGGGTCGCCTGCATCGTGAGAATCACGGGCACAAACATGCCCAGATACCACAACCAACCCACCAGCAGATAAGGATGCTTCCGTCGCCCGGTCACCGCGATCGCCGAAATTAGCAACAATAGGAACGACGCCAACCCGACACTCCCGAGAGACGGGTTCGTTTCCGAATGGGGATACACCAGCACCAGGCCCGCCGGATAAACCGTGTGCTTCAGGTAGACGGCGTAGCCCAAAAGGTAATTACCAAATCTCCAGAGGGGAGAAAGGTGATGGGCCGCGGACACGACGTTGGTTTCCGTCAAAGCCGTGGCCACCGAGGAGCCGGCGCTCAAAACCAGAAACGGAGTTTTTTCCAAAATCAACCCGAGCCAGGTCCGGAACTCGTAACGAACGGACGCAAGGTCGCCGGCTGGCAGCCGTCGCAGTGGCCAGAAATCCAGCAGGAGCATGACGCACGGCAGGGTTACCAGCATGGACTTGGACAAAAGCCCGAGGGTGAAGAAAAACAGCGCCAGGCAATAGCTGAAAATCCAGCGGCGCGAGCCGGCCGCAGCCGGTATCTTGCCCGGGTCCGGCCGCCCTTCCGGTGGCGGCGTCCGGCGTTCCACGTAATCCAGCCACGCCCACAATGTCAGCATGAAAAACAACCCGCTCAAGACATCCTTGCGTTCCACAACCCAGGCCACGGATTCCACGCGCAAAGGATGAATGGCGAAGACCGCGGCCACGAATGCGGCGGACCAGAGTCTGCCGGTCATCCGCCGCAGCAGCAGGAACAGCAGGATGGCCGTCGCCATATGGAGCAGCACGTTGGTCACGTGATGTCCGCCGGCGTTGGCGCCATACAATTGAAAGTCCGCCATGCGGGTGACATAGGTCACGGGAAACCATTCGTGTTCATTCTGGTGCGTGAACGACCAGACGATCGCCGGCCACCTCAGCCCCTGGTTAAAAACCGGATTATCATAGACATAATGCGGATCATCGTAGTTGATGAATTCGTAGTGACGGGTTTGGCCGAAAACCGCCCAAACCAGCGCGGCGAGCAGCAGACAGAGGGCCAGGGTCAACCCGCGAGGATGCGTTTGCGCCGCCGGCGGAACCGGAGGATTGCCGGAAAGGTCCGGAGTTCCCGATCGTCCGCAGTTTTCTGGCGTATTGCGGGCGGGGGAGAATTCTTCCGGCGTCATTATATTTTTGAAGATTTTGCGGGGAAGCGGGTGTTCGTCAATCGGGAAAATGCCTGGACGGCTTGTAGCAAAGCATGCGCGGCTGGTTTGCCTCCGGGCCGTTTTCGCATTCCGGCCGATGCGCCATACGAATCGGCGGCCTGTCACCGGCTAAGAATCCCTCAGATGAGACGTTTATTTACCGCAACTCACAAGCTCCAGCCCGGTCGATATTCATAATGGAGAAACCGGTTGGCCTCCGCATTATTCGTGAATTTCATTTTTTCACTGTCCCAAACCAGCCGCCGGCCGCCGTTGCGAACACCGGCGATGCCGAGTTGAACGGCTTCCGTAAAGGGTCCGGAAAAATTAAAATTGGAACGGGTTTCGGAACCGGTTTTACAGGCTTCAATCCATTCCTGATAGTGGCCGTTTTTTGAACGGGGCAAGGTTTTGGGCGGGCGCTTATAATCCCGGTCCAGGCTTTCGGGCAACAGGCGGACGCCCCGTCCGCCCTCACCGGTAACCAGCATTTTGCCCCGGTCGCCCACAAAAATAACGCCGTCTTCGGCGTCGAGTTCCTGATTATCCGGCAATTCTTCCGGCCGGTCCGGTCGCAAACCGCCGTCGTACCAATGCAGTTTAACCGGCGGCAGATTGCCCCGGGCGGGGAATTGATACTGCACCAGCGCGGCGGCAGTGACACTGTCGGGAAAAACCGGAGTGGAAGTGGCCTGGATGGTGTCGGGCGCACCCAGTTTGAGGGCGGCAAAGACCGGAGCTAGGTTATGAATGCCCATGTCACCCAATCCACCGGAGCCAAAATCCCACCAACCGCGCCAACTGAAAGGTGCGTAAGCCGGATTATACGGGCGATATGGTGCCGGACCGAGCCATAAATCCCAATCCAAACCGGCGGGCACGGGCGGGGTGTCCGTGGGCCGATTGATGCCTTGCGCCCACCACAGCGGCAAACGGCCGCCGTGAGTCGGGCGGTCGGACCAGGCATGAACCTCCCGGATTGGGCCGATGGCG
>CAIJNQ010000263.1 GCA_903822015.1 uncultured Verrucomicrobia subdivision 3 bacterium | reverse complement strand
TGGAACTGACCGGCATCCAGATCTTTGAGGATCAAACCGGTGATGAGATAGCCGGAGATGACAAAGAAAATATCCACGCCCACATAGCCGCCAGTGCAGCCGAGGTTGGCGTGAAAAAATAATACCGGCAACACCGCAACCGCCCGCAAGCCGTCCACATAAGCACGGTATTTCACGTGAACTGACGCTGCATCTTGGGCATTGGGGTTGAATTTTAAATCGCGCATGGAGGATTTAGTCAACCGTCGGACTTGATTTAAAAATCCCTTTAGCCTTGCGGACGAAATTGTGTAGTGCAGGCCGGTGGCGAATAAAGTTAAGCCCGTTCCGCCGCACAATGCGCGGTAGGTTGCCGAGCGTCGGCGCATCCACCGAGCCGGTGGCGACGGTGAACTTGCCAATGCGGAACTTTTCCTTGTAGTCCGCCTCACCCTTGCCGAGGTCAATAATCCGCGCACCCAGGCTGGGTGCGGAGCGGGCCATGTGTTGTAGCATTAGCATGCCCGGGGCGTAGCGGCTGGGAAGGTCAGGGTTGTAGGTGGGAAACCACCAGTGCCAAACCGCACGTGAACGGACACCGAAATGCACCGCGATGAGCGTGTCGCCAGCGTAGAGCGCCGATAGGAGGCCGGCAAAATCGTCACCAGCGGCTGCGCGAATGATTTCGAGTGCAGCGTGCGATCTTGGCGGCAACGGGCCATATTTGCCGGCGCGCCACTCATGCATTTTTGCCATGACCTGTGCGTCAGGCGTATTGAGGATGAACCGCAGCGGACCGAGTTCGCGTTCGACCTTTCGAGCAGAGGTGTTCACTTTCGTGAGCTGACGTTTACCGTCATCCGAGAGCGCAGCAATGTAGGCTTCGTAACCGGCGGCGAGGTCTAGAAACGGTGAATCCGCAGTGTGCAACTGGAACGGCACGAACGCTGGCGACCCGACGAGGAGATGGTCGAATTCCCATACGCGCAGCCCACACCCGCGGATTATCTCAACCGGATCGGGTGAAAACGAGCTAGGCGCGATGACTCCTTGGTAATCACACATCTCCAGATTCCGGCCAAAGCCGGGTCGCACCAATTCGAAAGGGAAGAAGCCGGTCACTGAATCACAGTCATCACGAAGGATGGCGACGAATATGTTATCGGCGGTGGCAGCCAGCGCGCGGGTGAATTCAGGGCGGAAGAAGGGACTATTGAGCGCAGGATTGACTGACTGAATGTTTTCCCAAATGCCGACGAGGTCGGAAGTCAGTTCCTTGGCGTTGATGACAGAAATTTGCACGATTTTGTTGACTAGAGGACTTCGTTTACTAGTTCGCAGTAATCCTCCGCTGGCAAGGCAATAAAAGCTTCGGCCGCTTTATTACCCGTCTTTTTAATCAACTGATAACCGCGAACCTGTGCCAGCCCTTGCGCGAAGGTGTAATAGTCCGCATCTCTTAATTGAGACCCGTAGTTTTTCACCAGGTTCAGTTTGGCCGCCAGATAATTGGTGATGTCAAAATAGGCGTTTGG
>CAIJNQ010000262.1 GCA_903822015.1 uncultured Verrucomicrobia subdivision 3 bacterium | reverse complement strand
GAGCCAATTGCAAGATTCCCTCGTCGAACTTATCCGCCGCACGTCCGCCGAGATTCCGGACGACGTTCACCGCGCGATTCTGGCGTCGCTGGAGAACGAGCAGAAAAATTCGCTCGCCGCCAACGCTTTCAAGATCATTGACCAGAATATCGCGCTGGCCAGGACCAAGTCGCAGCCCATCTGTCAGGACACCGGCAGCATTTTGTTTTATGTGGATGTGCCGGTTGGCTACGACCAGGTCACTTTTGCTGAAACCGCGCGCGCCGCTGTGACGCATGCGACCCGGAAAGGGTATCTCCGTCAGAATTCCGTGGATTCGCTTACCGGGAAAAACGATGGCACGAACGTCGGGTCGGGTGCGCCAGCCTTTCATTTTCATCAGCACCGCTCGCCGGACATATCCGTGAAACTCGCGCTCAAGGGGGGGGGCTGCGAAAACGTCGGCGCGCAATACTCCCTTCCGGACGACGCTTTGCACGCGAATCGCGATTTTGACGGGTGCCGCAAGGCGATCCTCGACGCGGTGCTGCAGGCCCAGGGCAAAGGCTGCGGGCCCGGTGTGCTCGGCGTGTGCATCGGCGGCGACCGCGCGACGGGCTACGAATTGAGCAAGACCCAGTTTCTCCGCCTGCTCGACGACCGCAATCCCGAGCCGAAGCTGGACGTCCTGGAGCAGGACATTTTGCAGACGGCCAACGAGCTCGGCATCGGGCCGATGGGTTTTGGCGGTAAAACGACATTGCTGGGCGTGAAAATCTGCGTGGCGAACCGCGTGCCGGCGTCGTATTTCGTCAGCGTGAGTTACATGTGCTGGGCGTTCCGACGCCAGGGTGTGACCCTGGATGCGGCGGGGAAAATTGGCAAGTGGCTTTACTGAAAAGGAAGGATTTCAAAATGATTAAACTTGGTTTTCCCTTCACCGAAGAAAAAATCCGCGCCCTGAAAGTGGGCGATGAGGTGCTGATCTCCGGCACGGTATTTACCGGCCGTGATGCGGTGCACAAATATCTGCATGAGGGCGGCGCGTTGCCCGATGGGGTCAGTTTTAAGGACGGCATCATCTACCACTGCGGCCCGGTGATGATGCAGCAGGCTGACGGCCGCTACCTCTGCACCGCCGCCGGGCCGACCACCTCCATCCGCGAGGAGCCGTATCAATGGCAGGTCATCCGCGACTTCGGACTCCGCGGCGTCATCGGCAAGGGTGGCATGGGGCCGAAGACGCAGGCGGCATGTCGGGAATACGGTTGCGTGTATCTGCACGCCATCGGCGGGGCGGCTCAGGTGCTGGCTGAGTGCATCAAACAGGTCAAAAATGTTTATTTCCTCGAGAAATTTGGCTCGCCCGAAGCCATCTGGGAGCTGGCGGTGGAGGATTTTCCGGCGGTGGTGACGATCGACGCCCGCGGCAATTCGTTGCATGAGGAGATATTCGCCAAAAGCCGGTCGGCGCTGGCGGAACGGTTGTGAATTGGCCGGCAACCGCTTGGACTTTTATCAATTCATCAATCCCAGGTTCGCCACTCGTGGTGCTCGCGTTTTTAAAGCCCGCCGCTTGGCGCATAGTCTTGGCTTGCGTGCCTGGCGCGAAGAATTTTGTTTGTTTGGAGTTCAGCCGGTCTGCCTTTAGGGGTGCCTGCAGACTTTTTACCTTCGTGTCTACCCAAGCTTGTCAGGGTTTTTCCTAGTTAAGGTTCAGGTTCAAGCACCTATTGTTCCGGGAATTAAATTGGGATATATTAACGCCAGTTGCGTTGGATGGGGTGACGCGCTAGCCAGCCTGTTTTTCTGATTTTTTCGCAGGCTGGCTTTTTTTATTGCCTCTGATTTGCGTCATTCGCCATCGCCTTTAGTATTCAACCCTCGGCAGCATCCATAAGTATTGGTGGATCGGCTCTATTGACTTTATGGATAAGATGGAAATGAGCTTAAATCAATCGTTTCGACTTTATATTGTCCGTTTGTACCGCCAGCGGCGACCGTCAGGGTGTCAACGGTCGCCTGAATTGTCGGGCCGGCGCTGGCGTAATCTGGAGAGACCCCGAAAGAATACAAACTGGACAATAGCACCAGGTTGGTTCGAACAATCATAATTATCGGACTGCTTGAATCGCCGGTCTTGATGTAAAGCGGTGATGTGTTTTCGCCCCAGCCATATCCAATCTGATTGGTGAGCCACATGCCGGGACTGACGCTTCCGCCATCGTAGGTAATTATTCCAGGCATCCCGCTTGTTCCCCTGCCGCCATCCGTGTCGTTATGCACCGAAGTCAAGCTCATGAAATATAAATGCCGGTCGTAGGTTCCTGCTACCACGGGGATTCTCACCCCGCTTGGATTGCCTGCCAGATTGGTCATGTATACCGTGGCGAAGTTGGTCGGCATCAGCCTGAAGGGAACAAACTGAGCGGGTAGTGCATCGCTAAACTGAACGATGTTGATATCCAAACCGAAATCTTTCATCGACTGAATGTGGTTGGTGTAGATTTTGCCGTTTTTGTCGGTGAAAGCGATGAGGGTTCCGACCGGGTTGGCAAAGGTGGTATGCTTTGCCATGATGGCATGTCGTTGCGTAATCAACTGCATGCCGTAGGTGCCGGGCGATTGCCCCGAGGCGCCGATGCCTAGTCCGGAATTCAAAGAGGTTATTTCCGGAAATCGAAACAGCCATAAATTGGTGTTCCAAGTGTATTGGGCGCCGAAAAGTTCGGTTAGACAATTGCTGTGGATCGGATCGAATCCATTGGTCGTACCCAGCGCATTTGTCAGAACATGATAAGCAAGCGATCCGGGGATAAAAGGTGCGACGGTCGTGGCGGATGTGGGGCGAACATCGATCCTCCCAGACTGGGCGACGCTTGAATCCGCAAAAAACACTTCTACCGCCAGTATCAAGCCGGTGATCCAAATAGCATTTCTATTCATTGTAATGAGGCAACGAGCTTCAACCAGTCCCAAGTATATTCGCAAGGTGCCGATATCGCGAGCCATTCAATACGCTGGCGCTCAATTCTACGGCGCCAGCCGCCTCAATGCCATTCAAAGCCAATTGCAAACGAAAAAATACAAGCGAAAACTATGAAAAGTACTGATGCTTATTAGGTTGTGCGTCACGGCATTTTGAATACGTTCTGGCTTGAACGATTTGGTTGAGCAAAAAAAGAGTCTGGCCAAACCAATAGCCAGACTCTTAAACCCTAACCCAAAAACATGAAAACCTAGACGATTATGAGACCACTACCCTTCCGTTCTGTTCAAACTTAATATTCACGCGTTTGTTTTATTAATTTCAGCATTTTCACTTTTCTCGAGCCACTTGAGCTTGTCCGGCTGACATGCTACCCGCCTGCGAATACCGGATTAAAATTCGCCGCCTTAAGAATGCCCGCGACTTCCTCCCGTTTGTCACCCTGAATCTCAATTTGGCCGTTTTTTACCGATCCGCCGGTGCCGCAGGCGCGCTGCATCGCCTTGGCCAGTTGCTCTTTTTCCGGCAGGCCGATCCCCGTAAAGTTTTTCACCACGGTCACCGTCTTGCCGCCGCGTCCGGCTTTCACCCGGAGAATATCCACTCGGCCGCGATGCTTTTTCACCGGCGCGGTTTCAACTGGAGGCAGTCCACTCGGCCCCGGCCGGAGTCCCTCGCTGGAGAGTGCCGCAAATGGGTTCTGCGTCAATTCCGCGCCAGCCTCCGTGGAAATGCGTTCGTTCTTCACTTGATTTAAAACTTGACCGTCCCCTTCTTGCCTATCGCAAGGTGACTTGCTTGTTTGAGATCTTCAAGATGGGTCGCCACCGATAGTTTAGATAGGTTGCCCGCCATCAGCAATGGGTTTTAGGACCGGGCGATTAGGGTTGTTTCCCGGTTGCGGCGTTTCAGGTTCCTGTTTTTCAATTTCATTTTATGCTCCGCAAGGTTGAAAAGGGCTTCAGACATCATTCCGGTTTCGTTAATCTGGCGGGGCAATGTATCGAGTCATCTTGCACCTGGATATGGACGCGTTTTTTGCGTCCGTTGAACAAGCGCGATGACCCGAAGTTGCGTGGCCTGCCGGTGATCGTCGGTGCTCCCCCCAACCAGCGCGGAGTGGTTTGTGCCGCCAGCTACGAAGCCAGAAAATTCGGCGTGCGTTCCGCTTTGCCCAGCGCGACGGCCGGTCGGCTTTGTCCCCAAGGGGTTTTTGTTCGTCCGCGCATGGCGGCGTACCGTTCGGAATCCCATCGGATCATGGAAATTATCGCCGCCACGGGTGCCATTGTGGAACAGATGTCCGTGGATGAAGCCTATGTCGACGTGTCGGCCATCTGTCAGGCAGAAGCCACCGCCGCTTCGCTTCGCCTGGCCCTGCCGCTGGCGCTGACATTGAAACAACAAATCCTTTCCGAACGCCAGCTGACCGCCACCATCGGCATCGCGTCGAACAAGCTTTTGGCAAAGATTGCCAGCGACCACCAAAAGCCGGACGGCTTGACGGTGATCACCAATCAGGAAAGAATTTCGTTCCTGCGCCCGTTGCCGGTGCGGACTCTTTACGGTGTCGGCAAGGTCACGCAGCAGACGCTGAACCAGGCGGGTCTGATCACGGTGGGTGATTTGCAGGATTACCCCGGCGATCTGCGGGCGCTGGTCGGCTCGTTCGGGCCAAAGCTCAAGCAGTATGCGTTCGGCGAGGACGACTGGCCGCTGGAAATCGGCGACGAAATTAAAAGCATTAGTGGCGAGGAAACATTTCTCGAAGATACCGACAACCGGAAGATTCTGCGTGCCTGCCTGAAAGTGCAGGCGGCGGATATCGCGGCCCGCCTCAAACACAAACGTCTGGGAGCGCACACGGTCCAGGTGAAGGTGCGTTATTCCGATTTTACCACCCTGACACGTCAGATTTCGGTGGAAGAACCGATTGCTGAAGCCCGCGACATATACCGGCTTGGATGTTTTCTGATCGGCCGTGAAAAATTGGTTTCACGTCCTTTACGGCTGCTCGGTCTGGGGGTAAGCAATCTGGGCGAGCCGACAATCAGACAATTGGCGTTGTTGTGAATGATGGATTAATTGCGGCCACCCTGGGATTTTTTTCCTGTGCCGTCACCGCAATAATCCGCCATTTTGTTTCACCCACTGCTCGGCGGCCGGATAATTGGGGCATAGCCGCGCCACTTCCCTCCAGAATCGGTCCGAATGGTTCATGTGCCGGCGATGCGCCAGCTCATGCAGTATGATGTAATCGCGGACCATCCCTGGAGCCTGGATCAAACGCCAGTTAAGCGAGATCGTGCCCCGCCGGGAGCATGATCCCCAGCGCGATTTTTGATTGCGCACTGATACGCGGGAATAATGGATTTCATGAGTTGCGGCCAGTTCCCTGACGCGAGCTGGTAATTCTTTTGCAGCCAATTGGCGCAGGTGTTTTTGGATGGCTGGCCGCAGGTCGGCGGAAGGAATGGCCACCTTCAGCCGCTCAGGGCCGAAACGAATGTGTTTGTCCGTGTCTGTCTCGACGCGAACTGACTCGCCACGAAAAAGAATCTCCGAGCCAACCATCCACCCGTGCTGCATTTTTGGCTGCGCGGCTAGTCGTTGAAATTGTTGCTCCAGCCAGGCGACATTTCGTTCGGCAAATTCCCGGGCGGCGTGAATTGAACCGTGTCGAGGAATGGTCACGCGGGCGGTGCCGTCCGGCCGCAGGCGGAGCAGGTACCGCCGTGCGCGCGGATGGTGCACCATGAGCAGTGGCACGGTCCGCGTGCCGACCTGCAGCGCATCCGCCATCGCCGGCTTTGTTTTGCTGGATTTGAAGAATTGGTCAAACATCACAAATGTCTGCAGTTTATTGCCGGAATGAAATCTTTTCAGCTTTATTCCGCAGCATCTGATGCTTGCTTCGAGGTTTGGGGCAGGGCTTGTTGCAACTCGCTGCATATTTTTTCATGGACATTCCAGTTGAGTGCGGCAATGGTGCTGCGCCACGCCATGAAAAAGAATGCTACGGAAAACTCCGCTTCCGCTTCGACAAATCCCGCCGTTTCACCCCGGGTCTTTCGCCAGGTTCTAACCGATGTGCATCAGGGAATACATCTTGATGCTTGGGTGCTCAATCAACGTGACTTTCCCCTGCCAACTGCTGCTGAATGGTGCGTGAAAAAACACACCCTGCACGGCGGGCGACAGGAGGGGGTGGAGATCATCGAGGTGGATAACGGCCGGCTGCGATTTGTGGTGATTCCGACGCGCGGCATGAGCGTTTTGAAAGTCGAGTCCGGGGATGTCCGCCTGGGCTGGGACTCCCCGGTCAAAGAAGTGGTACACCCGCAGTTCATCAACCTGGAAAGCCGGGGCGGACTCGGCTGGTTGGAGGGTTTTAATGAATGGATGGTCCGGTGCGGTCTGGAATGGGCCGGTCATCCCGGCCGGGACAAATTCCGCAATAATGTTGGCGACGAAGTGGAATTGGACCTGACGCTTCACGGAAAGATCGGGAACCTGCCGGCCTCGGAAGTGGAGGTGGTGATCGAATCCGGACCCGCGCCGCGAATTCATGTTCGCGGTCTGGTGGAAGAGCGGATGTTTCATGGTCCGAAGCTGTCGCTTTGGGCGAGCATCTCCACCGGGCTGGGCTCTAACTCAATCCGTTTTGATGACGCGATCACCAATCACGATTCGCTCGACCAGGAATTCCAAATCATTTACCACGCCAATTTTGGTGCGCCGCTGTTGGAGGCGGGAGCGCGTTTTTCCGGCGCGATCGGGCAGGTTAAATCGTTCAATGCCCGGGCGGCAAAAAACGTGCAGAATTATTGTGATTATACCAGCCCGCGCGCCGGTTTTGTCGAGGAGGTTTATTGTCTGGAACCGCTGGCCGGGCCGGATGGGCGGACGGAGCTGCTGCTGCAAAACGCCGTCGGGGACCGCGGGGTCTCCCTGACATTTCCGGTGGCGCAATTGCCCTGTGTGACCCTATGGAAAAATCTCGCGGCGGAAGCCGAAGGTTATGTGACCGGAATTGAGCCGGGCACAGGTTATCCTTATACGCGGGGGGCGGAACGCGAAGCCGGCCGGGTGTCCAAACTCGCCCCGAACCAAACCCGCCAGTTTACCCTTGAGGTCGGCATTCACGCGGACCGCAAGGGGGTAACCGCGGCGGCCCGGCGCATCGCGGGCATCCAAGGTCAGATAAAACCAAAAATTGATTCCATTTTGTCCGGTCCTCCGCGCTAACCTTTTTTGAACTTAACCATGAAAAACCAATTACTGCTAACCGGATTGTTCCTGATCGGCGCGGGCATCGCCGGGGGCCAAACGGTTCCATCCAACGCGGAGCCGCCCGCCGTTTCCTTCAAATACACCGTGGCCGCTGCGCCGGAATGGACCGCCCTTTTTAACCGGGGTCAGGGCTGGTTTGGCGCCGATGGTATTTTTTCAATACCGCTGAGCGGGATCAAGAAAAACAATAATCAGGACAACGAAACCACACTGTTGCTGTTCAGTGACACCTTCATCGGCGAGGTCAAGGATGGCAAACCAATGCCCGGTTTTACCATGGTCAATAATTCCATTGCCTATGTGAACGGGAACGATCCGAAACCTGAAAACATGCGTTTTTTTTATAAAACAGGGAGCCAGGGCAAGCCGGAAACCTTCTTTGTTCCGCGAACTTCCACGGCCGTCAAACCGCAACTCTTCTGGCTGGGGGACGGTTTTGTGAATAAGGATCTGAACGACAATCTGTATATTTTTGGTTATAAAGTTGAAAGAACCGGTTCGGGGGCCTTTGATTTCATAACGCCGGAGGTTTCCCTGATCGCCCTCCCCAAGGGCAGCCGGCCACCTTTCACAGACCAAAGGCAAATAACGACACCGCTGCACATCAAGAGCGACCGGCTGGGCGAAGGAAATTTTGGCGCCGGGGTGCTTGTGAATACTCGCTGGGCCGGTGCCCCGGCACCCGATGGTTATGTCTATGTTTACGGATGCATCGGCAAGAATAAAAGCGTGGTCGTGGCGCGAGTTAAGCCAAAGGAATTTGAAGCTTTTGAAAGCTGGCGCTACTGGGATGGCAATGGATGGAGCGAACATGCCGATGCGTTGAAACCAATCACCGATTCAGCCTCTGACGAACTCAGCATGACCCCCTTGGCCGACGGTCGTTTTCTGCTCATCTTCCAGGTGATGGGATTATCGGACAAGGTGGGCATGCGCATCGCCGATAGTCCCCACGGTCCATTCAGTGCAATCAAAGAATTATGGACTGCGCCGGAATGGAAGGAGGGCCTGTGGACCTACAACGCCAAAGCCCACTTGAATCTATCCAAGCCGGGTGAGTTGCTGATCAGTTACAATACGATCAAAGATGACTTCTGGAATGCCATCCAAAAAGACTCGACCATTTATCATCCCAGATTCATCAAACTTAAATTTGACACAAAATAATGACAAAGCGGCCACCCCGACGGCTGACGGCCCGGGGAGTGGATTAGACCGGCATTGAGGGAGCACGACCCGCACCGAAAAAAACAACCTGGAGGCAATGTCCGACTAGGAAGCCCGCCGTCCCGGGCGTTGCTGTGTGCCGGACGCTGTCCGCTTACCGCCCCGGCTGGCAAACAACCGTTTGAGTCCCAGAACGGCCACCAGTCCCACGCATCCCCAGCCGAATACGTCACCAAATTGACGGTAGAAAGTCGGATGCAATCCCGCCTGCGAGCCGGCCAGGGGCACCTCGATCATTTTATATCCCGCTTGGTATTCGTTCGCGGACCCTGGGAAATAGACATTGTGAAGTTGTCCACTGGCGTCAACCCAGCAGGTAATGCCGTTATTACAGCAACGGACCAGCGGCACGTGTAACTCGACTGCGCGAAATAGCGCGTTGACGCAATGGAGCCATTGAGCGCCGCTATTCCCGAACCAGCCGTCATTGGTGAGGTTCAGGAGATAATCTGTCTGGTTGTCCTGACATTCGCGAACTTCCTGCGGAAACAAATCTTCATAACAGATGAGAACCGAAAAATGGGCGACGGGATCGGTCATCTGAAGCAAACCCGGTCGGTCGCCGGGGGTAAGCCCGGCGCCGGCTTTGCGAAGTTTGGCCAGGAAGGGAAACCAGCGGGCCCCCGGCATGAATTCGCCGAAGGGTACTAGATGCCGTTTGTGATAGCGTCCCGCCATTTGGCCATCCGGACTGATCAGGAAAACGCTATTGAAAAATTGTGTGCCTGCCGACACGATTGTACCGGGCGTGGTTTCATAATCCGAGGCGCCCATGACCATCCAGGAATGATAGGGGTGCAGCAGAATTACGATCGCGTCTTGAGTGAACTGATCACGCGTGATCATCTCGGGCATGGCCGCTTCCGGCCAAACCAGCAGGTCGGGCTTTTCGGCCAAGGCTGACCGGGAAATTGCCAGCAATTTAAGAAACCGGTTGGTGCCCTCGCTGGGATCCCAGATGGTGGACTGGGGTATAGCCGGCTGCACCAAGGCAATCTTCAGCCGCCGTGATGAATTATCTGCCTGGGTCAACGATTGTTGACCGAAAGCCAGTACTGCCCCCAAGGCCAACACTGGGGGTAGCATTTGAATGACCGATCTTATGAATCGTTGAGGGTCCGCCGATAATGACCATATCGCACAGAAACCAGAGATCGAGAACCAAATAATTAGGAACGACACACCGTAGACTCCGGTCAAGGACGTTATCTGGATCAGGGTGATCCATCTGAATTGGGAGGCGCCCAAATATCCCGGAAAGCCTGTGAATAAACGCCCGAATGCCATTTCTGTGGCCACCCAGGCCACCGCACATATCAACGGCCACCCGAGGCGTTTCCAGTGGTTTATGGCAAGCCATTGTTCCGACAATGACCCGCCGCTCAGGTTCGGAACTTTAGGTGTATTGTGTGCGGGCCAGAAACTCCAGCAAAGCCAGCACCATAGTCCCATATAGGCCGCCCCGACTGCGCTTTGACCTAGGTAGGCCACGAGACCATACCCATGAACAGGAATCAAAAGCAGCCAATAAACCATGATAAGCCAGCAACCTAATCCTGAGAGGAAGCCGGACAGATACGCCCGATTTCCGGAATTCGGGGCGGCCAGCCAAAGCACCAGGCCTGGGGTCACCCAAGCGAGGCCCGCCAGATTGAATTTCGGAAAGGCAAAGGCAAACAGGGTACCCGCCAGGAAAGACAGCAGCTGCCGGGTGAATTTGTGCTGGAATGCCATGATTAAAAACAAATCTTCGAGGGACATTTGTATAGACGCAAGATTTTTCCCGTTTGGCTTCCTGCTGGAAACGGCTTAAAAGGATGTAGATAAACAATATATAAAAGCATTTTTATTTTAAAATTTGCTTGCAAATTAGTTTGTTGTTGGTATTGTTTAAACATTAGCACATATTTGAAGCACACCTAACCCCTAACCTATTATTCGCATGAAGAAACTAATTCGACTCTTGGTCAGCACGGCCTTTCTGTGCGTGGCTGTAAATGTCTACGCGGTTGCCTATTGGAATTGCAGTTCACCTACCGGCCCGGCGTCCGGCACTTG
>CAIJNQ010000261.1 GCA_903822015.1 uncultured Verrucomicrobia subdivision 3 bacterium | reverse complement strand
CGTGATGTGTTGAAGATGGCAGGCCTGGGCGTGGTTGGCGCGACGCTCACGTCGCGGTTCGGCCTGGCGGCGGACGATGCCCCTCAGCCGCCCAACATCATCTTCATCCTGTGCGACGATCTTGGCTACGGCGACGTGGGATGCTTCGGGCAAAAGAAAATCCGCACGCCCAACGTGGACACGGGCACCATCGATCTGGAGTATCAGATCGATGAAGGCCAGAAAACCTTCGTGGAAAAAATCAACATCACCGGCAACGTCAAGACGAAGGACAAGGTCATCCGCCGCGAACTCGCCATTTCGCCCGGCGAAGTGTTCGACATGGTACGGGTCAAGATCAGCAAACAGCGCCTCGAAGGCCTGAATTATTTTGAGAAAGTGGACACGGACCCGGAACCGACCGACCCCCCGATTTCCGGCCGCAAAAACCTGGACATCGAAGTGGCGGAAAAAAACACCGGCAATCTCACCTTCGGCGCCGGTTTCAGCTCGGTGGATTCGCTCGTCGGCTTCGTGGAAATGTCGCAGGGCAATTTTGATTTATTCCATCCGCCGACGTTCACGGGGGCGGGCCAGAAGTTGCGCCTGAAGCTCCAATTGGGCACGCGGCGCCGGGATTATGAGTTGTCGTTCGTCGAACCGTGGTTTTTGAACCGCAAACTGTCGCTGGGCGTGGATTTTTACCGCCATCAATTGGACTACGAAAGCCCGAACGACATTTATAATGAGAGCCGCTCGGGCATGCGGCTGAGCCTGTCCCGCGCGCTCTGGAGTGATTTCGTGATCGGCAGCTTCAGTTACACCTTTGAACAAGTGGGCATCTCGCTGAACAGCCCTTACTATCTGGCCTATGAAACGGCCAATCCCGTTCCCAACCAGTATTATTCCAACGTACCGCAATCCATCCAGGATCAACTCGGGGCCCACGATTACAGCCGCTTTGGCACGACGCTCGCCTATGACACGCGCAACAGCACCCAATTGCCCAACCACGGCCAGCGCACTGAAATCAACCCCGAAGTGAGCTTCGGCGAGGTGGATTATTACAAAATCCAGCTCAAAACCTCTTGGTATTTCCCCGGCCTGTTGAAGGGCCATGTCATCGAAGCCGTCGGGCGTGTCGGCATTGCTAACAACTTCACCGGCAGCGGCGTGCCGTTCTATGATGCCTATTATCTCGGCGGGCTCTATTCGCTGCGCGGCTTCAAATTCCGCAACGTTTCGCCGCGGGATCCGCCCACCCCCGGCGTGACGGTGAACGAGCCGATCGGCGGCGACAGCATGTGGTTTGGCTCCGTGGAATACAGCATTCCGATCGTGGAAAAGGAAAATGGCGTGGGCGTGCGCATCGCCACTTTCTTTGATGCCGGCTCCGTCGGCTCGGGCACCATGTCATTTTCCGGAAATTTTGATGACGACGTCGGCCTCGGTCTCCGGCTGAACATTCCGCACATGGGCCCTTTGCGCCTGGATTACGGCATCCCAATCACCCACGACCAGTATAATGGCGGCTCCGGCCAGTTCCAATTCGGGGCCGGTTACACCCGTGAATTCTGACATGAGCAACCATCGCGCAAAAAATTTTCTGTTCGCGCAACTCGCCGCCGGGGCCTTTGGCTTGGCGGCGCTGGCGGCGTCCGCCCAGACCGCCGCGACCTTCGGGAATCTGCCACTTTATTTTCAAGCCGGGGTTCCGAATCATTTTCAGGCGGCGGGCCGCGACTCGCAGCTGATCCTCACGCCGGAGGGTGCAACGCTCGAATTACGCGGAACGGAGAAGGCCCCGGCCCGTGAATTACGGATGAATTTCGTCGGTGCCAGCCCGCAAGCGCAAATTTGTGGCGCGGCGGAATTGCCCGGCAAGATCAATTACTTCACGGGCAACCATCCCGCCGACTGGCATTCCAGCCAGGCCACGTTTGGCAAGGTGCAAGTCGTGGACGTCTATCCCGGCATCAACCTGGTTTATTATGGCAACCAGCAGCAAATCGAGTACGACATGACGGTGGCAGCGGGGGCCAACCCGGATTTAATAGCACTGCATTTCGACGGCGCGGACCAGATCACCATCACCCCGCAGGGAGATTTGGCGTTAAAATTGGGTAGCCGTGAAATCCTTCAGCCCCGACCGGTGATTTACCAGTTGAGTTGCGGCGTGCGGAACAAAATTGCCGGTGATTACAAAATTCTGGACGCGCACACGGTCGCCTTCGCAGTTGGCAAATATGATCGAGCCCTGCCGCTGGTGATTGATCCGATTCTGAGTTATGCAACTTATTTTGGCGGTACTTCAGGCGAAGTTGCCTACGCGGTTGCCATGAACCCGAAAGACGGCTCCATCTACATTGCCGGCCAGACTTTTTCCCAAAAGTTTTACACCAACGGCTGGTCTTTTTCCACCCCCGGCGCCTTCCAGACCAATTACGCCGGCGGCATCCTGACCGGGGATGCGTTTGTGGCCCGGTTTGACAATCTCGGCAGAAATTTGATTTATCTCACGTATCTAGGCGGCAGCGGCAATGACGGCGCTCTCGGCCTCGCCGTGGACGTCGCCGGCAACGCGTTCGTGACCGGCTGGACCGATTCGCCGAATTTTCCCACCTCCCCCAACGCACTATATCCCAAGATCTCCGGGCTGATCCCCAAAGGGTTTTCTTCCTATCCGGTTGACGCGTTTGTCACCGAATTGAATCCGGGCGGATCCAATCTGGTTTACTCGACGTATCTGGGCGGCTCTTACCAGGACTCCGGCACGGGCATCGCGGTGGATGCCGCCGACAATGCTTATGTAACGGGCTATACCTTTTCCACCAATTTCCCGACCCGGAATGCCCTGCAAAATCAATCGGCTTGCGTGCCATCTGTCTTCTTAAACTGTAATGCCTTCGTGTCTGAAATCGCCTCCAACGGCACGTCCCTCGTCTTCTCCACTTATCTGGGCGGAACCAATTTTGACAAGGGACTGGGCATTGCGGTGGACAACGCCAATTATATTTATGTGACCGGCTTCTCCGCCTCGACCAATTTTCCGACAACCAATTACATCAACCAGTTTATCGGCACCAATTATTACAATGGCCATTGGCTGAACGGTTTTACGAACAGCAGCTTAACCGCCTACGATGCGTTCGTCACGAAACTGGCTCCATCGGGCACCAATGTGGTCTATTCCACCCTGCTCGGCGGGGTGAATTATGACGCGGCCACGCACATCGCCGCGGACAACCAAGGCGCCGCATATGTGACCGGGTGGACGGTTTCCACCAATTTTCCAAACACACTCCCGACCAACGTCGTGGTGAATTACCTGACCAACAATTTATACAACATTTACACCACCAATACTTTTTTGACCAAGCTGACGAACGGCGCCGGCACGACGGCCGGCATTGCTTATTCGGTGCCCTTTGGCGGCAACCTGTATGATGTGGGCTTCGGCGTGGCCGTTGACCCGCTGGGTGACGCTTTTGTCACCGGCGCCACCATCTCGACCAATTTTCCGTGTTTTCCGACCAACCGCATTGGCTTTCTCCACTCGACCAATTATGGCGGCAGCGATGTTTTCGTGACGGCCTTCAATCCGACGGCGTCGGCGGTGCTTTACTCGACGCTGCTGGGCGGGAGTCTAAACGATGTCGGTTTAAGCATCGCGGTGGACCCGGCGGGCAACGCCTATGTTGTCGGCTCAACCACTTCGACCAACCTGGCAACGCCCGGCGCGTTCCAGAAGTTCCTCAACGGGACCAACGACACGTTCCTGGCCAAAATCCTGTTGCAATCCCAGCCCGCGCTGTCCATTGCCGCGGACGGCGGCACAAATGTCACCCTGGCCTGGACCGGTTTCGCGCCGGAATTCATCCTCGAATCCAACACAAACCTGGCTTCCACCAATTGGCTGGCCGTGCCGGAAATCCCAGTGCCGACGAATGGTTCGGCAACGGTGAGCCTACCGGCCACCAACGACGCTTTGTTCTTCCGGCTCCACAAGTTTTGAACCCACCGCGCCAGTTTTGAGTTGGCGCCGGCGGTAAATTCTGCTTTCCTTTGCCCGCATGAAAAAAATGTTACGGACGATTCTCCCGGTTTTTTTGTTGATGGCTTGCTTGGGCGGCTCCGCCCTGGCGCAAACGAAAATCGCCACGGTGGATTTGCGGAAGATGTTCGATAATTATTACAAGACCAAACTGGCCCAGGCGGCCATCCAGGAACACGCCGCCCAGCTCGACAAGGATGACAAGAGCATGAAGGATGACCTGAAAAAGGGCAGCGACGATTACCAGGCCTTGCAGCAACAGGCCAACGATCAGGCGCTTTCCGCCGATGAACGTGACCGCCGCAAACAGGCCGCCGCCGACAAATTGAAAGAATTGCAGGCTTCCAAGGCCGCCATCGATCAATATGAGCGCCAGGCGCAGACCACGCTGGGCGAGCAGCGCCAGCGGATGCGCGAAAAGATTCTCACCGAAATCAAGGCCGCTGTCGCCACCAAGGCCAAAGCCGGTGGATTCACCCTGGTTTTTGACACGGCAGGGGAAACCGTCAACGGCACCATGGCGATTGTTTATTCTAACGGCGACAATGATTTGACGGATGACATCCTGTCCCAACTCAACGCCGGGGCGCCGATTGACACGACCAAACCGCTGACCACCGCTCCGCCTTCGTTGACGAACAGCCCGGGCAATCCGTAATTGCAAGCGCCCCGGCGCGGGCCGGTCAGCCCAGACACTCGAAAATCGCTCTTGCAAGGCTGCCGCCAGCCGCGTATAATGCGCGCTCTTTTGCTATTGAATTAAAATTTATGCGACGTCCAAAAGGCATCAAAACGAAAAAATCCGTGGCCAAACGGTTTAAAATCACCGGTACCGGCAAGGTTATGCGCTCACGCGCCGGCCGACGCCATCTGGCCCAAACCAAAAATTCCAAGCGCCTCCGCAGCCTGGGCAAATCCGTGGTCGTCGACAAGACCGATACTTACCGGATCACCCAGAGCCTGCCCTTCAGCCATTAACCGATTTAACCATTAACGAACCATGCGTGTCACCAATTCCCCCGCTTCCCGCAAACGTCGCAAACGGATGTTGACGGCGGCCAAAGGCTTCCGTCTTAAACGTTCCAAACTTTACCGCTACGCGTCCGACGCCGTGGATCACGGCCGGCAATACGCCTACCGCGACCGCCGGGTCAAAAAGCGCACGTTCCGCTATCTCTGGCAGATCCGGATCAACTCCGCTGTCCGCGAACTCGGCCTGACCTACAGCCGCTTCATGGAAGGCGTCAAGGCTGCAAAAATCGGACTCGACCGCAAGGTGCTGGCCGATCTGGCCGCCACCGACGCCGCCGCCTTTGGCGAAATTGTCAACGCCGCCAAGGCCGCGCTGAAGAACAAGCCGGCTGCGACATTGGCCAAGGCCTGATCCAGCTGAACCCATTCCCAACGGGCGACCTGAAAAGGCTCGCCCGTTTTTCTTTTGCTTCCGACTTCTATCCTCTATTCTGCAGCCTCAATAATTTATGGCCGGATTTCTTGATGAAATTGAACCGCTGAAACAAACCGCGCTGGCGGAACTCAACGCCGCGCCCGACCTCGCCGCCCTTGAACAAACCAAGGGCGCATGGATCGGACCGAACGGCAGGTTTACCGCGCTGATGAAACAACTCGGCGCGCTTTCCCGCGAAGAAAAGCCCGCCGCCGGCAAACTCATCAACGCCGCCAAGGTGGAACTTGAAGCCGCGCTCGCGTCACGCCGCGAAGAGTTGGAGCTGAAAGCCGCGATGCCGAAAGAGCCGACAGACTTCACACTGCCCGGACGCCGCCGCGCCCTCGGCAAATTGCATCCGCTAACGCAGGTCACCGACGACATCGTCCGCGCCTTCCGCAAGATTGGTTTTGCCGTCGCTGACGGCCCGGAGATCGAGGACGAGTATCATTGCTTCGACGCGCTCAACACGCCCGCCGACCATCCCGCCCGCGATTCGCAGGACACTTTTTATCTCAACACCACCGACAAGCGCCTGCTCCGCTCGCACACGTCTTCCGTGCAGATCCGAGTGATGGAAAAGCAAGCGCCGCCGGTGCGCATCATCGTGCCGGGCCGCGTGTATCGCCGCGATAACGCTGACGCCACGCACAATCCCACCTTCCACCAGATCGAGGGGCTCT
>CAIJNQ010000260.1 GCA_903822015.1 uncultured Verrucomicrobia subdivision 3 bacterium | reverse complement strand
GTTCTGCGAAGCCTGCGGCTACGCAGCGAACATTGAGAAAGCCACCAGCGGCATTCCCAAAACCGCCGCGCGTGAAATCGGCGCGGCGATTGAAAAATTTGCCACACCCGGCGTGGTGACCATCGAGGCGTTGAGCAAGGAGCCCTACAAGGTTGCGGCCAACCGCCAGATCAAGACGCTTGTGTATGTCGCCGACAGCAAGCCGATTATCATTCTAATCCGCGGCGATGATCAGTTGAATGAAACGAAATTATTGGCCAAAACCGGCGCGGTGGCGGCGCGTCCGGCCACCGTGGAAGAAATCGTGCCGCTGCTCGGCGCGAAACCGGGATCGCTCGGTGCCGTGGTGAATCTGCCGGCCGGCTTGAAGGTTTACGCCGATGAACGTCTCCGCGGCGCCAACGAGATGACGACCGGCGCAAACGAGGATGGTTTCCATTTCCGGAATGTTTCCCTCGAGCGCGACATCAAAGTGACCGAGTGGTTTGATTTGCGCACCGTCAGCGCCGGCGAACCGTGCGTCAAGTGTGGCAAGCCATTGAAGATTCGGCGCGCCATCGAGGTTGGCCACGTCTTCAAACTCGGCACGAAATACAGCGAGAAGCTGAACGCGACGTTCCTCGACGCGGACGGTTCGCGCAAGCCGTCGGTGATGGGCTGCTATGGCATCGGCGTGACGCGCACGCTGCAGGCGATCATCGAACAGGGCAACGACAAGGACGGCGTCATCTGGCCGCTGAGCGTCGCGCCGTACCAGGTGTGCCTCACGCCGCTGGGCATCGCGCCGGAGAGCGAGACGATGAAGCTGGCCGAGAAAATCTACGCGGAACTGACCGCGCAGGGCGTGGATGTGATTCTGGACGATCGCGACGAACGGCCCGGGGTGAAGTTCAAGGACTCGGAACTGGTGGGCTTTCCGATCCGCATCGGAATCGGCGAGAAGTCGCTGGCCAAGGGCGAAGTGGAACTCAAGCCGAGGAATGGCGCGCTGCAGGCCGTCAAAATTGAGGAAGCCGTTGAAGCGGTGATGAAGCTGATCAATGGATAGTTTTCGGTTAATGTTTTTTTTTGAATATTTCCCTTCAACCAATTCAGGTCACGGGCCCCTTGTTGGTCTTTTTTTTGGCTTTTATGGGCACAGAAGCTGGTCATGCCCAGACCAACTTCACGGGTTTTACTCTCGTGGACAATCCGCCGATCACCGGTTCCGCCGATGAACTCACCGGTCCGATGCTGTTGGCGGGGGAGGTAAACTCCGCAGGCTTTCCATCGGTTGGTCTGGCTCGCGCCAGACTCATTGTCCAACTGCCGCCGTTGCCGGCGAACAGCCAGCCCAGCCACGCAACGCTGGGACTGTATCTGCAAGGCAACACGGGCAATTCCGGGAACGCCACCTTTGGCCCGTTGAGCCTTTACCACAATTTTAAGCCGAATTCCGTCGCCTTAAGCACGGATGATTATGCCGACACGAATTACGTTTTGGTGACGAATTCCGTGGTCACACCCGATTCTCCGACGGGACAATATTACGAAATGGATGTGACGGCTCAAGTCGCCAAAGATTATGCGGCGGATGGCGCGACGCCCGTTTCCGATTTCCGGTTTGAAGTGGATGGGCTGCAATACACCGGCGGGACGCATTATTATCAGTTCTATTTCGCGGGAGATCCATACCCTGTACATCCCGTTTACTTGAATATTACGGTTTCAACCCCGAACTTTCCGGTCCTCTCATTCGGATTTCAAAACATATCATCCAAGCTCGCCTTGTCTTGGCCGACGAATTTCGACAGTTATATTCTGAAATCTGCCAATGCCCCCAACGCCCAAAGTTGGGCGACCGTGACCAATCAGCCGGTGGTTACGAACGGCCAATTTCGGGTCACGATCGACGCAAACTTGACGCGTCAGTTCTTCCGGCTACAGCAATAAATGTTGTTTTCAGGTTGGGTGGCTTCAAAGTCATTCGGTGGTGGTTCTACTTCGCCCTTTCAATTATTTTCTTCGTCGTGGCAGCGGATGAAATGTGAATTGCGCCGGCAGCTTTGCCGCCGGGTCCAAATCCACCGTGTAATAGCCGCCGTCGTTCAGGAGTTCGATGCCGGCCAGCGCGGGACACAGCCGGACCTTGAAAGGCCACCAGTGATGGGCTTGGTGCAACGCGGAGGTGAATTTACGAACAGAGTTGCCAAGAAACCGGATCGGCGGTATGCCGGATAGCACCCGGCTTTTCCACAGGATCAACTTCGTGTGCAGATGGCCGATGACCGTCTGCTCGATTTGCGGCAGGCGCCGGCGCACGGAGTCTTCGCGCCACAAAAAGGGCAGGGCGGTGGGGTCATGGCAAAACAGTAGTACGCGCTGCTCCGGTTTCAGGGCATCGAACGTGGCGCGGATTTCCGCGAGGTGCGCCGCGCGCAGTTTCAACCATTCCGGCCATTCCTCCGGCAAGGCATCCGGTTGATTGGCCGGCAGGGCGATCAACGACGACGTCACTCCCAGTAGCACATAGTTTCCGACGGCGAGCTGCCAGAACGGTTTCAGCCCGAGCGATTCCGTGGCGCGCCGCCAGCTGGCCAGCCGCATGCCGCCCTGGCCGCCGATGAGGGTGAGTTTGCCGATTTCATGGTCGCCCATGGTGCATTGCAACCGTTCGCCGAACCGGGTGCGGAGCCGGCCAAGGCATTCCGACGCGCTTTGAAAGGCCGCGTCATCGCAAACGCCCACAAAGCCGCTGTCGCAGGAATAATCCCCGTTGGCGATAACATGATCCACAGGTCCGATATGACGCAAAAAAACCTCCAGCTGTTCGCCCTGCGTCAGCGGTTCGCGCATCCAGATGTGATGCCGGTAAAACCGGACGAAGGCGCGGAGGAGGGGATTGGCAATGGAGCGCATCTCGTAATCATTTCCCCGGGCGCGTTCGGCGGTTCCGGCGTAATGGATATCACTCAGGATCGCAACCCTTACCCGGTCTGAGGGGATGGCTGGCATACGAGAGTCAGTCAGCGGCAGGAGGTTCGCTGCCGGCCACGGCGGCGGCCCGGCCGCGCGGCAGGCGGCCCAGGTGGAAAATCAGGAACCCGTGCAGAAAGTGGCGCAGTTCCGCCGTTTGCGCCGCGGACAGTTTCAGTCGCGAATCCGGGTCGTTCGCCAACAGCAGGGGGATGATTTTTTTCGCGCCGGGCGTCAGCCGCGACGTTGCGAGGTCCGGTTCCAGCCCCAGCTCGCGCAGCAGTTTCAGTTCGAGAGCGAAAATATTCTGCGGTTGCGGCTGGTGTTCGCACAGGTGTTTGAGAAATTCCCGCACCAGTTCAAAAATCTCCGGCAGCGGCGTGTCCGTCTCGGTGGCCTGCTCGATGAACGCGGCGGCGTAGCCGGCCTGCTGCAGTTTCATCAGGTCCCGGCGGATGGCGCCGTGCGTTTCGCGCAGTTTGATTTCGCGCAGCTGATGCAGACTGGAGGACCGGCTGCGGCTGTAGGAAAAATCCGCCGCGTAAAACAGGTCCAGCTTCCCGGCGAACGGCGACTTCGGGCGGCGGGCGCCTTTGGCCACGGTGGCAATGCGGCCGGAATCCGGGGTGAGCCAGTGAATGATCAGGCTCGTCTCGGTGAGCGGTCGCACCCGCAAAATCAGGCCGGTGGCGTTTTCGGTTTTCATGAAAACGAGGATGGAGAATGGAAGATGGCGGATGGCATCACGGGCGGCGCGTTTTTCGATTCTCCTGCCTTCATCCGCTATTTTCGCTTTTCCGGCGGCGGCGTGAAATCCGGCGAAATCGACCCCAGGCTGACGATGTATTTGATGCCGTCCGCCACGCTCATGTCGAGTTTCTTGACCTTATCCTCGGGCACCAGGATGAGGAAGCCGGAGGTCGGATTCGGCGTGGTCGGCACAAAGACGCAGACGACTTTTTCGCTCGTTTTTTGCTGCACCTCGCCGTTTTGTTCATTCGTGATAAAGCCGATGGAATAAATCCCGGCGCTGGGAAACTCGACCATGACGACGGTTTTGAAGGAATTTTTGTTGCCGGAAAACGCCTCGTTGACCTGCTTGATCGCGCCGTAAAACTTGTTCAGCAGCGGCACCTGCATCATGGCCGTGTCGAGCCATTCGATGAGGCGCTTGCCGATGTAATACCGCGCCAGCAAACCGACAACCGAGATCAAACCCACCGCCACCAGCAGGGCCACCAGGCTCCAATACCAGTAAACCGCGCCGGTGCCGTCGCTCTGGTGGGTGATCTGGTGCGGCAGAAAAAACAGCAGCAGGTCCGTGATATTCGCAACCGTGCGAAAGACCCAGAGCACCGCCGCGATGGAGACAATGGCCGGCAGGGTGATGGCCAGGCCGGTAAGGAAGCTGGCGCGCCAGCGGGCAAAAAACGATTTCTTCACGCCGAAATTTTAGAACGTGCGCCGATTTGGGCGAGTGTAAACTTTCGGGCGAGCTGGCGCACCAGCCGGTTTTCGGCGCGTTTCATCTTGCGCCGCGGCCCGGGCGACAAATCGTCATGGCCGAGCAGATGCAACACGCCGTGGATAAGGTAACGAACGACTTCCGATTGCCAGGTCGACTTGAATTCCCGCGCCTGAGCCAGCGCCACGTCCATGCAAATGAACAGCTCGCCGTGCAGTTTAAAATCTGAATTCCTCGTGCCGGGTTCCCCACTCGAATAATTGAACGTGATGACATCCGTCGGGCCTTCATGCTGAAGAAAGGTTTCATTGACCAGCGCCATTTCCCGGGCCCCCACCAGATTGACGCCCAGTTCGGCCTCCGCGACCGGCAAGCCAGCCAGCAGTGCCTCGGCGATTTCCTTGAGCCGGCGGGAATTGATTTTCTTCCTCCGCTGACGGTTGGCGATGACGATGTTCATTCCGCCCCGGTTTTTGCCTGGCCGCGATGGTTTTCGTAGGCCGCGATGATGCGCTGCACCAGCGGATGCCGGACGACGTCGCGCCGGGAGAACTCCACGATGGCAATGCCTTCCGTGTGCTTGAGGGCGCGGTGCGCCTCGGCCAGGCCGGATTGTTTGTGCGGCGGCAGATCAATCTGGGTTTCGTCGCCGGTGATGACCGCCTTGGAGCCGTGCCCGAGCCGCGTGAGAAACATCAGCATCTGCTCGGTGGTGGAATTCTGCGCCTCGTCGAGAATGATGAACGCGCCGTTCAGCGTCCGGCCGCGCATGTACGCCAGCGGCGCGATCTCAATCGTGGCGCGTTCCATGTGCCGGGCGATTTCCTCGGCCGGCAGCATGTCGTGCAGGGCGTCGTGCAGCGGCCGCAGGTACGGCGTGATTTTTTCGAGGAGATCGCCCGGCAAAAACCCCAGCGCCTCGCCGGCTTCGACCGCCGGCCGGGTTAAAATAATCCGGGAAACGCTCCCGGCCCGCATCGCCGACAGCGCCATCGCCACCGCCAGATACGTCTTGCCCGTGCCGGCGGGTCCGATGCCGAACGTGATGTCATGCTGGCGGATGGCCTCGAGGTATTTTTTCTGGCCGACGGTTTTGGCCGTGACGCCCGGTTTGCGTTCGTGCGTTGTCACGCGGTCGCTGACCATCTCCCGCAGGGTTGTGGCGCCTTCATGCTTCACCACGCCGAGCGCGTGCAGGAACTCGCGGTTTTTCACCGGCGAACCGGCCGCCAGCAGATTTTGCAGGGAGGCAAACAGTTGTTTGGCGCGTTCCACGGCTGGGGCGGGGCCGTCGAGCTTGATCCAGCCGTCGCGCGCCGTGGCCTTGACGCCCAGCTCGGTTTCCAACGCCGCCAGATTGCGCGGCTCCTGGTTGAAGAGTTGCTGCGCCAACCGCGCGTTCTCGAAATGAAGGGTTTCCGTGGCCACGATGAAAATTATTTCGCGAGTTCCGCCCGCAACTTGGCGGCGATATTTGCCAGCGCATCCGGCACCACGCCGGTGTCGGCGATGACCGGCATGAAATTCGTGTCGCCGTTCCAGCGCGGCACGATGTGGATGTGCAGATGCTCCGCGATGCCCGCCCCCGCGACCTTGCCCAGGTTGATCCCCACGTTGAAACCGTCGGGCTTCATCACGGCGGTCAGCGCATTGAGACAGCGGCGCACCAATTTCCAAAGGTCCGCCCCTTCCTCATCTGTCAACCCGTTCAAATCCGGGACTTCCTTGTAAGGCACGACCATTAAATGCCCGCCATTATACGGATAACGGTTGAGCAACGCGAAGCAGGTGCGGTCGCGCACGATGACCAGGTTGGCTTCATCCTCGGATGATTGCGCAATGCGCGCGAAGAGACCTTCCTTTAGCTCCGGCTTCCGGGCGAGGATGTATTCGATGCGCCACGGCGCGTGGAGTGAGTCCATGAATTCAGTGTAGGAGTCGAGGTAACGAGACTCAAATTGAATTTGTCGTAGCGGCGTCTCCGCAGATCGCCGCCTCTTTCGAAAATGAATATCCGGCTTTCTTCCGAAAGCTGCCACGATTCAAGAGAACAACCTTAAAACCGCCGCCGCGGCGCGCCCGGCCGCGCCCGGTTCGCCGAGCGAGCTGATGATTTTGGCAAGCTGCGCCTGAATCCGTTTCCGGTGCGCTTCGTCCTGCAACAATTCCAGTGCCGCGCGGGACAGGTTCTCCGGCGTGGCCTCAGCCTGAATGAACTCGGGATAAACCGGTTCGCCGGCGAGCAGGTTGGGCATGGTCAACGATTTCACCGTCACGATGTGTCGGGCGATCTGGTAGGTGAGCCACGACGTTTTGTAGAGCGTCACGGTCGGTACGCCGAAGAACGCGCACTCCATGGTAACCGTTCCCGTTGAAGCGATGGCGATGTCCGATTCCGCCAGCGCCCACGGCAGTTCGCCGATCTGGATCTCCAAATCGGCTCCGATTGATTTTGCCAGCGTCACCAGCGCCGGATTTGGCAAAACCAACTTCGCCTTCGCCGCCGGCAATTTTTCCTGAATCGTTTTCAGCGCCGCGAGCATCACCGGCAGATGCCGCTGCAACTCACTCTTACGGCTGCCCGGCAACAAGAGGATTTGAGATTTACGATTTACGATTGACGCGCCTTTGTCCGATCCGTTCGTAAATCGTAAATCATCATTCGTAAATCTCCCAATCATGGGATGTCCGACAAATTCCACGCGCAGCTTGGGCACGCGCCGGGCATACCAGTCCTTCTCAAACGGAAAAATGCTCAGGAGTAAATCATAGTCGCGGGCCAGCTTCTCGGCCCGGCCTGGTCGCGACGCCCAGACTTGCGGCGAGACGAACTGGACGATTTTTGGGTCCCATTTGGAAAACGGATTCTCGCGAACATATTTTTTGACCGCCTGACCGAAGCGCAGGTTGAATCCGCCGTAATCGACGCCGATGACCACGTCCGGCTTGCGCTCGATGGCCAGCGCGAGCAACTGGTTGAACAGCCGCCGGAATTTTAGAAGGTTTTTCAGAACGTCCGAGACGCCAATGACCGAGTGCTGTGTCAGGTCGAAGGCCAGGTCCACGCCGGCGGCGGACATCTTCGAGCCGCCCGCGCCGAAGAATTGCATGTCCGGCAACTGCTCGCGCAAGGCGGACACCAATTCCGCCGCGAGTAAATCCCCGCTCGCCTCGCCGGCGATGAGCATGAAAGTTTTGGGGTTCACGCCCGATCCTTGTAGGAGACGACGTGAGGAGTCTCTATCTTTGATTTCGTTTTCATGCAAACGGCGGTCGCTTAATGTCGCTCGCATCAGGCTGCCTTAGTTTGGCGAAGATTCGCCAAAATTTCGACCAGTAATCTTCCGTCAGCGGATTCATTTTTGGATAGCCCGGAATCACACAGCCGGTGAACGGCCAATTTTCCTTTTCACCAATCAATTTCGCACGCACCGGATTTGCCGCGATATAAAAGCAGACTTTGGCGAAGGCCTTCCGTTTACGCTGATCTTCCCGCAAGACTTGATCCTGCGGCTGCGGTTGGAATTTCACAGGAGAAAGTTCCGGCTCAAGGTAAGTGCGGAGGAACGCCATGCCGTTTATCTGATGCGAATCCAGCCGTAATCCCATCCAGATCAGATGAATATGGTCGGGCATGGGGCAGTAAATGGGGCAAATCAAACCTTCCCGGGCGGCGGCGTGGAGCATCATTTCCCGGAAGCGCTGGTGGAAAGCGGGCGTTAGCCAGCCTTTGGCCTTGTCAAAAATTGTCAAAGTCCAGAACACCACGGCGTCGGCCTGATAATGCTCGCGAGGGAGGCGCGGCAGGTAGAACGCGCGGTTCAGCGGATCACGCGGCGGCTTGGCAGGGCGCTGGTAGTTCATTCCGGAAAAATTGGAGACTCCTCACGTCGTCTCCTACAAATCATTTTGGCAGGAGTCGGGGTGGCAAGATGCAAGCTTTCTGGAACGGTGACGGGTTTCATTTTTTAGCTAGAGACTCGTCACCTCGTCGCCTACAGCGGAATGGCCGCTCGCCTCGCCGGCGATAAGCATGAAGGTTTTGGGGTTCACGGAGGCGGCGGGCTATTTAATCTGCTGTATCTGCCGCGTGATCTCGAAAGCCAGGTCCAGGGCGAGCTTGGCGGATTCGCCGCTGACCATCGGGGTTTGCTTCTGCCGGACGCATTCCACGAAGTGCTGCAATTCGAGCTTCAGCGGCTCCTCCTTCGTGATCGGCACGGGTTCGCGCACGATTTTTTTACCGGCAAACTGGCTGACGATGGCGGAGTCCTTGCCGATCCCGAGTTTCGCGGCCATGATTTTTTTAAGCAGCGAGCTTTCCTCCTCGCCATCGCGGGCGACACGGTAGATGAACCCTTCCTGCACGCGGTAATCGAGCGAGATGTAGCAGGGGTTGGTCGGGCCGCTGAAGACGCGGATCTTGCGCATCCGTTCCGGGCTGACGCGGCTGGCCGTGAGGTTGGCGACGCAGCCGTTGGCGAAGCGCAGGCGCACGTTGGCGATGTCCTCGCTCTTGCTCAGCACGGGGATGCCCACGCCATCCACGCTGGTCACCGGCGATTTGACGAATGCGAGAATCACGTCCAGGTCGTGTATCATCAGATCGAGCACGACCCCGATGTCGGTGGAGCGGGCGGGGAAGGGGGACAGGCGGTGACACTCGATGAACCGCGGCTCGGTGGCGACCTGCTGGAGAAAAGTGAAAACGGGGTTGAACCGCTCGACGTGGCCGACCTGCAGGACGCAGTTTCGCTTTTGCGCGAGTTCGCACAGTTCGGCGGCCTGCTCAGAACTGTCGGTCATGGGCTTCTCGACCAGGACGTGTTTGCCCTGCGCCAGAAGTTGTTTGGCGATGTCAAAATGGGTCGTGGTGGGGGTGACGATGTTCAACGCGTCACTGGCGGCGGCGGCCTCGGCGAGGGAGCGGAAGACGGGCAGCTGGTGCAGCCCGGCGATTCTGCGGGCGGTTTCGGCGTGGGCATCGTAAATGCCGGTGAGTTCGACCTGTCCGGCGGCGTGGAGTTCGGAGTAAATGCGGGCGTGATGCTGACCGAGCGAGCCGGTGCCAAGGACGGCGACTTTGACTTTTGCCATGCGCGCAGTTTGCCAGCAACCGGCGGAAACTGAAATCAGAAATGTCGCGCGAGCGATGGCAAAGAACAGCTCGCGAGGACGCTCGCCCCGCCAATTTCAAACTTTCAACTTTCAACCGGCAACATTCAACCGTTAGATTAGCGCCGTGCCAATTTTGAGTTATCTTCTGACCGCGCTCGGGGCGTATCTGCTGGGCTCGATTCCGTTCGGATACCTGGCGGCGAAGGCCAAGGGCATTGATATCCGCAGCGCGGGGAGCGGCAACATCGGCGCGACGAACGCCATGCGCGTGCTGGGCAAGCCGGCCGGCATCGCCGTGCTGGTGCTGGATGCGCTGAAGGGATTCATCGCGGTGTGTTTCGGCGTGGCCCTATTCGCCAAAATGCAGGGATCAGCCGGCGGCGCGAGCAATGCGGCGTATGTGGCGCAGGCGTTCAATCATGGCCTGGCCGCCGGAATTTTTGCCGTGCTCGGCCACAATTACACCTGCTGGCTTAAGTTCAAAGGCGGCAAAGGCATCGCGACGACGGCGGGCGTTTATCTCGCGCTGGCGCCGTTGCCGCTGTTGATCGCCTTGGTGATTTTTATGCTCGCGGTGGCCGGCACGCGTTACATTTCCGTCGGTTCCATTGCGGCGGCCATTGCGCTGCCCGCGACGGTTTGGATTTTGCAACCCCATAACCTGTTGCTCGGCATCGTCACCACGGCGCTCGGCGCGCTGGCCATCTACAAACATAAATCAAACATCCAACGGCTCATGGCGGGAACGGAAAACCGCTTTGGCCAGAAGAAATCCACGGAGGCAACAAAATGAGAATTTGCGTATTGGGTGCGGGTGCGTGGGGCGCGTCGCTGGCAAAAGTCCTGCACGAAAACGGCAACGCCGTAATGCTGTGGGACAAGAACGCTGACCTGCTCGCCGAACTCAAGCAGGGCCGCAGTGAAAGGCTGTTGCCCGGTGTCGCGCTGCCGACAGACTGGAAGACTGAGCCGGATTTTGTGAAGGCCGTGGGCGGTTGCGAGGTGCTGGTGCTGGCGATTCCGTCGCAGTTTTTCCGCGACGTAGCGGTGATGCTCAAGGGCCATCCGGGAATTTTTGTCAGCGTCACGAAGGGGATTGAATTTGAAACCGGCGACACCATGAGCCGGATTTTGCGCGAACAGGCACCGGCAAACCGGGTCGTGGCCTTGTCCGGTCCCAGCTTTGCGCGCGAAGTGGCGCTGGGGATCCCGACGACAGTCGTGTGTGCGTGCGAGAGCGACGGCACGGCAAAAACCGTGCAGGGACTTTTTCACCGGCCGGAATTCCGTATCTATCGCAGCACGGATATTCTGGGCGTCGAATATGGCGGCGCTTTGAAAAACGTCATCGCCGTCGGCGCAGGCGTGGGTGACGGCCTTGGCTACGGTGACAACACCAAGGCGGGCCTCGTTTCCCGTGCATTGTCCGAAATGCGCCGGCTCGGCGTGGCGTGCGGCGCGCAGCCGGAAACCTTCAACGGCTTGAGCGGCCTCGGCGATTTGATGCTGACCTGTTTTTCCCGGCAGAGCCGCAACCGCGATCTTGGCGAACGACTCGGTCGCGGCGAAACAATGGAACAAATTCAGTCGTCGCATCCGAAGCTCGCGGAAGGATATCCCACCGCACGTTCGGCTCACCGGCTGGCAAAGGAAAAGAAAGTCGCAACGCCGATCATTGATGAGGTTCACGCGATGCTTTACGAGGGGAAAAATCCGAAGCTGGCGGTGCGGGATCTGATTTCGCGGGCATTCAAGGCGGAAGACTAAAAGCGTGATTCGTCGAATGGTTGCATTGTTGAATCGTAGCCGATGCAACGATTCACAATTCAACGAAGTATCCATTCAGCAATCGTTCGCGAGATGCCACAATCCAGGCATTGCGTGGCGGTGAACTGGGTGCCGCACTGCGGGCAAATACCCGAGGTCAGAAAGGTGTCGAAGCCGTTGCCGCATTTGCCGCAGCGCCAGAGCGCGCCAAGGGGCGGCGCCGTTTTACATGACGGACAGGCGAAACCTTCCCGGCGGGGAATCCGGGCAAGCTTTGCCAGGGCTCGCGCCTGATTCAGGCCGCTCCAGCAGTTCATCAAGATGAACACGGCCATGATGCCCTGCCAAAGGGATTGCATCAGAATTGCCAGGCCGATCAAGGCCGCCACGCCGATGAAGCCGATGATGCTGGCCGCCAGCAAACTGTTGGCGCGCCCAACGACAAACCACAGGAGCGAGCGCAAAATCTGTCCGCCGTCGAGGGGATAGACCGGCAGCATGTTAAAGACCAGCAGCACAAGGTTGATGAGCCAGACGTTGTTGATGAAGGTGTAAGCGTCGGGTTGGGTGTCATTCCAGCCGAGGTGCGAAGCCGCGGACGCGAGCAGGGAGAGAACCGGAATCAGCGCCACGTTTACCAGCGGACCGGCGGCAATGCTCCACAGCAGGGCGCCCGGGCGTTGCGGCGGGGTCACATACGCCACGCCGCCGAGCGGCCAGAGAATGATGTCGTTGGTCTGCCCGCCGACCGAGCGGCAGGCCAGCTGGTGGCCAAATTCATGGGTCAGCACGATGGCGAACAGCGCGAGGATTTCTAGCGCATTCCAGCCGTAATGGGAATACTGCTGGGACCGGCTGGCCAGATAAACAAATGCCAGGAACCACGCCCAGTGAATGTAGACGGTGATCCCGGCCAGGCGGAACAGGCGAAAAGAGCCGCGGCGCGTGGGCATCAAAACGCTCCTTTAATGAGCTTCAGCAGTTCGGCGTGCGAGTCCACGGCCGGGAACTGCGGGAATTCCGCCTTCACTTTTTCTGGCGCATGGATGAGAAAGCCGAGGTCCGCCTCGCCGAGCATCGCGGTGTCATTGTAGGAATCGCCGGCGGAGATCACGCGGTAATTGAGCGATTTGAGGGCGGCGACCGATTTCTGCTTCTGGTTCGGCTGGCGCAAGCGGTAGCCGGCGATGCGGTCGTTCTCCACAAGCAGGCGATGGCAAAAGAGCGTCGGCCAGTTCAGTTGCTTCATGAGCGGCTGGGCAAATTGTTCAAACGTGTCGGACAAAATGATGACCTGCACGAGGGAGCGAAGCTCATCGAGAAATTCCCGGCCGCCCGGCAGCGGCTTGAGCGTGCCGATGACTTCCTGGATGTGCGAGAGCTTGATGCCATGGCGGTCAAGAATGCCAATGCGATAGTTCATCAGCTTGTCGTAATCCGGCTCGTCGCGCGTGGTGCGGCGCAGTTCCGGGATTCCGGTCTTCTCGGCGACGGCGATCCAGATTTCCGGCGTCAGCACGCCTTCCATGTCCAAGGTGACGATATTTTGTTTCATCGGCGCGGAGTTTTTCAGAATCATCTGGCGGTGTCGAGCGGTTCGCGGCCCTTTAGTTCGGGGTGCGCGGCAAGCAGCCCGGCCAGGGCGGTTTTGGCTTCGGGAAAATCCGGCGTGAGCCGCAAGGCTTCTTCGTAGTGGCTGATCGCCTCGGCCACCCGGTTTTGTTGTTGCTGGGCCTGCGCGAGCCGGAAATGCCCCTTGGTGGAATCGGGCGTGAGCCGGAGTTCCTCGGTAAACTGGGGGATGGCCTCGGCGGACTGATGATTGTCGAGCAGCGCCAGACCCAGATTGAAGCGCGCTTCCGGGTCGCCGGGCCGGAGCCGCACGACGGCGGCAAAATGCGGAATGGCCCCGGCGAAATTTTTCTCGCGCGACAGCAGGGAACCCAGCGCGTTCCGGGCCGCGGGAAAATCGGGGCGGTCGGCCAAGGCGGCCTGAAATCCGCGCGCGGCGTCATCCGGGCTCCCGTGCTGGGAGAAATAGATGCCCAGATCATATTGAATGTCCGGGTCGTGAGGCTGCAGGCGGGCGGCGGCCCGCAGGTGCTCAAGCGCCTCGTTGGTGCGGCCGAAGGCCAGCAGGCAGAGCGCCAGGTTGAATTGCGACTGCGGGTAGCGGGGTTCAAGGCGGACGGCATCCGAGTAGAGCACCAGGGCGCGGTCGTTCCGCCCCGATTTTTCATAAACCTTCCCCAGACAATTTTCCGCGACGTAATTATCCGTCGTGACCCCGAGGGCGTGCAGGAAAAGGGTTTCGCTATCGTGCCAGTAACGGATCTGCAGGGAGGTCACCCCCAGGCAACCAATGAGGGCGATGACGCCAGCCAGCGGCAGAAACTTTGCCTTTTCCGGCCAGCGCCGGGCGAGGTCAGGCGCACCCCACACCACGATGATAAAAAACCCGATGCTCGGGATGTAAGTATAACGGTCCGCGATGGATTGCGCGCCGACCTGCACAAGGCCGATGGTCGGCACCAGCGTGCCGACAAACCAGAACCAGCCCACGGGCAGGTAAGGGTTTTCCCGGGAACGACAAAGGGCCAGCGCGGTCCAGGTCAAAAGCAGAAGCGCGGCGCCGGCCGCCAGCCAGGCCGGCCACTGGTGCGGATAGGAATAGACGATGGCGAAATCCTGCGGCCAGACCAGCTTGGAAATGTAACGGACATAGGCCAGCACGACGTTTTCCAGGCGCAACCCCCAGCTCGACCCCCACATGGCCCCGGCGGTTTTCTGGACGAGGTACGTCACTGCGCTGCCCGCCGCCGCGAGCAGAAAGAAGGGTATTTTTTCAACGATCAACTGTTTTAAATTCTGGGTTCTAAATTCTGAATTCTGAATTCGATTGAGCGGCCAGAAATCCATGAGCAACAGAACAAACGGCAGCGTGACCACCATCGCCTTGCTCATCAAGCCGAGAGCAAAAAAGATCAAGGCATACCAGTAGCATGGAGAAAGGAGAAAGGAGAAAACAGCCATGGAATTACGTTCTGACTTCGGACTTCTGACTTCTGACTTCTGCACATAACGCGTATACACCAAGAGCGTGAGCAGAAAGAAGAACGTGCTCAAGGTGTCCTTCCGTTCCGACGCCCACGCCACCGACTCGACATGCAGCGGATGCCAGGCAAAGAACGCCGCCACAAAGGCGCTGCGCCAGAGCGCGCCGGTCGTCAGCTGGAGCAGCAGAAAGAGCAGCAATGTGTTGGCGACGTGGAACAGCAGGTTGGTGAGATGATGGCCGGCGGGATTCAGGCCGTACAAACTGCAGTCCGCCATGTGCGACATCCAAGTGAGCGGATGCCAGTTGGCGGCCTCGCCGCTTTGGATGGCCCACATTATATTGGTCCACGTCAGACCGGAGGTGATATGCGCGTTGCCGACGACATACTGGTCGTCGTCAAAATTGATGAACCCGTTGCGGGTGATGGGCCAATACAGCGCCGCGGTCACCAGGGCGAGCCCCAGGCAGATGATTCCGAACGCCTTGCCGGCGACAGGTGGCGCCGCCAGGTCAGAACGGGATGGATTCATGCTGGCGGCGGTGGTAGCGGCGGCTTTCCCGGTAGCCGACGCTGCGGGCGAGCGCGACGGCTTCGGCGAAATTCATCCCGACCTCCTCCGGCGCGTGGGCGTCGGAGCCGAAAGTGATCGGCACCTTTCTTTCAAAAGCCAGGCGGAGCAAGTCGGGGCTGGGATAAATTTCCCGGCAATCTTTTCGCAGCCCGGCAGTGTTGAGTTCGACGGCGCAACCGGCCTGCGCGGCGGCGTCCAGGAAATTTTCGTACAGCGGGGTGCAGTCCCGGGCGGGCCGGATGCCGAACTTCTTCGGCAAATCGGCGTGGCCGATGATATCGAACAGTCCGGTCTCGGCCGCGCGCGCGAGCCGCTCAAAATAAACGGACCAGACCTCGAAGGCATCGCGTTTTTTCCATTCGGAAAGCTTGGCGGGATTGTCAATGTCCCATGACGCGGACACATAATGCACGCTGCCGATGAAATAATCCCACGGATGGCGCGCGGCGAGCTGGCGAATCCAGGGCTCGTGGCCGGGGAGATAATCAACTTCGAGCGCAAGGCGGATGGTGAGTTGCGGGAACGTTTTTTGCGCGAGCCCGACCTTGGCGACATACTCATCCAGCTGCCGGTCAAACATCCGCCAGTTGTCAAAATCGTCGCCGGCCATCGGCGAATGGTCGGAGAAGCCGATTTCCGTCAGCCCCAGGGCAACGGCGCGGCGCGCGTACTCCACCGGCTCGCCGGCCGCGTGGCGGCAGAGCGGCGTGTGCATGTGATAATCCGGCGGCAACGACATGGCGGGAGTTTCAAGTTTCAGGTTCCAAGTTTCAAGCGTTGAATCAAACGGCCGGGTCCGGGCCGGCGGTGCGGCCTGCCTTCAGAGATGAAAAGCGGAACCGGTACGGCAGGGAGGATAAACGCCGGGGCGGTCAGCGGATTTTCACGACGCGGATTTTATCCGGGTTGTTTTCGCCCAGCTGGAGCAGGTTGGCGTTGGCGTAAATTTCCAGCCGGGGCTTGATTTGCGGGGCTCCGGCGGCACGGCGTTCGCGTTCAAGTTCCTTGATGGCGAGGATGTCGAGGGCTACGGGATCGTGGCTGAACCAGAGCTGTCCGGGCACCGCGGAGTAATGCAGCAGCCCGCGCGAGCCGCCCGCGTACTGGCCGATGAGCGCATCGGTGATATTCAGCGCGACGCGGTCGCCGAGCAGGGGCAGGGCGTAGATTTCGGGCACCGCGACGGCCAGGCGGTCGGGGTCGGCTTCAAAGCGCCGGGTGTTGTCCACGCTGCCGAGCGCAAGGCTGTAAAGTTGCCCGCAGACGCCGAGATCCTCGTCATTGAGCAGCGGGGCGATATTGATGATCTTGGTGATCTGCCGGCTGACGATTCTGGTGACAAAGGATTTGCGTCCGACGCCTTCGTTGGTTTTGCCAAATTCCGAATCGCCCCAGACGAGGCTGCCGATGACGACGGTGTCGGGCAGATAATAATTCGTGGGATCGTAATGGGATTCCGCGCTGCCGACGGCGAGTACGCCGAGTTGAGCCGCCAGATCGAAATATCCGGCGTCGCGCAAGTCGTAGGCGTGCTTGTCCCAGATGACGATGTGCGGCGGCGGGACGCCGGCGGCGAGCAGGCCTTGAATCACGGCGGTGACGACGGCGGGGCGCGTGCCGCTCAGCATGCCGGCCCCGGAAAAAACCTTGATTCCGACGACATCCTGGGTGGAGACGAGGCTTTGCCAGGCGGCAACGAGGTTGGTCCGGCCGGTCAGGGCGGTGATGCCCTGATCCACCATGGATTGAACGAGCGTGGTGTTTGGCTCGAAATCCGAAACGGCGGCGGGATTTTCGACGTTCACGACCAGCGGGCGGCGGTCCCCGGGGGCATCGGCGGCATGGAGCTGCCAGGCCGCCAGGCAAATCGCGACCGCAACCGCGCCGGGGCGGTAGAGTCGGGGGAACTGAATTGGTGCGTTTCTTGACACGTTAAGGCGCGGATGCTACCAACATTGCCGATGCTGGCAAAAAAAAATCGCATTCATAGCGGCGCCATCGCCATTGTGGCGCTAGTCCTTTTCCTCTCCGGCTGCACCCCGCCCGGTCCGCGGGCGCTCTTGCGGGGGAAAAAGCTTCTGGAACGCGGCGATTATGCGGCCGCCGTGGCGGAATTAAAAACGGCCACGGCGCTGCTGCCGACGAACGCGCCGGCGTGGAATTATCTGGGGGTGGCCTGCCAGCGCGCCGGCCAGCCGGCGGCGGCGGCGGCGGCGTATCAGCGCGCCAGCACGCTCGACCGGGATCTGGCCGAGGCCCATTACAATCTGGGTTCACTTTGGCTGGAGCAGAACAAACCGGATGCGGCCGTGACGGAGTTCACCGCCTACGCCTTGCAACGCCGGAATGACCCGGAAGGGTGGCTCAAACTCGGCTCGGCGCAATTGCATGCCAGCGATTATCCGGCGGCGGAAAAAAGTTTCAGCACCGCCCTGACTTTGAATACCAACAACGCCGAGGCATTGAACGGCCTCGGCCTTGCCCGCGTGGAGCGGGGTCGACCGCGCGACGCCGCGCATTACTTCGCCGTCGCCGTCCAATATCATCCCGAATACGCGCCCGCCCTTTTGAACCTGGCGACCGTGGCGCACGACAGCCTGCACGACAACCAGCTAGCCCTGAAAAATTACCGCGCCTACCTGGCGTTATCGCCGCGCCCGGCGAATTGGGACACCGTCAATGACATCGCCAACAGTCTTGAGCAGCCGGCCAGCGTGGTGGCGGCGGCGGCTCCGCCCGTAAATGAAACCAGACCACCCGCGGTTGTCCGGCCGGAGGCGCCGGTGAAAACGTCGCCCGTGGTTTCCCGCGCGGTTTCCAATCCGCCGCCACGCCTGACGTCGCTGGTGCCAACCCAGACGGTCAAGGTTAAGCCCGAACCGGAGATTGTATCGACTCCGGGGAAAAATGCGGAGGTGGAGCTTCCGCCGGCGGCTACCCCGCTGGACACAACGGGCGGGAAGCGGTCGGGGAATTACATTCAAAACGGCGTCACGCCATTGCCGCAGGGAGAAGCGCGACCGGTTCCGCTTGCCCAATCGGCCGCGCCGTCGTATCCGCGTTACCTTTTTTTGTCCCCGCGCAAGCCGAATGCGGGCAATCGGGGTGCGGCAGCCGGGGCATTCACCCGGGCGAAGGAGTTCGAGCGGAATTTGCAATGGACCTCGGCGCTGGAATGGTATCGGCGGGCGACGGTTGCGGACGCAAGCTGGTTTGAGGCGCAATTTAATTACGGCGTGCTCGCCTATCAGCTGCGGATTTATTCCACCGCGCTCAGGGCTTACGAAACAGCGCTGTCCATCCAGCCGGATTCGGTGGACGCGCGCTATTATTTTGCCCTCGCGCTCAAGGCGGCCGGCTATGCAAACGACGCGGTGGATGAACTGAATAAGATTGTGGCGGTCCACCCGGATGAAGTCAGCGCGCAACTGGCTCTGGGCAACCTGTATGCTCAGCAGTTGCGCGACCCGGCCCGGGCGCGGCGGCATTATCTAAAAGTGCTGGAGCTGGACCCGCACCATCCGCAGGCCACGGACATCCGGTTCTGGCTTTCAGCCAATCCGGGCTGAAAGAGTGGCCTGAAATGTGCTGGTATTTCGGCGTGAAGGTATTAATTTCAAATTTATGATCGCTGTGGCAACCCAATCGTTTGCCCTGGACAAGCTGCCGTTCGGCTGGTTTGACGTCGTGCTGGTGGCGTTGCTGGGTTTCGGGCTATTTCGCGGACGCAGGAACGGCATGACCAAGGAGGTGGTGCCGATGTTCCAAATGGTCGCGACCGTCCTGGCCGGCGGCCTCGGCTATGAGACGGCCGGACAACTCCTGATCAACACCGCCCGGCTGGACAAGACACTGGCCTACATTCTGGGCTATGTGGCCATCGTGATTGCGGTTCATCTGCTGTTCATCCTGGTGAAAAAAACGGTGATGCCCCGCCTGACCGGCAGTAATTTTTTCGGCAGCGGGGAATATTATCTGGGCATGGCGGCGGGGATGATTCGCTATGTCTGCATGCTGTTCGTGGCGCTGGCGCTGCTGAATGCGCCCATCTACACCGCGGCGGACATTGCCAACTCCAAGGCTTACAATGCGCGCTGGTATGGGGGCGGACAGGCCGGTTACAGCGGCGACTTTTTCCCCACAATCCAGACCATACAGGAGGACGTATTCAGGACCTCCTTCACTGGAAAATACATCAAGCAATATGCAGGGGTGATGCTGGTCAATACCAGTTACGGGGCGGCGGACAAATCCCCGGCGACGCAACAAAAGCAGCCGGTGCTGCACATTGGCAGCTGACCGGCGCCGCGCGCCGCTGACCGCGAATGGCCGGAATTTCCCCCGCAACCCTCGAACGCATCCGCGCCGCCAGCGACATCGTGGACATCATCGGCGCGCATCTGCCGCTGAAAAAAGCGGGCGCAAACTTCACCGCGCTCTGCCCGTTTCACAAGGAAAAATCCCCCAGCTTCAACGTCAATCCGCACAAGCAGATCTTCCATTGTTTCGGGTGCCACAAGGGCGGCGATGTGTTCACCTTCGTCAAGGAATATGAAAATATCGGTTTTGTGGACGCGGTGCGTCGCCTGGCGGAACGCGCAAAGATCCCCCTCGAATTCGACCAGCATCCCGCCGCGCAGGAGTCGCGGCATCTCAAAGACCAGCTGCTGGAAATACATGAGCAACTCACGCAGCGCTGGCAAAACTGCCTGGCTAACGAAGCCGCCGGAAAGCCGGCGCGCGATTATCTAGCCCGGCGCGGCGTCCCGGCGGACGCGATCAAGCTCTTCCGCATCGGGGCCGCGCCCGAAGCGTGGGACGACACGGTGAATTGGGCAAAAGGCAAGGATTTCGACCTGGCGACCGTGGAGAAAGCCGGGCTGATCATCCGGAAGGAAGAAACCGACCGCCACTACGACCGGTTCCGGGGACGGCTCATGTTTCCCATCTGCGACGAGCAGAGCCGGGTCATCGGATTCAGCGGCCGCATCTTATCCGGCGATGAAAAGACGGCCAAATACGTCAATTCGCCGGAGACGCCGATCTTCACCAAGAGCAAAATCTTCTTTGGCCTGGACAAATCCAAGCGGGCGATCCTGGACGCCGGCTTCGCCATCATCTGCGAGGGCCAGCTGGATTTGATCGCGTGTTTCACGAACGGCGTGCAGAACATCGTCGCGCCCCAAGGCACGGCGTTTACCGAGCAGCACGCGCGAATCATCAAGCGCTACGCCAACGAAGTGGTGCTGTGTTTCGATTCCGATAATGCGGGCCAGAACGCCATCGTGCGCTCGCTGGACCATCTGCTCGCCTCCGGGCTGGCGGTGCGCGTGGCCGTGGTGCCGCCGCCGCACGATCCGGATAGTTTCATCAAAGCCAACGGCGGCCCGGCTTTCGCAGAACTCATCCGGCAGGCCGACGGATTTTTCGACTACTATTTGAACCGGTTGTGCGCGACGAATGAAATCAATTCCGACAAGGGCCGGCTGGTCATCCTGCGCGCGATGGCCGAGTCCGTGCACAAGACGGGCAATTCAGTATTGATTGACACGTACGCGCAAAAAACCGCGCTGCGCCTGGGCGTGCCGCCGGAATCCGTCCGCGCCGAATTCAAAAAAACCCCCGCGTTGCAGCCGGCACCGCGCGATCCTGAGGAGCCGGCTTTCGAGTCCGCCGGGCCGGTGGCAGAAATCTCGCCACCGGCACCCGTCGAACTTCATCTGCTGAAATTATTGCTGTTACACGACGAACTGGTGGCCGGCGCCGCGGAGCAGCTGGATCCAGATTGGGTTACGCACCCGCACCTCCGCCATATCGTCGCATTGCGGTTCGCCGCCCACAAGGATGAGACCTGGCGCACCCTGGCGGAGTTTTTGGATCATTGCGAATCGGCGGAGCTACGGGGACTCGTCACCGAGGCCGTCGCTGAAGAACGGAAGATGCCCAATCCCGAAACGCAGCTGGCCGATGTCACCTTGAAGTTGCGAAATCAATTCCTGGAGCAGCGGATCGGCGCGCTCATGCAGCAGATCAGCCAGCCCCAAACCAGCGACGCGCAGAAAATGGAATTGCTGCATGAGCAGCAGCGGCTGAAGCGGCAAAAGCGGGCGCCGCTCGCGCCCTTGGAAAAATAAAAAACCTGCGCCGACCCTGCGGTTGGCGCCGGTTCCGGTTCCGGAAAATTATTTCGCGCCCTGGTTGATCCAGGCAATCACCAGACCGATTTGTTCCGGCGTCAAAGTCTTGGCGCCGGCCCGATTGGGTATCGGCGGCATCCAGCCGTCCCGGTCCTTGAGCTGATGCGCCGCGGCTTTCACCACGATGCTGTTTGCGGCATCGCCGGCCTTCACCGCCGGCCCCCACTTGTTGCCCTTGAGGATGCCTTCGAGCGAATCCATGTGCAGGTGGGCTTTGGGCTTGTCGCCGCTGTGACATTTCACGCAATTGGCGTCAAAAATCGGCTTGATGTCGGTCGCGTAAGTCACGCCGGTCCTGGTCGAGGCGGGCGGCAGCGGGGCGGCCGACGGCTGGGCATCCTGGGCGGAAGCCGCCAGGGCTAAACTGAAGGCGGCCGCCACGGCGGCGAGGGTGCATTGGGTCAGGTTCATGGTCATTATAATGGTTGTGATCAGTTAATTTGAATTCGTTCGCAACATAGGACGACAGAAACCGGCAAAGGTTTCAATAATAATCCGGCGACGCAGCTTGCGGTCGGATTGCGGCTGCGCCAACTTTGGCGCGTGCAAAATGGAAGGTTCGCCGATGCCGCGCTAGTCATTCTCGGCCACGGCACGACATTGAACGACGAGTCCGCCGCGCCGGTGTTTCAGCAGGCGGCGGAACTGCGCCGCCGGGGCATCTTTACCATGGTCCGCGAGGCCTTTTGGAAACAGGAGCCGCACATTAAGACGGTGCTGGCGGAAATCACGGCGCCGCGCGTTTTCATCGTACCGTTTTTTATCAGCGAGGGCTATTTCAGCACCGAGGTCATCCCGACGGGACTGGGCTTCCGCTTTCCCGACAATTTGTCGCTGGTCACTCCTCGCTCCTCACTTTTCTACTGCCGCCCGATCGGCTCGCACGATCTGATGACGAAAGTGATTCTGGCCCGCGCGGATGAGGTCGTGCAGAAATACCCCTTCCCGCGCGCACCGAAAAAGTCCGACACGACGCTGTTCATCGCCGGCCATGGCACTGGAAAGAACGCCAATTCACGCAAAGCCATCGAGCGGCAGGTGGAATTGATCCGCGCGCTGGCCATCTATCCGGAGACGCACGCGATTTTCATGGAGGAATCACCGCGGATCGCTGATTGTTATCAAATCGCGCCGACCAGAAACCTGGTCGTGGTGCCGTTTTTCATCAGCGACGGCTTGCACGCGGTCGAGGACATACCGGTGCTGCTGGGCGAACCGGAACGGGTGGTGAAAGAACGGCTCGCGTCCGGACAGCCGACCTGGCGCAATCCGACGGAACGGAATGGAAAATTCGTCTGGTATGCTGCTTCCGTGGGCACCGAACCGCTGCTGGCGGAGGTGATACTGGAACGCGTGAAGGAATCCGGCCGGAGTTGATAAAAATGTTAGCGGCGCCGCCCGTCGCCGCCGACCATGGCATTTATGAAAAAACTAAGGATTGGATTTTTGAGCACGGCCGGGATCGGCCGGAAAAACTGGAAGGCCATCTTCCATTCCGGCAACGCTGTGGTGGCCGCGGTCGCCAGCCGCGAGGTCAAGACGAGCCGCCAATTCATCAAGGAATGCCAGAGCCAGTTTGCCTTCGCGACGGTACCGCGGGCGCTCGGCAGTTACGAGGAACTGCTGGCGGCGCCGGAGATTGACGCGGTTTATATCCCGCTGCCGACCGGCTTGCGGAAGGCTTGGGTTTTGCGCGCGGCGGCGGCGGGCAAGCATGTCGTCTGTGAAAAGCCCTGCGCGGTCAGCGCGGCCGACCTGGGAAAGATGATTGCGGCGTGCGCCCGATACCGCGTGCAATTCATGGACGGGGTGATGTTCATGCACAGTCCGCGCCTGGTGAAAGCCCGCCGGATTTTGGACGACGGCAAAAGCACCGGCGCCATTCGCCGGATAGCCTCGGCCTTCAGTTTTTGCGGGGCCGGAAGTTTTTTTCGCGACAACATCCGCACGAATGGCGCGCTGGAACCGGCCGGGTGCCTGGGCGATCTGGGCTGGTATTGTATCCGCTATTCGCTGTGGGCGATGGATTGGAAACTTCCCCGCACGGTCACTGGCAAAATCATTTCCCAGTCCGCCGCGACCGGCGGCCGCCTGCCTGCACCGACGGATTTTTCCGGCGAATTGATTTATGACGGCGGCGTTTCCGCCGGGTTTTACTGCTCCTTTCGGGCCTGGTTTCAGCAGTGGGCCACCGTCGGCGGGGAAAAGGGCTATTTGCGGCTGGCGGATTTCGTCCATCCGTTCGACAGCCGCGAACCGGTCATGGAAGTCAACCGGAAGGAAATCCGCGTTAAAGATCCCCGCCGGAAAAGCGCCGCGCCGGTTTTGGATCCCATGGAATTCGGCCACGCGACCGCCCAGGATACCAGGATGTGGCGCAACTTCGCCAAGCAGGCTGCCTCCGGCCGGCTCAATAAAGACTGGCCGATGTGGGCGTTGAAAACGCAGCAAGTCCTGGACGCCTGTCATGAAGCGGCGCGGCGGGGCTGCACCGTCAAACTGTGATCAGCCAGGCCGCGGCCGGCGCTGCCGCGGACCGGCAAATCCTCATGATTTATCAATTCACGAATCAACGGCCATCTACTATCTTTTGCCCGTGCAATTCCGGAAAATTACCATTGTCGGCGTCGGTTTGCTCGGCGGCTCCATCGGGCTGGCCGCCCGGCGCCACCGGCTCACGGGTGAAGTTGCCGGCTATGTCCGGCGCGCCGCGAGTTTAAAGGACTGTGAAAACGCCGGCGCGGTGGATTACGCCACGACGGATTTGCCCGCCGCCGTATCCAACGCGGATTTGATCATAGTTTGCACGCCGCTCGCGCAGATGCCGGCGCTCGCGGAGCAGTTTCTCCCGGCGCTCAAGCGCGGCGCGATCGTCACCGATGTCGGGAGCGTGAAGGCCGGCGTCATGCGCCAACTGGAATCCATCGTCGCCAAGGCCGGGGGCCATTTTGTGGGCAGTCATCCGATGGCCGGCGGCGAAAAAATGGGGGTGCTGGCTGCGCGCGCGGATTTGTATGCCAATTCCGTCTGCGTCGTCACGCCGACGAAAAAGTCCAACGCCGCCGTCGTCCGGAAACTGGAACGGTTCTGGCAATCGCTCGGCGCGCGGACGCTGCGGCTGGACGCCGCGCAGCATGATTTGCTGGTCAGCCGTTCCAGCCATCTGCCGCACGTGGTGGCGGCGGCGCTGGCGAAACTGGTGTTGCAGCCGGCGGGTCCCCAAAGACAGACTGCGTTATGCGCGACCGGTTTTCGCGATACCACGCGCATTGCGTCCGGGTCGCCCGAGATGTGGCGGGACATCGCGCTGGCAAACCGCAAGAATGTGGCGCGTGCCGTGGATGCCTTTGTGGCCGAACTGAAACAATTCCAGGCCGCGCTCAGACGGGACGACGGAAAAGCGGTCGAGAAATTTTTTGCCGCCGCGAAGGAGCGGCGCGATAATTGGTGCGCGTGCCTGGCTTCAACCTCGTCGGAATAAATTCACGATGCCGCTTCCCGACCTCATTGAAATTGTCCCGCTCGACAAGCCTGTGAAGGCCGAGATCACCGTACCCGGGTCGAAGAGCATTACGAACCGCGCGCTGATTCTCGCGGCGCTGGCGGACGGTGTGGTGACGCTCAAGGGCGCGCTCTGGAGCGAGGACACGGAATTCATGTTCGCCTGCCTCGAGAAACTCGGCTTTGAGGTAAACAAACAAAATGATACTGACGAACCTTGCAACCGCACCATCACGGTCAAAGGGCTTGGCGGAAAAATACCTAATTCGGGCACGGCAGAAAAGCCGCTTGAGCTGTTTGTCGGCAACGCGGGCACGGCGGCGCGGTTTTTGTCGGCGTTCGTTTGCCTGGGCAACGGCGTTTATCGCCTGAGCGGCGTGCCGCGGATACACGAACGCCCGCAGGCGGCGCTGTTTCAGGCGCTGCGCAAACTGGGCTACCGCGTCGAAGCGGAAAATGGCAACAACAAGTTACCCGTAAAGATTAGCCACAGAGGCACAGAGAACACAGAGGATAAAAAATCCGTTTCTGTGCCCACTGTGGCTCAGCGGCAAAGAAAATGTAAAGTCAGCATTGAAGAAAGTTCACAATTTGCATCGGCGTTATTGCTGTCGTCCAAGATTGGCGGCTGGGAAATAGAAATCGTCGGCGAGAACGCGGAGGAATCGCCATATGTGGCGATGACTTCCAAACTGATGGAGGTATTTCCAAAAGAAGGCGGAACTTTTCAAATTGAGCCGGATGCTTCGAGTGGAAGTTATTTTTGGGGAGCTGGATGGCTGTTTCAGGATCGAGAAAGTTGTCCGATTACTGTGGCTGAATGGCCTAGCTCAAGCTGGCAAATTGATGCCCAATTCACTTTAAATTTTCCGCCGCCACCCAGTCTCTCTCGGAACAGCCAACTTGGAGACAGTATTATGACGGCGATTGCCTTTCTCCGCTGATGCCGAACAAAATTGCCTTTTTAGATTTGGGCCGCCTGCGCGTGCAGGAATGCGAGCGGGTTGTCGCGTTGCGGACGGAGTTGACCAAGTGCGGCGCGAAAGTGGTCGAGGAAGGCGACACGCTGACGGTCTGGCCGTCGCCGCTGCACGGCGCGGAGATTGAAACCCACAACGACCATCGC
>CAIJNQ010000259.1 GCA_903822015.1 uncultured Verrucomicrobia subdivision 3 bacterium | reverse complement strand
GGCTCCATTCTGGGCACGGCCCGCACGAATCCGACCAAGTCCGAGGAGCAGATGAAGAACATCTTCACGGTGTTTGACAAGCTCGGCATCACGGCGCTGGTTTCCATCGGCGGCGATGACACGGCGTTTTCAGCCAGCCACGTCGCGAAGCGAAACGGCGGCAAGATCAAGGTGGCGCACGTGCCCAAGACCAGTGACAACGATCTGCCGCTGCCCGGCACCGCGCCGACGTTCGGGTACGAGACCGCGCGCCATTACGGGGTGCAGATTGTCCGCAGCCTCATCGAAGATGCGCGCACCACTTCGCGCTGGTATCTCATCATCAGCATGGGTCGCGCCGCGGGGCATCTGGCGCTGGGCATCGCCAAGGCGTCGGCGGCCACCCTCTCGATCATCTCCGAGGAATTCCGCGGGCGGGCCGTCACGGTGGACGAGGTTTGCGACATCATCATCGGGTCGATCATCAAACGCACCGCCGAGGGCTCGCGTTACGGCCTCGTGGTGCTCGCCGAAGGCCTGATCGAATCGCTCGGGGAAAAAGGCCTCGTCGCCGCGCTCCCCGACGGCCAGCTGGAGCGCTTCGGCAAAATCATCCGCGACGACCACGGGCACCTGCGTCTCGGCGAAATTGAATTCGGGCGCCTGATGAAAGAGCTGCTGACCGTGCGCCTGGAAAAGCTCGGCATCAAGATGGCCTTTATCGACAAGGATCTGGGCTACGAATTGCGCTGCGCCGACCCGATTCCGTTCGACGCCGAATATACCCGCGACCTGGGCTATGCGGCGGTGAAATTCCTGCGCTCGCCCGCCGCCGAAAAATACGGGGCGATCATCAGCTTCGTGGACGGCAAGATGAATCCGCTGCCGTTTGACGACATGCTCGACCCGAAGACCGGCCGCATGCAGAACCGCAAGGTCAACGTGGACGGCGAAGCTTTTGAATGCGCGCAAGCCTACATGATCCGCCTGGAACGCGAGGATTTCGAGGACGCCAAACAGCTCGCCAAGCTCGGGGCCGTCGTCAAAATGACAGGGGAGGAGTTTGCGAACCGTTTCGGCTACCTGGTGGGTTTGAAATGACCCGTCCCCTGGCCCGAACGGCGGCGGGGATGATCCCGCCGCCGTTTTTTTGTCTCAATAAATTCGCGATCACCCCGGTCCTGCGCTAAGATGCCGGATGTTTTTCATCGGTCTAGGAACCGCCGCACCCCGCCAGCGCTACGAACAACGCGAATGCTGGGAAGCTTTGCGGCACTCCCCCCCGTTTGCGCAGCTCGCACCTCGCTCCCACGCAATCCTCAGGAAGGTGCTCTGCGGTGACAACGGCATCGGCTCCCGCCATCTGGCCCTCGAACCGCTGCTGGAAGTCTTCGAACTTACGCCGGATGCCCTGCAAGCCCGCTTTGCGCGGCATGCCCCGGCGCTGGCCGTTGAAGCCGCACAGCTGGCCTTGCGCGATGCCAACAGCACCGCCGCGGAGATGGATGCCATCCTCATCAGCACCTGCACCGGTTATTTATGCCCCGGCTTGACGAGCTATGTCAGTGAGCAGCTTGGCCTGCGCCAGGATATTCTCACCCTCGACCTGGTCGGCCAGGGTTGCGGCGCGGCCCTGCCGAATTTCCGGGCGGCCGAGTCCATGCTGACTGCCGGGCGCGCGAAAAAAGTTCTCTCGATTTGTGTCGAGGTCTGCAGCGCCGCCTTTTTCATCGATGATGATCCCGGGGTGCTCATCAGCGCCTGTCTTTTTGGCGACGGCGCGGGGGCGGCGGTCCTGGCCAGCGCCCCCCTGCCCGCCCGTCGCCGCGTGGAATGGAAACACGCCGCATCGCGCCTGGTAACCGCGGAGCGCGAGATGCTCCGCTTCCGCCACCAGAACGGGATGCTCCGCAATGTTCTGCTGCCGCAAGTCCCGCAGGTTGCCGGCGAAGCGGCCGGAAAACTCCTCACTGAAACGCTGATCGAAGCCGGCGTCAAAAGGGAGGAGATCACCGGCTGGATCCTGCACACGGGCGGCCGCGACGTGATCCTCGCGCTACGCAAGCATCTCAATTTAAGCGCCGAAGACATCCGCCACAGCGCCGCGGTTTTGCGGGAGTTCGGCAACGTCAGCAGCCCGACCGTGTATTTCGTTCTGGAACGCGCCCTGCGCGACACAGTCCCGGCCGGTTTATGGTGGATGTCCACTTTTGGCGCCGGCTTCAGCTGCCACGGCGCGCTGCTGGCGGTGAATTGAGCGGGGCTGAGAATGAACCGGATCGTCGAACCTGAATGGCTGGACACGCTGCCGCCCGAGGACCCGCGGGCGACGGCCTCCCGCCGCGATTTGCAGCGCGTCAATTGGTGGATGGGCAATCACGCCATCATGGCTCGCGCGCTGACCACGAGCCGGCCGGCCTCCCCGCCACGGCACATCACCGAACTCGGAGCCGGCGACGGGAGGTTTCTGCTCCCGGTCGCGCAAAGGATTTCCCCGCGCTGGCCGGGGGTGAACGTCACGCTGCTCGACCGGCAACCCGCGGTTTCCGCGGAAACACTGGCGGCCTTCCGCCAACTCGGCTGGCCGGCCGAAACCATGGTCGCGGATGTTTTCAACTGGCCGCCGGCGGACGGCGACATCGTCATCGCCAATTTATTCCTGCACCATTTTGAACAGGCGCGGCTGACCGAACTGCTCGGACTCATTTCCCGCCGGGCCAAACTATTCATCGGCCTCGAACCGCGCCGCGCCCGCTGGCCGTTGTTTTGCAGTCATCTGTTGTGGGTCCTTGGCTGCAACGAGGTCACGCGGCATGACGCCGTGGTCAGCGTGCGCGCCGGTTTTTCCGGCAATGAGCTATCAACGTCGTGGCCGGACGAACCTGGCTGGCACCTGACGGAACAATCCGCGGGAGCGTTCGGCCACCTCTTCATCGCGTCCCGAACCGAATGAATATGGCTGGCGCCAAACCCATCACGATCATCGGCGGCGGCCTCGCGGGGCTGACGCTGGGCATCGGCTTGCGGCGGCACGGGGTGCCGGTGACGCTTCAGGAAGCCGGCCATTATCCGCGCCACCGCGTCTGCGGTGAATTCATCAGCGGTCGCGGCCAGCAATCGCTCGCCCGGCTCGGGCTGCGTGAATTATTAGACCAAGCCGGTGCCGTCAGCGCGCAGACCACGGCCTTTTATTCGGCGAGCCAAAAAAGCGGGCCGCACGCGTTGCCGTCGCCGGCCATCTGCCTTTCACGCCACACGCTCGACCTCGTGCTGGCAAAACGGTTCCGGGAACTGGGCGGTGAATTACTCGAAGGCAGGCGGGGATCCCCGGAACACAGCGGCGAAGGCTTCGTCCGCGCCACGGGACGCCGCGCGCAAACCGGGGCGAACGGGCCGCAGTGGTTCGGCCTGAAAATTCACGCGCGGAACGTGGTGCTCGCCGCCGATCTGGAGATGCACTTCTCGCCCGGCGGCTACGTCGGGCTGTGCCGGATTAACGGCGGCGAGGTGAACATTTGCGGCCTGTTCCGCAAGCGGGCCGGGGAAAACAGCGAGGGCGGCAACGGGCATGAACGGCTGCGAGGCCACCCGGGTTCGCCGTTGCAGGAACGATTGGCCGGCGCAAAATTCGACGAGGGCTCCCTGTGCGCGGTCGCCGGCCTGGCCTTGCGGCCACAGCAAGCCGCCGCCCGGGCGGAAATTTGCGTGGGCGACGCCATCACCATGATTCCGCCCGTCACCGGCAACGGCATGTCCATGGCGTTCGAGTCGGCGGAGATAGCGGTCGAACCGCTCACCGCCTGGAGCCGGGGCGAAACCGCGTGGAGCGAGGCGCACCGGAAAATTGCAAAGGATTGCGACGCCGCCTTTGCGCGCCGTCTCGCCTGGGCCCGCTGGCTGCAACAGCTCGTCCTCACGCCGTCGCTGCAAAAACCGCTCGTCGCCCTCGCCGCCCGCAGCGAGTGGTTCCGGCGGCTGGCGTTTGTATGCACGCGCTGATTTTTTAAAAACCAAGCAACGAAGAAACAAAGTAATGCCGGCATTTCCATTTACGCTTTTTCTTTGTTCCCTGGTTCCTTTGTTGTTCAATTTTCGGAAATGAAGCCGCTGGCAGATTGCCAACTTTACACCTTCGTGGACACGGCCTACCTGCACGGCCGCGCACCGGAACTGGTCGCGCAGCAACTCTGCGACGGCGGCAGCGATTTGATCCAGCTCCGCGCCAAGCATTCCTCACCCGCCGATATCCGGCGCATGGCGGAAAAGATTTTGCCGGTCACCCGCCGCGCCAACGTCGGCCTGGTGATCAACGACCACCTGGAGATCGCCCGCGAAATCGGTGCGGAATTCTGTCATCTCGGCCAGGAAGATTTTTTCGACGCCGGACACAGGCATTGTTCGGAAGTCAGAAGCCAGGACTCAGAAGTCTGGATTGGTTTGAGCACGCACGCGCCGGATCAGGCCCGGCGCGCCCTGGCGGCCGGCGCGGATTACCTTGCCATCGGCCCGATTTACGCCACCGGGACCAAGCCCACGGCGAAACCGGTGACGCTCGAATACGTCCGCTGGGCCGCGGCGCACGCCACCGTCCCCTGGTTTGCCATCGGCGGCGTGAATTTGCAGACTCTTGACGAGGTGCTGGCTGCCGGCGCCAATAGAATCTGCGTTGTCTCCGCCATCCTCAACGCGCCGGACATTGCGAAGGCTTGCCGGGAATTTCGCCAACGGCTGAAATGATTCCCCGTGGGATCGGTCGGGAAAGTTCGCGGAAAACCAAAAACGGCCCGAACGACTCCTGATCAGTGCGGTTTAGTTTCCGTAAGCAGGCGATCCATGTGCCGGATGCGGTCGGCGAGCGTCTTCATCACGTGGGTTGCGAAGAAGGGGTTTTGCTGGATGAGCCGCTGGAAACGGCGTTCGTCCAGCTTGGCGAGACTGGCCGCTTCGGTGGCAACCACGGTGGCCCCGCGCGGTGACTGGTCGATCAGCGCCATTTCGCCGATGATCGCGCCGCGCGCCGCATTTTCCACCACCTGGCCGCCCACCTGCACGGATAGCGCGCCTTCAAGCAGAACGAACATGCCGTCGGGTGCGTCACCCGCCTTGAAAAGCGTTTCGCCCGGCGCGAGCCGCACCGGATTGGTCTCATGGGAAAATAAATCCGCAGGATTCATGGCTGCCAAGTTAAGTTACGTTCGGATGACTGCAAGTTACAATCCGGTTACGGATGGAGACGCAATAACCTGGTTGAATCTCAAACTTTTTCGATTCCCTGTGTCAAGGTCAAGAAATGCGCCTCATCCAGAATCTTCACGCCCAGCTCCTGTGCCTTGGTAAGTTTGGAACCAGCCTCCGCCCCAGCCAGCACAAAATCCGTTTTCCGGCTCACGCTGCCGGTGACTTTGCCGCCGGCGGCTTCAATCTTTGCCGTCGCTTCCTCGCGCGTCAGCGTCGGCAGCGTGCCGGTCAGCACAAAAGTTTTCCCCGCAAAAATTCCCGCTGCCGTCGCCGCGATGGCGGCCCTCTCGCTCACGGGCGTGATGCCCAATTCGCGGATGCGGGCCAGAACTTTCTTCCCGGCGGGCGAGGCAAAGAAATCCAGCACACTTGCCGCCGCCACCGGGCCGACTTCCACCAGCTTCGCTTTCAAGCCGCCGGTTTCAAGCCGTGATTCAATCGCGGCAATCTCAGCCTTAAGTTCCGTATCATGCTGCTCGCGTCTCGCTTTATCAGCTTCGTTCTTTGGCGGATTTTTGCGGGAACGCGGGCTGATTTCGGCGCGTTCGCCTTCCTTCGAGCCAAGGTCGCGGATGTCGCACAGCACTCCGGAACAAGCCAGGGCCTCCAGCGATTCGTGTGTGGCGGCAAGCTGTTTGGCGGTGGCCTCGCCCACGTCGGCAATCGCCAACGCATGAATCCAGCGCGAAAGCGGAGCGGTCTTGGCGCGCTGGAGCGCATCGAGAATTTTTGTTGCGTTCTTCTCGCCGAAAGTGCGCGGTTCGGCGTCGGTGCCGAGATTCAGTTTGCCGAGCACTTCCAGTTTCAGGCCGAACAGATCGAGGGGCTCCTTGACGAGGC
>CAIJNQ010000258.1 GCA_903822015.1 uncultured Verrucomicrobia subdivision 3 bacterium | reverse complement strand
GACTCCAAAGCGCAGGCCGTTTTTCCGCGCGGCTTTCGCCCAGCCGCCGATCAGATCTTTTTGCGGGCCGAGGTTCACCGAATTCCAGGGCTGGTATGTCGAATTCCAGTTGTCGAAATTGTCGCAATGCACGGCCAGCGCCATGAAATACTTCGCGCCGTTTTCCTTGTAGAATTTCAGGAGTTTGTCCGGATCAAAATGCTCCGCCTTCCAAAGATGAATCACGTCCTTGAAACCGTTGGTTGAAGGATGCCCATACTCCGCCAGGTGGGAGGCATAAATGTTGCGGAATTTGGCCCATGCTTCACCGCCGTTTTCCATATACATGAGCCGGGCATACCAGTCACCGTGCTCGGGCTCGCACTGCGCCCCCCAATGCGCCCAGATGCCGAACTTCGCGTCTCGGAACCACTCCGGCGTCTGATAATTGGTCAGCGAGTTCCAGTCCGGCTTGAACGGGCCGTCGGCAATGGGTGGCAGGTTCAGGGAATCTGTCGGCGCGGCTGATGCGCTGAGGGCCAGGCCCAGCAGCAACGCGATGGATTCAGTCTGGTACAGTTTCACCTTTTTATTTATTAGCAGCGCGGACGTTGACTTTGAACGCACCGGGAACCGGGTCGGTTGAGACGACAATGAGATACCCGCCGCCGCAGCCGGAATACATCGCGCCGGGATATTGTCGTTGATAGGCCTTCAGAATCGGCCGCAGGTCCACGCGCAGCGCCGGGTGTTTGAGGGTGTGCGGCAGCAAGGTTTCCCAGCATTTCATGTTCAGATTTAGCGACGCGCCGAGTTTTTTTACGTCCATTTTCACAATGGCGTCGTAACAATCCCGCCCGGATTGGCCGAGCTTCGCGACCCACTTGGGCCGGAGATTTTTGATGCCCAGCGGTGAGTAACCGTCCGGGCGCGGTTCCACCGGGATCAAATTCAGGACGCTGCTTAACCATTTTGCAATGCGCGGTGACTTGCACGATTCGATATGGGCGGGAAATACGCCGCCGTGAATTTTAAAATCATAGTCCAGGCGATTCACGCCCGGATAGATCAACCCGATCATATCCTGCGACCCGCTTGGCTCGGATTTTCCCCGGTTTTCCGCGTCGTAAAGCTCTTGCACCAGTTCGTCCGGCGGGCGGTCGGGCAGGCTTCCCTTCCATATTTTCATCGCGATGGCGCGTGTCCCGCTGGCGATGCCGGAGCGGTCCATCGGGCGGAAATCCGGCTCAATCTGTGCCACGACCATCGAACCGGGTGGCCCGGGGTCGTGGCGCGAAACGAACGGCTGGTCAATCCAGCCGCCGGCGAGTTGCAAGCGGTTGGGGATGGAGCCGATTAGTTCGGCGACGGGGGGATTTTTTCGCATCGGTTTAAGGGAAAGCTCAGCGGGCCAGGGGTGTCAGACAAACGGAATTAAGATTCAAGGCTTTCCAATTCGCCGCGTCTTTGGCCCTGACACTTGCCGTGATGCCGCCGGCCGTTTTGATTTCCAGCGTGCCGAGGTCGATGGTCGAAAATTTATCCCATCCGGCGGTTTGCGGCACCTTGGCCGGAAGCGTTTGGTCGCCCATCCCCACCAAAAATTCCGCGTCGCCGTTCGCGGTGGCAATCGTCGTGCTAACCTGATAGGTGCCGGGCTTGTTGACTTGCGCGCTCCATGATACCCACGCCGCCGCATCATCCCAGTAGCCGATGTCGGGTGTGCCGCCTTGCTCTTCCAGTTTCAAGTTGGCGCCGTGCAGGGTGGCATCGGCGGCGGCAAAGGTAAGTCGGCCGTTCGCATCAGGCGTCACCACCGCAGGCTTGGCCGGCAGCGGCGCCGGCTTCAGGTTGCGGCCCGTGATCCGCAACGCGCAGGTGAGGTCGCTCATTTTCTCGCTGGGTAATTCCACGGTGAGCCCGTCCGTTGTCTGCGTGAAATTCAGCCTGCCGCGGTGACCCAGTAGCTCGATTTTTTTGATCTGGTTTTGCGTGGCCTCGCCGGTCTGGGCGAGGGACTTGATGACCAGTTTCCCGTCTTCCGGCCAGCCGAGCGCGATGGCATATAACGTCTTGCCCCGGGTCGTGAACCGGATGTCCTTCCCCGTGTATTTGAAATTCTCCTTGAACGCGCCGCCCTTCACCTGCACCGGTCCCTCGCCATAAACCAGCCACGGTCGCGTGCCGTAGATCGCCTCGCCGTTCACCGCCGTCCAGTCGGCCAATTGATGGAGCATCGTTTCCACTTCGGGATCCAGCGTGCCATCGGGCCGGAGGACGACATTGAGCAGCAGGTTGCCGTTCTTGCTTACGATGTCCACCAGCATCGTCACCGTCCAGCTCAAGGGCTGGTATTTCCAGTGCCGGTTGTAAAACCAGTCGCCAATGGATGTGTCCGTCTGCCAGGGATGCGGGTTGATGCCGCCGTTCACTCCCCGTTCGTAATCCTGCACCCAGCGGCCGTCGGATGGCTGTTTGCAGTTGTAAACGGCCAGCCGGCCGTGGTTGTATTCCAAGCTGTCGTTGTACAGGTTGGCAATCTGGCTCAACCCGACTTCATTGCCGAACGCCACGCCCCCGTCGCTGTAAAGCAGGTCGGGATGATAATTGTCCACCAGTTCCTTGATTTCGTCATACCATTGCTGCTGCCAGCGGGGATTTTTGGAATACCACCCGGTATCGCCCGGCCCGGCGGGAAAATGGTAAAGCTCCCAGTTATTTGAATTGGCCCCGTCATACGGCACGCCGGCCAACGGGCCGGTGTGGTCGGATTTATGCGCGTCCTGAAACCAGGTGAAGCTCGCGCCCAGATGTTCAGACACGCCGAAGGGTAGGCCGTTTTTCCTGGCCGCCTTCTGCCATTCGCCGACAACGTCGCGGTGCGGTCCGTAATTCACCGCATTCCACTGGTGTAACGGCGAGTTCCACAGGAAGAAATCGTCGTGATGCGTGCCCATGCTGACGAAATATTTCGCGCCCGCCTTTTTGTAGAGTTCAATCAACTTCTCCGGCTCCCACTTTTCTGCCTTCCACAGTGGGATGATGTCTTTCCAGCCGTTCGTGGACGGATGACCCCAGCGCGCCAGGTGATCCTTGTAATCGGCCGAGCCTTGTTGATACATCTTGCGGGCATACCAGTCGCCTTCCATTGGCACGGCCTGTGGCCCCCAGTGTGCCCAGATGCCGAATTTCGCGTCGCGGAACCAGTCCGGACAGGAATAATTCGTCAGCGAATCCATCGTGCTCCTGAACGGGCCGGCGGCGATTGGCAGATTCAGCGGCGGGGCGTCGCCGGCGTGAGCGCCGGGAATGAGGGTGACGGCGAGGGTGACGGCGGCGATGATTTTTTTAGCGTACATGGTGTTGGATGATTTAATGGCGGTTTGACGTGGACCGCCGCCGGCTGATTCGTAACCGGCGGCGGTTGTGGCGACATTAACTGTGAACGGATTAGCCGATGCCCACGCGTTTGCCGGCCTTGCGCGCGTCATATTGTGTTTTGATCCACGCATAGGTTTCCGCGAGTCCTTTGTTCAGGGTCGTGCCCGGTTCCCACTTGAGCACCTGTTTGATGAAAGTATTGTCCGAGTTGCGACCCGCCACGCCCTGCGGCGCATTGAGGTCGTATTTGCGGTTCATTTTCACCCCGGCAATTTTTTCTATCTTGGTAAGCAACTCGTTGATGGAAACCAGTTCACTGGAGCCCAGGTTGATCGGCG
>CAIJNQ010000257.1 GCA_903822015.1 uncultured Verrucomicrobia subdivision 3 bacterium | reverse complement strand
GTGGAGAAGAATGTGATGTTTTACCTGCTGTTCTTTATTGTGCTGGTTGCGGCCCTTTGTATTTTAAGCGCCCAGATCACCTTCGTCGTCCAAAAGACGCGCGAGATCGGGATGCTCAAGGCGCTCGGCGCGTCCAACCTGCAAATCTCCGGCGTGTTTTTAAGCCAGAGCGCCATCATCGGCGTGCTGGGCGTGATTTCCGGTTATGGCCTAGGGATGCTGGCGCTGACGTATCGCAACGAGTTTTTGCATTTCATGGACCGGCTGACGGGCTTTGAACTTTGTCCCGCGTCCATCTACGGTTTCGGCGATTTGCCGGCGGTGATCGACCCGCACGACATCGCCATTATCTGTGGACTGTCGTTTGTTATTTGCATATTTGGCGGCGTGCTGCCGGCGATCCGTGCCGGTCGCTTGAAACCGGTGGAGGCGCTGCGCTATGAGTGAACCGCTGCTGCGCGCCCGCGCGCTCACCAAAACCTATACGCTGGGTAAACGCTCGCTGGAAGTGCTGCGCGGCGTTGACCTCGACGTGGCGCGTGGCGAATTCCTCGCATTGCGCGGCGCATCCGGCGCGGGCAAAAGCACTTTGCTCCACCTGATCGGCGGACTGGATGTGCCGAATGCCGGGGAAATTTTTTTTGCCGGCAATAATCTGATCGTATTCTCCGAACGCCGGCTGACGGAATTTCGCAACCGGCGCGTGGGTTTTATTTTTCAGGCCTATCATCTGCTGCCGGAGCTGACGGCGTTGGAAAATGTCTGCCTGCCGGCGCGCATGGCGCGGATTTCCAGCGCGACGGTTGAAGTGCGCGGACGTGAACTGCTCGCCCGCGTCGGCCTCAAGGATCGGCTGGACCACAAGCCGTCCGAGCTTTCCGGCGGCGAGCAGCAGCGCGTGGCCATCGCCCGTGCGCTCATTAACGAACCGGAACTGGTGCTGGCCGATGAGCCCACGGGTAATCTGGATTCCCGGACCGGCGGCGAAATCATTGAACTTCTCAAAAATCTATGGGTCGAGCGAAATACCACCCTCGTCATTGCCACGCATGACGCGAAGGTTGCCGCGAATGCGGAGCGCGTTATTGAACTGGTGGACGGGAAGATACAACTGTGATTTGTTGAAACGTTAAATTGTGATTCGCCAGCCGGTTCAACAATTTAACCATTTAACTCATCAACCAACTCACATGAGCCACACCGACTGGGAGGCGCGTTATCAATCCGGCGACATGCCCTGGGAAAAGGGCGCACCGTCGCCGGGCCTCGTGGATTTTCTTGCCGAGCACCGCGACTTGACCGGCGAAACGGTTTGCGTGCCCGGCTGCGGCACCGGCCACGACGCGCGCGAATGGGCCCAGGCCGACTTCAGTGTTTATGGCTACGACCTCGCGCCGAGCGCCATCCGGTTGAGCATCGAGCGGACACGGGCGGCAGGCTTGCACGCGGAATTCCAGCTTGTCGATTTTTTGCGGGAGGAGCCGCCATTTCAGTTCGACTGGATTTTCGAGCACACGCTTTATTGCGCGATTTATCCCGGCGAGCGCAAGCAATATGTCCAGGCGGTGCGGCGCTGGCTTAAACCGGGTGGCCGGTATCTGGCGGTAAATTACCTGATTCCTGACCATGATGGCCCGCCGTTTGGAACGACGCGGGAGGAATTAATTGAACGCTTCGCCCCTCATTTCAGTCTGCTTTCAGAATGGGTGCCGCGCTCTTACCCCAACCGTACCGGGTTGGAGTTGATGATTTGGTGGCGGAAAATCTAACAACCATTGAAAATGAACCGGGTAGCGATTACTTTGCGTTGGTTATGCTAGAAGACCGTGATTACATGCGCCAGCCGGCTTACCGCGAGCTGAAGGTATCCTTTACCATCGCGCTGTTGGTTCTCAATGCCGTGGTCTTTCTCTTTCAGCAGTTCGCGGCGCGATTTATTCCTGAAGGTGCCGAAATAATGGGCACATATTTCGCCTTAAGCCTCTATGGCTTGGCCCATGGCTATGTCTGGCAATTGCTTACCTTCCAATTCATGCATGCCGGCTGGCTGCATCTGGTTTTCAATTCACTTGCCATCTTTTTTTTCGGGCGGCCGGTGGAAACCGTTTTGGGCCGGAGCCGGTTTTTGACGCTGTATTTATCAAGCGGCATTCTTGGCGGCGTTGTCCAGATGCTCTTCGCGCTGGAGCTTCCCCATATTTTTGGCGGTGCGGTGGTCGGGGCTTCGGCCGGCGCGAGCGGTTTGGTCGCGGCATTTGCCGTGATCAATTGGACCGAACGGTTTACTTTGCTGATTTATTTTATTCCGGTCACCATGCGGGGGAAGACCCTGCTCTGGGCAAGCGTCGCCCTGGCTGTGCTGGGCATGGCCACTCCGGGCAGCGGCGTGGCTAACGCGGCGCATTTGGGCGGAATCTTGACTGGCTTCCTGTTCGCCCGGAGGATGCTTCATGGAACCTGGCCTCAAATGCAGTTTCCGTTGCCCCGCTCCGAACCTCGTGAAGTTGTCGCCGCCGGCGGCGGCAAAAAGACCGCGTGGGGTTCCGCTGTTGCTAACCGCGAAGTTTCATCCACTGACGATTTCCTGAAAACCGAGGTGGATCCAATTCTCGAAAAAATCTCGGCGCACGGGATTCATAGTCTTACCGCGCGCGAGCGCGAAACCCTCGAAAAAGCCCGCGCGAGAATTCAGCGGCGGTGAAGGGCCAATTTTCGAATTGCCGCCGTTTGTTCGAAGGGGCGATTTATCGTTTCCACTAAATAACGATTCCATTATTCTCCCTTCATGATTTTACGTTATTCGCGCCCGGAGATGCGTGCTATCTGGACGGATGAAAACAAGCTTAAGATCTGGCTGCAGATCGAGTTGCTTGCCAGTGAGGCGCTGGTGAAAGCGGGTACCGTGCCCCGGGCCGATTTCACGAAGATGAAACGCGGCGCGGAAAAATGTTTCGCCGATACCAAAGCGCTGGCCGAACGCGCCAGGGAACTGGAGAAGACCCTGAATCATGATGTTATCGGCTTCACAACCGCCGTTGCTGAGCAGATCAACGATCGTGCCAGTCGCTGGCTGCATTTCGGCCTGACCAGTAGTGACATCGTTGATACCTGTTTCGGCGTGCAGCTGGTGCAGAGCGCGGACCTCCTGATTGCCGATGTCAAAAAGCTATTGCCGGTCGTCGCCCGCCGCGCGCAAGAGCATAAGTTTACGCCCTGCATCGGCCGCAGCCACGGCATCCACGGCGAGCCGACGACGTTCGGTTTGAAAATGGCGCTCATGCATGACGAATTTGCCCGTGCCTTGGAACGTCTCCAGCGGGCTCGAAAAGTCGTCGCCATCGGCAAACTTTCCGGCGCGGTCGGCACCAGTGCGCATTTGTCGCCCCGGGTTGAAAATTTTGTGTGCCAGCAACTTGGTCTCCGGCCTGCGCCCATCGCTACGCAAGTCGTGCAGCGCGATATCCATGCTGAGTTTATGAACACGCTCGCGCTCATCGGTGCGAGTATCGAACGCTGGGCGGTGGAATTCCGGCATTTGCAGCGGACGGAGGTGCTCGAAGCGGAGGAGGCGTTCACTGTCGGTCAGAAGGGTTCGAGTGCCATGCCGCACAAGCGTAATCCGATCACGTGGGAGCGACTTACCGGCCTCGCGCGTGTGCTGCGTGGCAACGCCGTCGCCGCGCTGGAAAACGTGGCCCTCTGGCACGAGCGCGATATTTCGCATTCATCGGTCGAGCGGATTGTTTTCCCCGACTCCTGCACTTTGCTGGATTACATGTTCGGTCTGCTCACGCGGTTGATGGACGGCCTGGTCGTTTATCCGGCGAACATGAGGAAAAATCTCGGCCTTTCGCTCGGCATGTGGAATAGCCAAACCGTCCTGCTCGCGCTCATCAAAAAAGGCCTGACCCGCGAAGACGCCTATGCGCTTGTCCAACGCGGCGCCATGAAAACGTGGGACGTTAAACACGCCGGCCGGGACGACGCGGATTTTCTCGAAGTCTTGAAAGCCGATCCCGCCGTGGCAAAACATTTTAAACCAGGCGAACTTGAAGAACTCTGTTCGCTGGAATTTCATTTCAAGGAAGTGAATAACCGGTTCAAAAAACTTGGCCTGAACTAAAATTGTCATGTATTCACCTGCTGACTCCCGTTACGACGCGAAAGACTTTTACCGCCGCTGCGGCCGCTCCGGTGTCCGGCTGCCGTTGATTTCACTCGGCCTGTGGCATAATTTCGGCGGGCAGGATTTCTACGCGAATGCCCGCGCCATCGCCTGCCGGGCCTTTGACCTCGGCATCACCTGCTTCGATCTGGCGAATAATTACGGCCCGCCGGCCGGTTCGGCCGAAACGACCTTCGGTCGCATTCTGCGCGAAGACCTCCGCCCGTGGCGCGACGAAATGATCATAACGACCAAGGCGGGTTATGACATGTGGCCGGGGCCTTATGGCGAATGGGGTTCGCGCAAATATTTGTTGTCATCCCTCGACCAGTCGCTTAAGCGGATGGGCTTGGAGTATGTGGACATTTTTTATTCGCACCGGCCCGACCCCCATACGCCGCTGGAAGAGACCATGGGTGCGCTGGCGCAGGCGGTTCGCAGTGGCAAAGCGCTTTACGCCGGCATCTCAAATTATCAGCCCGCCGACACGGCGCGCGCGGCAAAGTTGCTGCGCGATCTGGGCGCGCCATGTCTCATACATCAACCGCGATACTCGATGTTGGACCGCTGGATTGAGCCCGCGTTGCTTGCCACGCTGGAAGCGGAGGGCATCGGTTGCACGGTTTTCTCGCCGCTGGCGAAGGGGGTGTTGACCAACCGTTATTTCTCAGGCATTCCGGCCGATTCACGCGCCGGTCACAATCCCCGGTTTCTCCTTCCGGCGGAAATTACCGACGCCGTGTTGACGAAGACCAAAAAACTGGACGAACTCGCGCAATCGCGCGGTCAGACGCTGGCCCAGATGGCGCTGGCGTGGGTGTTGCGGCACAAGGTCGTGACCAGCGCGCTCATTGGTGCCAGTAAAGTGAGTCAGGTGGATGATTGCGTCGGCGCAATGAAGCATCTCAATTTTTCCGCCGAAGAGCTGGCCCGGATTGAAAAGATCCTGGCTTAATGGGGATTAATTTCCTTTCCGCGATAGGCCGCTAGAAAATAAATCATCACGCCGCCCACCATCGCCGCGAGCGTCCCCCAGAACACCGGCCAATGCGTTTGGTTTGTTTGTGTGCAAGCGTTGAACCACCAGCCGCTGCCGAGATAGCCGATGACGTTGCCCACGCCGCCGTTCATCAGGGTCAGCAACGCCTGCGCCCGTGTGCGCCAGTTGGCTTCAATCCTTTGGTTCAGGTAAATCTGCGCGGTGATGAAAACCAGCACGAATGACGCGCCGTGCAACGTCACGCCGAGCAGTAGCGAATCCCGGGTGTTCATCGCGCTCAGGGCGAACCGCAACACGCCGATGACCAGGCCGCCGGCAAAAATCCATTTCAACCGCCAGTGGTGCAGCAGCCATGCCAGGCTGAACATCGCGACGATCTCTGAGCACTGGGCCAGGCTCATCCACGCGCTTGTGTGCGTGAACCCGAGGTCGTGCAGATGCGTCGGCGCATACGGATAGAATGCCGCGATCGGGATGTTGAACAGCGTGGTTGTGATGAAGACCACGCGCGTGTCGCGGTCTTTCAACAGCCGCAACGCATCGAGGCCTAGTCGTTCGTACCACGCCAGATGCTCGGCGGATTTCGGGATTTCCAATGCCGGCAGAAAATGGGTGAACAGGGCCACGAGCAGCCAGAATACCGCACCCAGATAGCCCGCCAGTGCCGAGCGGTCCAGGTTCAGCGCACTGATCAGCAGCCCGCCGCTCATCCAGCCAATGGTCGCGAGCGCGCGGACCGGACCGAACTCCTTCTGGGCATTTTCCAGACGCGCGAGGACTAGCGCCGTGGAAATGCTGAACATCGGCGCGTAGGACAGTGAAAAAATCTGAATCAATGCCAGTACCAGCCAGGGATTCCAGCCGTCCTGGAGGGCCATGGCGATGACCGCCGTCATGACGGCGGTGGCCGACGCCAGCCAGCGCAACACTTTTGCCGGCGGGACGTGACGGTCAGCCATCGCGCCGAACATCAGGGGGGAAATGAACGCCGCGATCGCCGAGGCCCCGAAGGCGAGCGGTTTGATGGCGTGCATTCCATGCGCATCGAGTATCGGGCCGAGCGGCACGAACCAGATGGCCATCGCCGCGCCTTGAATGAAGAACAGGATGACGAGTTCGGCGTATTCGGCTTTGCGCAATGTTCTTAACATTCCTTTGGAGGGTAGCCGCCGCCTGGAAAAATTAAAAGCGCGCAGCCGGAAGACTGCGCGCCCGTTGCCGTTTCGGTTTGAAAGGGCGGTTATTTCTGCAACTTGGCCTTCCAATCGCGGGATTGAGCTTCGCCATTACGCGTGAATTCAAATTTGCCTTGGATGGCACCATCCGTAAATTTGCCTGAATATCTGTTCGTGAACGTGTTCTCATTGTAGGTGCGCACCACGCTGAACGAAACGTCCGCGCCGGTCAGCTTGCCATCGGTGATTTGCGTTTCATTGACCTGGCCGCCTCGTCCGGGGGCGGATAGCTTGCCCGTTAGCTTTTCGCCGTCCAGCTTCAGCACGAGGGTGTTTGTCCGGTCTGGTCCGCCGTTGCGGCCCGGCATGACCCATTGGTACTTGCCCGTCGGATCCAGCTTCGTGTCATCGGCCCGCGCCTGGATCATCGTGCCCGTCAGGAGAACCGCACCCAGTAGGATTTTAGTGTATTTGATTATTTTCATGGATTTATTTTTTGTTGGTTTAAAATGGCCCCGGGATGTTTTTAGCCGCAAATCGGGAGACTCGCTGGTATTAGACCAAAACGGTTGGAAAAAGGTTACCATTATTGAAGAGCTATCGCTTGGGTCGCTCTGTTGCTCATTCGAACGATCTCGGGTCATTCCAGGTTTTCGGACACGCGCTGGATCTTCAGCGCTTTGCCGCTGGTGTTATCGATTTCAATCAGCGCGCCCTGCAGTTTTATATAGTTGCGCGCCACCTCGAACCGCTGCGGCATGGCTGTGCGGAAGCGGGTGACCACCGGCTGGATTTCACGCCCTAAAACGCTCTCATGCGGCCCGGTAAAGCCGCCGTCGGTCAGGTATGCCGTTCCGCCGGGGAAAATCTGATCGTCCGCGGTCTGCACATGTGTGTGTGTGCCCACCACGGCACTCACTTGGCCGTCGAGCATTCGCGCAAAAGCGATCTTTTCCGAGGTCGCCTCCGCGTGAAAATCTATGAAGATAATCGGGGTGTGTTGGCGCAGCCATTTCGCCTCATCCAGCGCCAGGGTGAAAGGATTGTCCAGCGGCGGCTGCATGAAGGTGCGGCCCTGCACGTTCATCACGGCGACGGGCGGCAGGTCGCGGACTTTCAAAATGGTGCTGCCCTTTCCGGGAGTGCCGACTGGATAGTTCAGCGGACGCAGAAAACGCTTTTCATTTTGCAGCAGCTCCAGGACTTCTTTTTGATCCCAGAGATGGTCTCCCATGGTGAGGGCGTCCACCGCGTAGCCGAACAGTTCCTCGGCAATGTCAGGCGTGATGCCGTTGCCACCCGCGGAATTTTCAGCGTTCGCAATGATGATGTCGAGGCCGTGTGATTGCCGCAACTTGGGCAGGAGCTCCTTGACTGCGCGCCGGCCCGGTGACCCGACGATGTCGCCGATGAACAGAATTTTCACGGCGACGATTAAATCACGAAACAGGCGGACACACGAAAAGAAAATCGCCGTTATCGGTTTGGTTTTCCTAAAACTTCCAAGCTATTGTGCCATTGATTTGTAGGTGGTTTTTATTGATGCCGTTGTGGATTGGTGGTAAAAAAAGGCATGCGATGGTTTGACTACTTTAACAAGTTAGTGATCTTAATCGGCATGGTCGGGTTTCTGTCGCCGGCTTATGCCGGTACGGTTATCACGGTCAACCTTCCATCCAACACCGCCATTGTTAACATTAATGCCATGCAGGATGGGGCGGCGGCTTATTCGGGCGTCAATGCCGCTTTGTGGTATCAACCGTTTTTCACTGGTGGAGCGACGCAACTTCTGGAATATACAGTGCAGCCGGGAACTTACAGCATCCGCGTTATCAATCCGGCCGATGCGGTGGCATTGTATCCGTCATTAAATTCGACCCAAACCAACCAGATCTTTACCGGGTGGACGTTCAATTCACCCTGGGTAACCGACTATCTGGTTTTTGACAGCTCCGCTTCCATGAGTAATACGGTACCCCAGCTTTTTGACGGGGCATTCTCGAATACGAACGGAACTTGGTATTATTATGCCAGCGCCGCCGCCGCTTACGGTGCGGCGGTAACTGGTGGTTTTTTTGATTTAATACGCTCAGGATCTGATGGTCGGAATGGAAACAATGGTTTCAACGGCACGATCGTCAGCACGACCTACACCTTTGCTTCCAGTAAAACCCTGATTTTCGCTGTGCCGGACTATTATCTACCGGACAATGGCGGGGGCGTTTCCGTGTTGATCTCTCCGGTAACCAGCAAGCCGGTATTGAGTATCCTCGCCGGGACGGGTGTCGTTACCCTCTTTTGGCCTGCCAACTTCACCGGATTTAACCTGAGCCAGACCACCGACCTTTCGCCAATGGCTTGGAGTGGCGTGACCAATCAGCCGATGATCGTTAATTCCAACTTTTCGGTGACCCTGCCCTTAAACTCGACCAACCGATTTTTCCGGTTGCAGAATCCATGAACTGCTTCTTGCAAAGTAGCCGGCAAGTTGGAACCAGTGCCGGCGGCTAGTTAAATAAAAGCGAGCCAAAAACACCAACAATGGCGGCACTCAGCCAGAGCAGCAGCACCGTTCGGACGCGGCTGATGCCGCAGCGCGTGAGCCGGTGTGAGAGGTGGTTCGTGTCGCCGATCCAGAAGGGCTTTTTGTTGAGCGCGCGGAACAGGCTGACTTGCGTCAGGTCGATCAGGGGGATGGCCAGCACCATCAGCGGTGCCAGTACGGCAAACGGGTGGGGATTCTGTTTCGTGTAGAAATGCGGCAGAATGGCCATCACTGCAAGCAGGTAGCCGACGAGGTGGCTGCCGGCGTCGCCGAGAAATGCGCGGGCATGTGGAAAATTCCACGGCAGGAAGCCGGCCAGCGCCCCGCACATGAGAAAGCCGGTGATGGCAACAAGGTATTCGCCGTTCGCGGCGGCGATGATGGCAAAAAGAAACGCCCCGATCGCGCCGAGTCCTGCGCAGAGGCCGTTCATGTTGTCCATGAAATTGAAGGCGTTGATGACGGTTAGCAGCCACAGAATGGTGATGGCATAACTAAATACTTCGCTGTGGACAAACAGCGTGATGCGCTTGCCCGCGGCGGCCACGGCAATGGCGATAAGCATCTGCCCGATGAATTTCGGGAGCGCCTTCAGTTCATGCTTGTCATCCAGCCAGCCAAGAACCGTAATGGCGACGGCGCCGAGTGCGATGACCGTGAGTTCAATGGCCCGCCGGTCGATGCCGTGTAGGATCAATCCGGCGGAAGGGAAATTGACCAATCCCAGTTTGAACAGAATTGCGCCGCCGGCCAGCGGCACGATGATGCCCGTCAGTACCGCGAAGCCGCCGGCCAGCGGAACCGGATCGCTGTGGATCTTGCGATTCCCGGGATCATCCACGAGGTTCGTGCGCCAACACCATTTGCGCCAGAACGGTAACGCCAGCACGGAAATTGTAAACGCACCCCCAAAGGCGGCGGCGAAAAAATTAAATGGAAAATTCACGCGCGGATGCCGCGTTCGGCGGCCAGTTCCTGGTAAACTGTGTATTGGTCGTCCACCATTTTTTCGATGGCGAAGTTTGCTTTCACAAAATCCGTGCCCGCCTGCCCCAGTTTTATCCGGAGGCCGGGTTCATCGGCGAGTTGTCTCAATCGTTGTGCGGCGGCATCAATGTCGCCGGTGCGGACCACGAAGCCGGTTTTATTTTCCAGGCAGACCTCGTCCGCGCCGTCAAAATTATAGGCAACAACTGGTTTGCCGGCGGCCAGCGCCTGGGGCAGGGCGCGTGACAAGGCTTCGCGGTAAGACAGATGCGCGAGGCAATCCATGATGCCGACATAGTGCGCGACTTCGCCGGGTGGGACCAGGCCGGTGAAAATCACTTTCCCGTCCAGGCCGAGCGCGTGGACTTGGTTCTCAATTTTGCTCCGCAGCATCCCGTCTCCGACGAACAGCAGTCGGGCGTGCGGTATGTGCGGGAGTAATTTGGCGAATGCGTTGACCAGATCGGCGTGCCCTTTGAGTTTGAAGAGGCGCCCGATTTTGCCGATGACAAAATGATCCTGCTTTAAGCCGGTTTTCTGGCGGAGCGTGAGATCATTCTTGGCGTTTAAGAACGGTTTCAGATCGAAGCCGCTGAAGATGCGTGTGAACATTTCCGGCCTCCCGATGCCGGCCGCAAGATAGCGTTGGGTCATGGCCCCGGCGGAGCAGAAGAAATGGTCGGTGACTTTGGCGGCGTGCTTTTCCGCGGCGGTAAAAACCAGATTGGCCAGCGCCCCTTGGAAAGGGCCGAACGACGGACCATGGATGTGATGAATAATAACGGGCACGCCGGCGCGTTTGGCCGCGAGTCGCCCGAGAATTCCCGCCTTGCCGCTGTGGGTGTGGACAATGTCGGGTTTCTGTTCGCGCAGGATTTGTTCCAGCTTGCGAAGCGCGATGAAATCCTTCAGCGGATGAACGGGGCGGACCAGTTCGGGGACGATGGTCAGCCGCCCGTCAATTTTTGCCGCCTCCGCTTCCAGTGAGCCCTCCGGACCGGTGGTCGGGCCGGATACCAACTGGACCTCCACCCCGGGCTTCTGGCGCAGGCCCAGCAGCGTGGCCACGGTGTTTTCCTGGGCACCGCCGACAATCAGACGGGTGATGATGTGAGTGATTTTCAAATTGTTGAATGGTTGAATAGTTGAATCGTCAAACCGCTTCAACAATTTAACAGTTCAACGCTTCAACGATTTTAACCGCCCAATAATGTTCGTGGCTTCCGCCGTGTTGGTGTTGGCGTAGACCAGATAGGCTTCGTAATTTTTTATCGCCTCATTGGTCTCGTGCTTGCGCCAGGCGATTTCGCCTAGGCCGTAGGCAATCTGAAACGAATTGGTGAAGGATTGAGCCAATTTCTGATAATCGGCGCGGGAATCGTCTAACCGGTCGCTCTGGAGGTAGGCGACGGCGCGATTGAAAAGGGCGTCACTATTGTTGGTCTGGAGTTTGAGCAGTTCGGTGAAGGCGGCTACCGCGTCCGGGTAGGCTTTGTTCTGGATGGAGGCGTAGCCTTTGCCGAATAGCCAGGTTGGATCTTCAGGCGCTACCTGGAGTTTGCGATCAATGATGATTATGGCGTTGCTGTAGAGCCCGCGTTTTAGATAGACCTGTACGGCGGTGACCAGCAAAAGGTCGTTGGTTGGTTGGCGGGAGATTTCATTTTCAATGAGCTCGGTGCCGCGCGCATTATTATCCTTTTGGAAGTAGGCGTAGGCGGCCAGGACATTGACTTGGGTCGAATTTGTGGTGTTAAGCAAAAACTGATCCGGCTGATTCATCGGTTCACGGAGCGCGTCCAGAGCACGGTCGGGCAGGCGTGAGGTCAGGTAAGCTTGCGCCAACCAAAGCCGGGTGGCCAAATTGTCAGGAATAAGTTGGCGGACGCGTTCAAACGGTTCGACGGCCTGACGCGAAAGGCCGTTTTCACCGGCGAGTAAAACGCCATTTCTAAAACAAAATGTGGGCTCGTCGAACGGTCCGTTTTCGTTGATGACATCACTCCATGTGCGGTATTTTCCTAGTTCGGCTGCAGTGGGTTTGGTCAGGTCAATTGGCACGGTTTGCCCCGCTTGCAGGCTGCGGTTGAAATCGAGGTTGATCTGGGCGACCACGTTGTCGGGATTGAGCTTTTGCGCCATGGCAAAATGTGCGGCGGCGTTGGTGAGGTCGCCCACGCGCTGCAGTTGCACCCCCCATAAATTCAGACTGCGCGAATATAAAGTTCCGGCGAGACTGGCGTTGGGATTCGGCTCGCGGGCAATGTGAAAGCGGTCCAGTAATTTTTCTCCCAGACTTTCGTATGCATTTTGATCGGGTGGCGTGACGGCCCGGATGATCGGGGCAAAAGCCTCGGCTTCCGCTTTCGCCCAAAACGCTTCGTTCGCGGAAATCAGGTTTTTATCCGGTGTTGGCGGCCGGAGTGTGTCGTTGGGCAGCGTGTTCAGTTTGTAAACCAGCCCGTGTGGTTCCAGGTAAAACTGTTCGAAGTAATAGCCAAAACTCGGATGCAGGTAATAAAGTTCGTTGGTTTTGGCGAGCATTGCCAGCAGGCCGATGAGGTGCAGCGGGCTGATGCCGTTGGTGGCCTCGAAAGTACTGATCGTGTCTGGCCATTTTTTCGGGGAAATTGTGTTTAGGTAGCGGTGATAGGCGGGCACGGCCAGGTATTCCGTGTCGGCCAGCAAAAATTCCTTTGCCCTCCCGTCCCGCACCAGCGCCGCCTTGAGCAATAATGTGCGGTGCGAATCGTCGCTCAACAAAATACCTCCGGTCGGTGGCAGGTTCGCTTCCATGAAGGCTGTGTATTTTTTGAAGGTGTCGTCGTTCTTGTCCCGGATTTGCGGGGTGTTCTTATAGACCATTCCGGTCATGGCGGTTGCGGCAAACAGCCAGACACTGACGATCACAACCCGGTTAATTGATTGGAAGGGATCCGGTCGTTGCCGGTGCGTGCGGTTCCGCGACCGCTCACGCGACCGCTCTTCCGCCGCCTTTCCGAACACGAGCAGAAAATAACCGCTATAATAGCCGACGCTCAATGCCCCCAGATAATAGAAAGTCAAAAACGGAATTCCAAAACCCAGATGACGCGGGCTGAACGGGGAATCGAAGGCGACCCAGACGCAAACAAATAACAAAATCGCATGGATCACGTGGAACATGAAGCTTGCCAGCGCCAGGCCCATTTTGCTGCTGTCTCCAAACGATGACCGCCAGCGGATGGCCATCCCTAACGCCGGCAGCAGGGATGCCGGCGAGAGGAGCAGCAGGGTTTTACGAACTTCCGGCTGGACGAAAAACATTTTTACTACATCCCACTGTGCTACCAGGTTCTGCTTCAATGCCTGCCAGAATGTGACCGGCACTTTGTACGAGACCGTCGCCAGGGATGGCAATAGCAGGTAAAATATCATTCCCGCCAGTCCACAAAGCACCATCCATTTAATGAAGCGTAGGTTGAAAAAGCTCAGGCCGCGAATCCAGATGACGGCCCCGACAAACACTGGCAGAAAACCGACCATCGCCCAGTTTTCCGCCATGCCCGCCCCGTAAACCGCGGCTGCCACAATCAGCCTGCCTTCGCGTTCGTCTAGCCGGTATTCCAGCAGTGACCGGATCACAAACGCGAACAGCAGCAAGTCGAACATTTCGGTCGTGCAGTTCGTGGCATTTTCCCAGAATGTCAGTTGCAGGCCGCAGACCACCACCGCAAAAACCGGGGGTAGCCACGCGGTCCAGCCCGTCAGGAATGAGAAATCACTTCGCTCGCGCTGGCGTTGGGCGTCGGTGCGGTCGTGGGGCAGAATCGCGACCGATCGCGCCAGCAGCCCCAGAGTTAGCGCCGCGCAAACCGCCGAAAATAGGTTTAATGCGACGGGAATCTGCGCGGCGGGCAGCCAGTGGAACGGATAGGTGACGGCGAAAAAAACGGGATTATAGACTTCCGGTTGCCAGATCCAGCCGGAAATTTTGGCGACCGCCCCGAGATTGAGAAGCGATACCCAGTGGTTGAGGGTCAATCCGTAAACCGCAAAGGCTGCTGCGGCGAGGAGCCAGGGCAGGATCCGCGGCACAAAATTATAACGCGGGTCTGACCGCTTTTCGTTAGCCATTGAGTCTATTCAGTTGAAACGATTTCGGGCGGTTTGGCAAGGCTTAGTCCCGCCCGCAAATCGGCCACGCATTCCACGTGCTGGGTCTGCGGAAACATGTCCAGCGGCTGCACCCGCGCCAGGTTAAAGACACCGTCGCCGCACAATATGTTCAAATCCCGTGCCATCGTCGCCGGATGGCACGAAACGTAAATCACCTGCGCGGGCTTGGTCCGGCGCAGCAACTCCAGGGTCTCCGGCCAGCAACCCTTGCGCGGCGGGTCGAGGATCACCGCGGTTTTCTCCGGCGAAAACTTTTGCAGCAGTTCCGGCAAAATGTCCTCCACCTGCGCCGCGATGAATTCCCCGTTGCGGATCTTGCGCGCGTAGGCGTTTTGGCGCGCCGCTTTGATGGCCAGTTGGTCGGATTCCACGCCGACAAAGGATTCAACCACCCCCGCCGCTTCAATCCCGAAAAAACCGACCCCGCAATACAGGTCCACCAGGTGCTTCGCGCCGCCGTCACGCAAAAATCCGCTCACCGTCTCCACGAGCTTTGGCAGCAGGAAGAAATTATTCTGGAAAAATGAATCGCGCGGCACCTCCCAGCCTTCCGGTTGCACGCGCAGCACGACCTTGATGCCGCCCTTGGGTGGGGGATTCGCCCGGACCTGCTTGATCTGCTCGTTCAAGGCCGGCTCGGCGATTTTGCATTCCTCGATGTCCTCCACGAAATTGTTGTCGGCGCGGATGTAGCCGATCACCAGCTTCTTGGCCGGGCCGTTCCATTGGCTGCGGATCATGATGCGGTTCCGGTAGCCGTAGGGCGCCGGGCAGGGCAGCACCGGCGCGACGACTTCGCGCGAAATCTTTCCGACACGTTCGAACAGGTCCGCGACCTGTTTGTGCTTGATCTGCAACTGCGCCGCGTACGCCATGTGCTGGTACTGGCAGCCCCCGCACTGCGTGAAATAACGGCATTCCGGTGCGACACGGTCCGGCGACGGCACGCTGACGCGCAGTAGCTTGGCGCGGGCGAAATTCTTTTTGACCTCGGTGATTTCCGCCTCGACCGTTTCACCGACGATGACGAAGGGCACGAAAACCACGAATTCATCAACCCGTCCGACGCCTTCGCCGCCAAAGGCGATATCGTGGATGGTCAGGGTGATTTTATCTGCCGGTTTGAGAGACACCCCTGCAGGTTAAGGATTTTGGCCTGCGGGAAAAAGCCTTTTCCCTCTTGAATTATTTGGCCACCGCCCCGCGACATTCTGCTTTTGCCTTGGGGAGTATTTTGCCACGCTCGACTCATGCCGGTTCCGGTCATCAACGTCAACCAGATGCGCGCCTGGGAAAGTGCCACGTGGGCGCTCGGCCGGACTGAGGCCGGGGTCATTCGTCGCGTCGGCGAAAAAATCGCGGCGCGCGTTCTGGGTCTTACTCGCCCCGGCGCCGGAATTCTGATTCTCGCCGGGAAGGGCCATAACGGTGATGACGCCCGCGCGGCGAAAAAATTTCTCGCGGGCCGCAAAGTGGCGACGATCAATGTCGCCTCGCCGGTGCCGGCTTTGTCGGCTCTCCGGACCGCGTTGCTCAAAAAACCGGCCCTCATCGTTGACGGGTTGTTCGGCGTCGGCTTGAACCGGCCGCTCGCCGATGGCTGGCTGCGGCTCATCGCTGCTGTCAATGAATCAAAAATTCCCGTGCTGGCCGTGGACGTGCCGTCCGGACTGAACGCCGATACCGGGGAGATTTTTGGGGCGGCCATCGAGGCCATGGTTACGCTGACCGTTGGTGCTCCGAAACTCGGCTTGCTCTCGCAACGGGCCTGGCCGTTTGTCGGCCGGCTCGAAATTGTGGAACAGGTCGGCTTGGTTCCGTGTCCGCTCAACTCCCGGCTGAACTGGACCCTGCCGGACGATTTTCAGAATTATCCGCCGCCGCGCGCCGTAGCCGCACACAAAGGCTCGTATGGGCATCTGGCCATCGTCGCGGGCAGCGTTGGTTTTCATGGTGCGGCCGTGTTGACGGCGCGCGCCGCGCAACGCGCCCGGCCCGGCCGCCTCACTCTGTTCACGGATGCGGCCGTCTATGGCGTTGTGGCGTCTCAATTGCAGGCCGTAATGGTTGCCAGCTGGCGGCCGCAATGCATTTTCCCTGATTCTACCAGCGCCATTTTGGTCGGTCCGGGTTTGGCCGCCTCCGGCATCGCGGGAAAACTCGTGGCCTCCACCCGGAAACTCTGGCGTGCGTCCGCCTTGCCGGTGGTCGTGGACGCCAGCGCGCTGGACTGGCTGCCGTCTGGCCGGTTTGCCGGGAAAGCCATCCGGGTTGTCACGCCGCATCCGGGCGAAGCCGCTCGGTTGCTGAAAACCACCGCCCGAAAAATCCAGGAAAACCGCGTCGCCGCCCTGCGCGATATTTCCGGGCGGTTGGGCGATTGTTGGGTCGTGTTGAAGGGGCATCAGACGCTGGTGGGCCGCTCCTTCGGGGATGTCTTTGTGAACCCGTCGGGCAACCCGCACCTCGCCCAGGGCGGTACCGGCGACCTGCTCGCCGGTTTCCTCGCCGGCCTGCTCGCGCAGCCGGTCTTGCAGGCGGATCCCGGAAAAACCATCCGCTACGCGGTCTGGTCCCACGGGGCGGCGGCGGACCGTTTGTCGGCGCGGTGCGCCAACTGGGTTGTGGAAGAATTGGCGGCGGAACTTGGCCGCTGACCCTTGCGCCGCGTGGGCTTATCCCAGGCTGGGATCCAGACCATAGGCGACTATTTTTTCGCGCAAGGTCTGCCGCGAAACCCCGAGCCAGCGGGACGCTTTCACCTGATTGCCATGGGCCATGGCGAGTGCCCGGCTGAAGAGGGCGCGCTCAACGGTTTCCTGCAGCCGGGCGCGCGCATCCACCAATTCGCCGCGTTCGGCCGCGGCGATTAATTCGTCCACGTATTTCTGGATCGACTTTTCCCCCAGCCCCGCCGAGGGCACCGCCCGGGCGAGCGCCGCCCGGATGTGTTCGATGCTTATGGTGTAGCTTTGCGCCAGCAGCAGTACTTTCCGCATCACGTTCTCCAGTTCGCGCACGTTGCCCGGCCAGGCCTGGCCCTGTAAAAATTCGACGGCGTCGGGATGAATGGAGGGATTCTCGACGCCGGATTCGGCGGCATATTTTTGCAGGAAAAATCCGACCAGATCCGGGATGTCTTCTTTGCGCTCCCGCAACGGCGGCAGGTGGATCACGACCACGTTCAGGCGGTAATAGAGATCCTCGCGGAAATGTTTTTGCTTGATCGCGGTTTCCAGGTCGCGGTGCGTCGCGGCTATCACGCGTACGTCCAGCGGTATCGTTTCCTTGCCGCCCAGGCGTTGCAGGTTTTTCTCCTGCAGCACCCGCATCAGCTTGACCTGCGTGGCCGGTGTCATGTCGCCGATTTCATCCAGAAAGATGGTGCCCGAATTCGCCTGTTCAAACCGACCGATCCGGCGGGCGGCCGCGCCGGTGAACGCATTCCGTTCGTGCCCGAATAATTCGCTCTCCAGCAGCGTCTCGGGAATCGCCGCGCAATTGATGGCCACAAAGGGCGCTTGGGCCCGGTCGCTGTGCTGGTATAGGGCGCGCGCAATCAGCTCTTTGCCGGTGCCGGTTTCGCCGCGGATCAATACGCTGACCGGTTTGGAGGCCACCCGGCCGATTTCCTTGTAGATGGATCGCATGGCCCGGCCCTGGCCGACTATCGCGTAGCGCGCCGAAGGCGCCGTCGCGCCAAACTGCACGGGCTCCGTCATCAATTTGCTGGCGGTGACCGCTTTTTCCAGCATGCCCAGCAGTTCCGGTATTTCAAATGGCTTCACCAGGTAATCGTAGGCGCCCGATTGAGTCGCCTCGATGGCCGTTTCCGTCGTGCCGTGTGCGGTCATGAGGATGATCGGCAGCCGCGGCCTGGCCACCCGCAGCGCGCGCACCAGTTCTAATCCGCTCAGCCCCGGCAGTTTCAAATCCGTGATGACCACGTCGCAGGAGTCGGTTTTTGCCCGGTCCAGGCCGGCGTCGCCCCGTTTTTCCACCGCGACCTCGTAGCCCTCATCGGTCAGCACCCGGCTCAGGGTGACCACAATCGCGGGATCGTCTTCCACTAGTAATATTTTGGCGCTGGGATTCATGATTGTGCTTGGGGCAGGATGATACCGAAAGTTGTGCCGCGGTCTACCCGTGTTTGATACTGGAGGGCTCCGTTGTGTTTCTCGACGATCCGCGCGGCGATGGGCAGACCCAATCCCGTGCCGGATTCCTTGGTCGTGAAAAACGGGTCGAAGAGCCGCTTCTCAACCTCCCCCGGTATGCCCTTGCCGTTGTCGCTGACTTCCAGGATCACCACTTTCAACAACCGGTCGGAAATTTGTTTCTCGCCCAGCCGCGCGCGCAGCGTGATCACCCCGTTCTCGCCGATGCTCTCGGCGGCGTTTTGAATGAGGTTGATCAGCACCTGTTTGATTTGCTGCGGGTCGATTTGAATCTGCGCCGCCGCCATTTCACCCAGCACCAGTTGGATGTCGGACTTGTGCATTTGCGGGTGTAGAAAGGCCAGCACTTCCTGCAGGGGTTGCTCCGCCGAAACCCTTACCAGCTGCGGTTCCGACGGCCGGGCGAACAGTAGAAAATCTTTGACGATCCGTTCCAGCCGGTTGATTTCTACGCTGATGATGTTGGCCTCCGCCTGCTCGGCGGTTCCCGGTTTCAGGTGTTTTTGCTGGATGTATAGCCAGGTTTTGATCGCGGTCAGCGGGTTGCGGATCTCGTGCGCCACCCCGGCGGCCAGCATGCCGAGCGAGGCCAGTTTCTCCTGCCGTTCCACTAACTGCCGGCTTTCTACCAGTTGCACTTGCAGCGGCGCAATCATGTCGCGATAAACCACCGCCGCCAGCCAGCAGCCGGCAATCAACAGCAGGATCAGCGACCCCAGCAATGCCCGCCGCAGGGTGTTGAGGGACTGGCTCGTTTGTGCCTGAAACGAGGCCAGGGATTCTTCATGGGATTGGGCCAGTTTGAACCCGAGATCCAATATGCGCTTGGACTGCTTTTCAAATTCCGTGAACTCTTTCAGGCGCGTGGTGGACTGGGGGGTTTCATAAATCCGGGTGTTGATGGCCGCCGCGGCGGCCAGATAGTCCTTGTAGGCGTCGTTGATCTGTTCCAGGAACGGTTTTTCCTTCGCCGACGACAGCAGGGGCTGCTGGGCCTTGATCCACCGGCCCAATTCCTGGCTCGCCAGGTCGAACGTGCGCCAATCGTCGGGGTCCCGATAAGCCGCGTAATGCAGCACCGAGTAGTTCAATCCCAGGATCGCCTGTTGCAAATGATCGGAAAACTCGAAGCTTTTACCCTGCACGGTGGTCAGTTTCCGGTGCAATGTGCCGATTTGCTGCCAGGAGGTGTGCGCCATCCAGACGATCAACGCCACCAGCGTCGCGCTGGCGGCGAAAAAAATGATGAGCCTTATTTTGAGGCCGGGATTCATGATTGTCCTGGAACCGTCCCCGTGCCGGTCCGGGTTTTGCGGCGGAGTCCGGCGGCAGTTAAAGGGAACTCTTGACCAATAGACACCAAATACCGGAAAAAGTTGAGAGTATTTTTAGGGTTGCTTGCCCGGTGGGGCGGGCCCTGCGGTTCCCGTAACCGCCGGCGTCGGTTGAAAGATTCCGCTTGTCAATCAACACGGTTTGGATGTGAAATGTCTCCGTCATAACTCCCGCTTGCCAACTTGAAACCTCATGTGAATCAGGCTTATGAAAAACTATCCTCCTGCTGATATCCGCAACTTCGCCATCGTCGGTCACGCCTCCGCCGGCAAAACTCTGCTGAGCGAGGCGATGCTTCGCTGCGCCGGGGTCATCTCCCGCCTGGGCCGCATCGCTGACGGCACGACGGTGTCCGATTACCACGTCAGCGAGCGGCAGCGCCAGATCTCCGTCTCCGCCACCCTCATGCACGCCGAGTGGGCTGGGAAAAAGTTCAACCTGATCGACACGCCCGGCTATCTGGACTTCATCAGCGAGGGGTTGGGTGCCCTGCGCGTTGGTGATTTCGCGCTGGTTGTCATCCATGCGCAGCACGGTCTCGGCGTGGGCACCGATCGCGTGTGGCACTATGCCACCCGTTACGGCCTCCCGAAAATGATCGCCGTCAACGCGCTCGACCGGGACAACCTCGATTTCGATTCCGTGTTGAAATCCGCCCGGGAGCATTTCGGGCGGCACGTCTTTCCGTTGAGCGTGCCGGTGGCTGCCGGCCCCGGCTTCAACTGCACGCTCGATGTATTGCGCAATGAGCTGGTCACCTACGCTGCCGATGGCTCCGGAAAATATGTTGAGGAGCCTGCCACCGGTGAGCTCGGCCGGAAGGTTGGGGCCCTGCACCGCGAGCTCATCGAGCATATCGCTGAATCCGACGACACGCTGATGGGCAGATATTTCGAATCGGGCGGTTTGTCCGAGGCGGAATTTCGCGCCGGTATTCACGCGGCCGTGCAGCGGGAATTATTCATCCCGTTGTTCGCCGTTTCCGCGGAGAAAAATGTCGGCGTCGCGCGCCTCATGGATTTCATTGCCAAATATGGTTCCTCGCCCGTGGACCGTAAGCAGGTCCCGGCGCTTGATGCCCGCGGCCATGAAACCGGGGTTGTCCTCGACCACGCCGAGACCGTCGCCTACGTCTTCAAGACCATGTCCGAGGCGCACTTCGGCGAACTGTCCTTCTTCCGGGTCTATTCGGGTTCGGTCACGACGGGCACGGATTTATTCAACCCCGACCGGAACCTTACCGAACGGGTCGGGCAGATTTTTCTGCTGAACGGCCAGACCCGCGAGGCGGTTCATTCGCTCGGCGCGGGCGACCTCGGGGCGGTGGTCAAACTCAAGGATACTCACACCGGCAACACTCTGTGCACCCTCAAACATCCCGTCACTCTGCCCAAAGTGGTCTATCCTCAGCCGAACATTCACGCCGCCCTCGTCTCGAAGGTGAAGGGTGAGGAGGACAAGATTGCCACCGGCCTAGCCGCCTTGCATGAGGAGGACCCCACCTTCCTTTACTACGTGGATGGCGAGTTGCATCAGACCATCATTTCTGCCCAGGGCGAATTGCATCTCGAAGTCGTTGCTGACCGTTTGCGCCGCCGGTACGGCGTCCATGTGGAACTGGCTGAACCGCGTGTCAAATACCGCGAAACCATCAAGGGTCGGGGCGAATCCAAGTATCGCCACAAGAAACAAACCGGCGGCGCGGGCCAGTTCGCCGAGGTGTGGCTGCGGGTGGAGCCGAAACCGCGCGACTCCGGCGTCGAATTCACCCAGTCGCTCGTCGGCCAGAATGTGGACCGCAATTTCGTGCCGTCGGTGGAGAAGGGGGTCGCCCAGGTCTGCGCGGAGGGCGTCATCGCCGGCTGCCGCGTGACCGATGTGAAGGTTGATTTCTACGACGGCAAGATGCACCCGGTGGACTCGAAGGATATCGCCTTCCAGATCGCAGGCTATTTCGCCTTCAAGGAGGCCTTCGCCGCCGCCCGTCCGGTTTTGTTGGAACCCATTGAGACGGTCGAAATCCGTGTGCCGGAGGATTTCATGGGCAAGGTCATGGGCGACCTGTCATCGCGCCGCGGAAAAATCCTCGGCATCGCGGCCGAAGGCGCGTTCCAGGTCATCCAGGCTCATGTGCCCACCGCCGAACTGTATCACTACTCCAGCACCCTGCGTTCGCTGACCGGCGGGGCGGGGGTTCACACGGAGACCTTGAGCCATTATGAGGAGATGCCGCGCGATGCCGCCGAAAAAGTCATCGCCGAAGCCGCCAGGCGGAAAGCCGAAACCAACCATCACCCGGCTCATTGACCGGATCGGGTCGCCCTTGGCGGATGGGCTTGCCGGACCGTAGGGTTCTTCGGCGGCTGGAATCGACCGTGAACTGGCGCGATAAGACCGGGGTGGGTTAGCGGGTTGCCAGCGACTCGTGTTTTCGCACGGCGGCGTAGAGCGCGTCTTTCAGTTTTGCCCGCTTGAATTTGAGCTCGTCGATCTGCTGGTCGGTGGCGTACTCCACGTCTTCTTCGATGCGGCAGATTTCGTCGTCCAGCCGGTGATACTCCTCGAACTCCGCGCGGAACTTGCCATCGGCCAGTTTCAGCGAGCGGATGGTTTCGCGGTGTGCGGGGAATTCTTTTACAAACGGGTGATGCAGATCCATGGGAAATCCTCCAGGTTGAGGGTTGGCGGTCGTACAACTGTCAAGGCTGCTCTCATCAGCAAGTTCAATTAAACGCAGGTCGGGCAAAATTACCAGACCTATTTGCATTTTTTTTCGGTTCGCCTGCCACCTCGGCCTCGCGTGTCGTTTGCCTGACGCGGGCCCCGATCTTCCACCCCTCCTCCCCCGGTTGCCACCCGGGGTTTGCTTGTGCCTTGATTTTCCAGTCCGGCTTTCCGTTTAGGTTTGATCTTTCTGCCGGTTTCATCTGGTTTTTTCTTTCCCGGCTATGGCTTTGACTTCCCGAAGCCCGATGCGGGGATATGCCCGTTTGGAATGGATTTTGTGCCGCGGGCTTTTATGCATAAGAAACATTGACATATTAATATATATTTGTATTATTCGGCTTATGCAAATTGAAAGCCTTAAAATGTTCTGTGATTTGGTGGAAACCGAAAGTTTCACCAAGGCCGCCCAGATTAACGGGGTCACCCAGTCGGCCATCAGCCAGCAGATGAGTTCGCTGGAACGGATCTTCAAATCGCTGCTCATCGAGCGCAGCAAGAAACAATTCCGCCTCACCCGCGAGGGTCAGGTGTTTTACGATTACAGCAAGCAGATCCTCCAATCCTACGATTCTTTGCATAGTCGCATGCAGGAACTCAAGGACATCATTTCCGGCAGCATTCGGGTGTCAACCATTTACAGTATCGGCCTGCATGACCTGCCTCAGTATGTCTCCCGGTTCATGAAGAGCTATCCCACCGTCAATGTCAACGTCCAGTACCGCCGCGCCAACCAGGTCTATGACGACGTGTTGAGCAACGTGGTGGACCTCGGCCTGGTCGCCTATCCGGTCAAGGATCCCAAACTTGAAATCACCGCCCTCCGTAAGGAGCCGCTCGTCTTGATCTGCCATCCGCAGCATCCCTTCGCCAAATTGAAATCGGTCAAACTGAAGGCGCTCGCCGGCCAGAACGTCATCGGGTTCGAGCCGGATGTCCCGACGCGCAAGGCGCTGGACAAGATCTTGAAGGAGCATGATGTCGCGGTGAAGTATGTCATGGAATTCGATAACGTTGATACCGTGAAACGTGCAGTGGAAATTGACGCGGGCATTTCCATCGTGCCGCAGGTGACGATTACCCAGGAGGTCGCCAAGCACACCCTCGTTCCCGTCCCGTTTGCGGACGGCGATTTTTTCCGTCCGATCGCCGCGATTCATAAGAAGAACAAGGTGCTTTCTCCCGCGCTGAAACAGTTCCTGGCCATCCTCAAGACCTCCGCCTGATCGTTTGCCATCTTGAAACCGGAGTCCGCCGTCGCCTTCGCAGTTGGCGGACGCCCGGTTTTTGCGGCGCTATAAAATTACTAACCCGATTTTGTCGTTCCTCCGGGCCGCCGCCATGGTCCGGTTCAATTTTAATGTTCTCCTCGGTTGTCCCCTGACTGGAATTTTATACTCCTAAAGCCGGGGCCCAAAAGGACTAGGGCCTGTTAACACTAATGCGCAAAGCTTCTACGATGAGTGCCAAGACGATAAAGCCCAAGAAAAGGGTATCGAGCTTGTCAAAACGGCAAAAGACACGGCGATAGCTTTTGAGC
>CAIJNQ010000256.1 GCA_903822015.1 uncultured Verrucomicrobia subdivision 3 bacterium | reverse complement strand
GTGGTGCAATTCCGCCTCGAAAGCGAATACGGCGCAGAATCCCGCCTTGAAGCCGCGCCGTGGAGCGTCGTCCGCTGGCTGCCGACCGACATCAAAGAAGCGGATCTTGACGCGCTGTCGCTGCCGACCGGCGCACGGTTGGCCTACGACATCGGCAAAAATCCCGTCATCCTGTTCCAGAACGAGTGGTCCGCGAATTATTTCGGGGAGACCAACAAGAACACGCCGCTCTCCGCTTTGCCGGTGCAGACGGCGCGGGAATAGGATTTCCAATTCTATCGTCGCCGAGCCGGTTCGGGCTTGTATTCAGGTGTTGGCCATTGGAAGATTTCTCCCGTACCGAACCACCAAAATATCAACCCAAATTTTATGGAAGCAAAGGCACTTTCCGTCCTGATCCAGGCCATCATCGTCGCGGCCGGGAAGCGGGTTCCGGAATTTCTGGTAAATCCGGAGGATCAAGACAACAACCAGGGCAACTGCGCCATTTGCATCGTGGATGCCGCCGGCAACGTGCATGGAAGAATGTTTGGCTCCGATAAAATCCGGCAGCGGCACTCCTTCCGCATCGCCTGGATCAAGGCGAGCCAGGTCTGGATCACCGGCCTCAAAACGGGCGAATTTGAAACCCAGGTCTATGCCGGGAAAATTGACGAACACGATTTCGGCATCAGCCGTCCGGATTTTATCGGCTGGGAAGGCGGACAGCCCATCGTCGTGGGCGGCCAAACCAGGTTGTCCGTCGGCTTCAGCGGTTTGCGCGGCACCAGCGACTTGGCGATTGTCCAAAAGGCCGTCGCCGACGTGACCGCGAGGTAATAATCACTGTTACCAGCTTGTTACCGCCTGATTGCCTGCTATCCTTCGTGTTCTTGTGAACATGATTGCCAGCCCTTCTGTCCTCTGCCTTCGCCGGTGTCAAAGGCCTGCGCCCCGGATGAACAACGATGTCCACGGATGGGGAGACACGGATTATCCCGCGTTGAATTCGAAGGTTTTACCTTCCTGCCGACCCGTGTATTTCGTGTCTGGGTTTTGTTTTCATTCGTAAATCGTCATTCGCAAATTGCAAATTTCCCATGTCCACCATCCTTTCCGCCTCTGAAATCACCGTTCGCTACGGCGAGCGCGCCATTCTCGATGCCACCACGCTCGGCATTCAGGAAGGCGAACGCCTTGGCCTCGTCGGCCGCAACGGTGCGGGCAAAACGACGTTCCTGCGCATTCTCGCCGGCCTGCAGGCGCCCGACCGCGGCGAAGTGGCGCGCCAGCGCGATCTCGTCGTCAGTTATCTGCCGCAGGATTTCATGCTCGATGCCAGCAAGTCGGTGGCGGAAAACATCCGCGAGGGCGCGAAGCCGGTGCTGGATTTGATCGCGGAGTTTGAATCACTGCCGCATGACTCAAAGCGACACGAGTTTTTGGAGCACCGCATCCAGGCGCTCGAAGGCTGGACGCTCGACACGCGGATCGAGATTGCGATGGCGCACTTGAATTGCCCCCCCGGCGACCGGCGCGTGGAAACTCTTTCCGGCGGCGAGAAGCGCCGGGTCGCGATGTGCCGCGCAGTGGTTTCGCTGCCCGATTTTCTGATTCTCGACGAGCCGACCAACCATCTCGACCCCGAATCCATCGAATGGGTCGCGGAGTTCCTTGAGGAATTTCACGGCACCTTTCTCGTCGTCACGCATGACCGCTATTTTCTGGACCGCGTGGTGAAACGCATGATCGAGCTGTCCGACGGAAAGTTCTTCTCGCACGCCGGCAATTACACCGAATACCTGCTCGCGAAAGCCGAGCGACAGTCCGCCGACGCCACCGTCGAGCACAAGCGCCAGATGTTTCTGAAAAAGGAGCTCGCGTGGGTGCGGCAGGGCCCGCGGGCCCAGCGCAGCAAGCAGAAGGATCGCTTCGAACGTTACTACGATGAAGCGGCGAAGGACGGTCCGGTGATCGAGGAGGACGTGGAGCTTTGTATTCCGCCGCCACCGCAACTCGGCAATCGCACCGTGGAAGTTGCGGATTTGGGCATGAGCATCGGCGGCAAAAAATTGTTTTCCGGTTTCACCTTCAGTTTCGCAAACGGCCAGCGCATCGGCGTTTGCGGGCGGAACGGCCTCGGCAAAACCACGCTGCTCAAGGCCATCATCGGCCAGCTGCCGCCGACCGAAGGCACGGTCAAGATCGGCCAGCTCACCAAATTCAACTACGTGGATCAGGGCCGTCTCCAGTTAAATGAAGAGCGCACGGTCCTCGATGAAGTCGCCGACGGCACGGAATTTGTGCAGTGGGGCGAGGCCAAACTTTCCGTGCGCTCTTATCTTAAACGGTTTTTATTCTCGGACGACCGCATCACCACGCAGGTGAAGAAATTGAGCGGCGGTGAACGCAGCCGCCTCTTGCTCGCCCGGATTCTCAAGAGCGGCGGCAACTTCCTGATCCTCGACGAACCGACGAACGACCTCGACCTGCCGACGCTGCGCGTGCTGGAGGAGGCGTTGATCGCCTTTCCCGGCATGGTGCTGGTGGTGAGCCATGACCGCTATTTCCTGAACCGCGTCTGCACGGACATCCTCGCATTTGAAGGCGACGGCCGGATCCATCACAGCGTCGGCGACTACGATTATTATCTGGCTAAGAAAAAGAAGGCGGAAGTAGCGGCGTCCCGGCAGAGCGCCGCCATTCTCGCCACGAACAAGGCGGAAAAGTCAGCGGCACTCTCCCGAGATGCCGCAACGAAAACTACAAAACCGCGCAAACTTTCCTTCAAGGAACAGCGCGAACTCGAAGGCATTGAAGCCCAGATCCACGCCGTCGAAGCGGAAGTCGGACGCATTGAGAGCTTGTTCGCCGACCCGGAATTTTTCCGCAAACAGGCGGCCAAAGTGAACCAGCTCACCGAAGAACTCGACGCCGCGAAGAAAAACGTCACGAAGCTTTATGCTCGCTGGGAGGAACTGGAGGCGATCCGGGCGGCTTCGATGGATGCAGCGGCTGGTTGATGCGATACGCCTTGAGCTCGGCGTATATGGATTTGGCGAGTTCTGACTTGGCAAAGCCGACGGTTTTCGCGCCTTTGATTTTGAAGAGCCTCTCGAAATCCGCCGCCGTGTAATGCTGCACCACCGGATAATGCTTGAAGTCGGCCAGCACTTCTTCGCGATGGTTGGCGATAATGTCCGTGGCGATCAATACAAAATGCAGATGGCTCTTGCTTCGCCGCAACGCTTCGCGCCCGATCAGCAGGAGCTTTGATTCCACGGCCCTCGCCAGCAGCGGTTCGACCGGCGCGACTGGAATTTCTCCGCTCATCACGCCGCCTTGATCTTCACCTTGTGGCCTTTGATCTCCGCGCGGTTCAGCTTGGCCAGGATCGCATTGGCGTGCTCGGCGGCGACGTCCACAAATGAATGCCGCTCGCGGATATCCACCTTGCCCACAACCTTGCCGGGCAGGCCGGTCTCGCCGGCAATGGAGTTCACGACGTCGATCGGCACCACGCCCATCTCTTCGCCGACGTTGAGGTGCAGGCGGGTCTGATCCGCCGGGGTTTTCCGGTCGGCTTTGACCTTGGTCTTTTTGGAAAAGGCTTCCGCGCCGGCGACTTTCGCATAAAACGGCGCCGGCTTCGGTTTGCCAAACCCTGGCGACAGCGTTTCCGGCTTCACGGCGGCAAGTATTTCCGCGTCGGAAAACGTTTTTACGGATTCAGTTTTTGCTTCGCTGACCGGGCGCGTCACTTCGGGCGCGCCGCTCGCAGGTTTTTCCACGAAAGCGGGCTGAGGATTGACCGCCCTGCATTCGGCGGCTTTTGCCGAAGCAGCCGGCGCCGGCGCAGGGGCTGATGCCGGGGCGGCATGAAATGTTTTCACCACCCGCTTCGGCGGCGGAATGACCGTTTTCGGAACCCGGGGAGCGCTGCGTTCCTCGCGCGGATCACGGTAAGGCGCGCGATCGCGGCGATCGTCATCGCGATACGGGGCATTACGGGCCGGTCGATCCTCATAGCGGCCGCCGCGGTCATCGCGGCGTTCGCGGTAAGGCGGACGTTCGGGGCGTTCAAAGGACGGTTCCTCGCGTGGTGCGGGCTTGGCGGGCGCGGCGTCGCCGCCTTGCAAATGATGGATGAGCGCGGAGGCGATGTCGGTGGAATTGAATCCCTCCTCCAGCAGCCGTTCGATGAGGTGATCCTGCTTTTTATATTCGCCGCTGGTGAGTGTGGTGCGCAGCTTGTCGAGAAACAGGCTGGCGCGGACCTCATGGACTTCATCCACGGTCGGAATCTTGGCGCGCTGGATCCGCATGTTGGTGTAGCGCTCGATATTGCGGATCTGGAACAGTTCGCGGCCGGAGGCGAATGAAATCGCCCGACCGGTGCGTCCCGCGCGACCGGTGCGCCCGATGCGATGGACATAATCTTCGCCGTCGTAGGGCAGATCGTAGTTGAACACCACCTGGATGTCGTCCACGTCAATGCCGCGCGCCGCGATGTCGGTGGCGACCAGAAATTCGAGGCCGGATTTGCGGAACTTGCCCATCACGCGGTCGCGTTGCGCCTGCGTCATGTCCCCGTGCAACCGGTCGGCCATGTAGCCCTGCGCTTCGAGGTGATCCACCAGTTCATCTACCATGCGCTTGGTGTTGCAGAAAATGATGCCCAGCTTCAGGTCGTAGATGTCAATCAGCCGCGTCAGCAGATCCACCTTGAAACGCCGGTCCACTTCGTAATAACACTGCTCGACCGTCGGCACGGTCATCGCCTTCTGCTCAATTTTGACCGTCGCCGGCTCGCGGGAAAAGCGTTCGATCAGGTCGCGGATGGGACGGGGCATGGTGGCCGAAAAGAAAACCGTTTGCCGTTCCTTGGGCGCATCCTTCAAAATGGTTTCAATGTCTTCGCGAAAACCCATGTTCAACATCACGTCAGCCTCGTCGAGGATGACCATCTTCAGGGTTTCCAGCCGCAACGTGCCGCGCCGCATGTGATCCATCACGCGGCCCGGCGTGCCGATGACAATCTGCGCACCCTGTTTGAGCCCCCAGAACTGACGTTCGTAGGATTGGCCGCCGTAAATAGGCAGTGAAGTGATGCCGCGTTTGAACAGGGTAAGTTTGTGAAATTCCTCGGCCACCTGCACGGCCAGTTCCCGCGTTGGGCAAAGGATCAGCACTTGGACCGCCTTCAGGGTCGCGTCCGTCTTTTCAATCGCCGGAATGGCGAATGCCGCCGTCTTGCCCGAACCGGTCTGTGACTGGCCGACGACATCCCGCCCGCTCATGAGCACGGGGATGGCTTCCGCCTGAATCGGCGCGGCTTTTTCAAAGCCAAGTTTTTCGATCGCCTTCAGGATTTCCGGCGAAAGGCCGAGTTCGGAAAATAGTTTTATGCTCATACAATGTCTTTCGACTTTCCCAGTGTATCGGCCCGAGGCGCGAAAGGAGAGTTAATTCGGCGGGCGGTCAATGCCTGTCGCTGGTGGGGCGAGCGCCCCCGCGAGCCGGATAGTCAAATGTCCAACCGGCTTTGATTAACCTGGCTTCTCGGCCTCCCGGGTTGGCACGCGGTGCGCTGTAAAGACCAGTTGCCCGGCTGGTTTTCCTGCGGCAAGATTATGGGCCATGGCTGAAGCCGTCGATAAAGTGGATTCGCTGCGACTAAACCGTTTTGAAACGAAACGGCTGCTGTGGGCTTTGGCCTTGTCGCTCCTGCTTCATTTTCTCGTCTGGGGCGGTTATGAACTTGGCAAAAAAACCGGCCTGTGGCAGCGGTTCCACTGGCCGGCGATGTTGCATCTGGCAAAAAAAAAATCGCCGCCGCCTGTGTTGCAGCCGTCAGACCCGACGATCTTTCTGGACGTGGACCCGGACCAGGCCACACCGGACGCGCCAAAGGACACGAAATATTATTCCAGCAAAAATTCCCGCACGGCCAATCCCGACGCGAATCAGGATTCGAACCAGCCCAAACTGACCGGCAAGCAGAAGGATGTGCCCAAGACGAAGGACGTGCCGCGCCAGCCCAATGTCAAACCCCAACCGCCCCAGCCGGAGCCGCAGCCCAAAAAGGAGGCCCAGCCGGCCCAGCCCAAGCCGACCGAACTGCCGGGCGATACCAAATTGGCCAAGCTGGAGACGTCGCCGGATAAAACCAAGGAAGCGCCCACCGAAAAACCGCGCACGCTGAAACAAGCACGGGCCCAGCAGTCGAATCTTTTCCCCAGCATGGCCATGAACCAGGACGGCGGGACGCGGCGGATGGCGCTGCAGCCTTCGTTCGACGCGAAGGCGACGCCCTTCGGCGATTACGACCGGCGGTTCATTGATGCCGTCACGCAGCGCTGGTATGATCTGCTCGACAGCCAGCAATTCTCGCAGGACCGGAGCGGCAAGGTGACCCTGCGCTTCCGTTTGAACTTCGACGGCACCGTCAGCAGCATGGAGGTGCTGGAAAATACGGTCGGCGAATTGCTCGGTTATGTCTGCCAGAAATCCATTACCGACCCCACGTTTGAACCGTGGCCTTCGGACATGCGGCGGATGGTCGGTGCGAATTATCGGGAAATTGTCTTCACCTTTTACTATTATTGAACTCGAGCCGCGCCGTGCGGCCGGAAAAATTTATGGACTCACTTATTTATATCTTGCTGGCCGTGACCTCCGTGGTCGGGCTGGCGTTCATCGTGGAACGCGGCCTCGCCCTGCGCTGGGGCAAAGTTGTGCCGCCGGTCATCACCACGGCGCTCGCCGCGTGCAAATCGCGCTCCGACGTGGAGGTCCTGCGCCGTGTCTGCGCGCAAAAGCCGTCATCGCTCGGCCGGTTGCTGACGCTCGCGGCGGATCACCTTGACTGGCCGAAGACGGAAAACGTGGACACCTTGCAAACAGCCGCGCGCCACGAAATCGTCCGGCTTGAGCGCGGCCTCATCGTGCTGGAGATCATCGTCGGCATCGCGCCGCTGCTCGGCCTCGTCGGCACGATCGCGGGCATGATGACCGTGTTCGGCGACCTCGGCCAGACCGGCTTGAGCGACGCCGCCAAGCTCGCGCAGGGCATCGCGCTCATCCTGCGCGCCACGCTCATCGGCCTGCTCATCGCCATCCCGTCGCTCATTGCCTGGAGCTATTTCAGCAAAAAGGTCGAGGTGCTCGGCATTGAGATGGAGGCGCTTTGCGATGATTTCGTCCGCAAACAGTACCAGAACGAGAAATGAAAATAAGTTTCAAGATGAAGGTTGCAAGCTGTAGGTTCTCGAATCAGCGCGCCGGGTTTTTAACCTTCAACCTTCAACCTTCAACCTTCAACGCTTGATGCGCTTCGTCCTCCGCAAACGCCGCCAGACGCCGACGATCATCATCGTCGCGCTGGTGGACGTGCTGATCGTGCTGCTGATTTTCCTGATGGTCACGACCACGTTCAAGCAGCAGCCCGCGCTGAAGCTGGCGCTGCCGGAATCGTCCCAGGCGCGCAAGGATGGCTCCACCACCAACGCGCTGCCGTTCCAGATCAACATCACCTCCAACGCCGTCATCGTGCTGGACCGGGCGCCGATCCCATTCGACACGCTGAAGGACCGGCTGTCGCAGGAAGTCGCCAAAAATCCGGACCTCAAGCTCGCCATCAATGCGGACCGCAACGCGCCGTTCTACCGAATTGTAAACGTGATGGACATCGCCAAGGAATTGAAGATCAAATCCGTCAGCGCCTCCACCGCCGGCGCGAAGCCGGCAGCGCAACAGCCTTGAATCTCCTAGCGGCGACTACCAGCTCAATACGCCCTTAAAAACCGCCAAGGCGCCACGGACGCCAAGTTTTTTAATCAGAAAAATGCAGGAACCAGTTTCCTGAATTCCTGCTTTTATAAGTCTCCGCTTGGCGCCCTTGGCGGTTCAATCTTCCGCGAACAGGTATTCCAGGTCCGTCGCCGTGAGGCTGCGCGCGAAGCCCTCCTCGCCGAGCACGTCGGCAATCGTCTGTGCCTTGCTCTGCTGCAGCTCCCAGATTTTTTCCTCGACGGTGCCGGGCGCAATGAGCCGATAGGCGTTCACCGTCTGCGTCTGGCCGATGCGGTGTGAGCGGTCGATGGCCTGCGCCTCCACGGCCGGATTCCACCACGGATCGTAAAGCACGACATAGCTGGCGTTCGTCAGGTTCAAGCCGGTTCCCGCCGCGCGCAGGCTCAGCAGGAAAACGCCCGCGCCCTTGTCGGCCTGGAACGCATTCACGACCGCCTGCCGGTCCTTCGTCTGGCCGGTGAGGATGTGCGTCGGAATGTTTCGCGCCAGACATTCCTTTTCGAGGATGTGCAGCATCTGCACGAACTGCGAGAAGACCAGCACCTTCTGGCCGTCGGCCACCAGCGGATCCAGCAGTTCGAACAGCGTTTCAGTCTTGCCGGAAGCCGTGTCGTTGCCGACCAGCGACGGATGACAGCAGACCTGCCGCAACCGCGTGAGCGCGGCGAGGACATGCATCTTGCTCTTGTTGAGACCCTGCTCCGCCACGGCGTGCTGGATCTGGTCGCGGCTGCGGCGCAATTCGGCCAGGTAAAGTTTCCGCTGTTCGTCGCCCAGCGGACAATCCAGCCGCTCCTCGATGCGGTCGGGCAAATCTTTCGCCACGTGCTTCTTCAGGCGGCGCAGCAGCAGCGGGCGCAGTTTCGCGGAAAGCCGCTTGCGGGCGATGCGCTGTTCCGATTCCGCGTTCTCGCCGCGCGGCTCGTAGGTTTCCAGAAATTGTTCCTGGTTGCCGAGGTACCCGGGCTGGACGAAATCCACGATGCTCCACAAATCCAGCAGCCGGTTTTCCAGCGGGGTGCCGGTGAGCGCAATGCGGTTTTCCGACTTCAGCTGCTTGACCGATTGCGTGACTTGCGCGCCGGGATTCTTGATGAATTGCGCCTCGTCCAGAATCACCGCGCGGAACGCAAACTTGTTCAGCTCCTCCAGGTCGCGCCGCAGCAGCGCGTAATTCGTGACGATGATGTCATTCTGCGGAATCTGCTTCCTCAAATTGTGCCGCGCCGCGCCGCTTTCCAGCACGAGCACTTTTAGGTTCGGCGTGAATTTTTCCGCCTCGCGCCGCCAGTTGTGCAGCACCGATGCCGGGCAGATGACCAGCGACGGCTTGGGGTTTTTCGTGTTGCGCTCCTTCAGCCAGCCGAGCCACGTCAGCGTTTGCAGCGTTTTGCCGAGGCCCATGTCATCGGCCAGGATGCCCCCGAGCTTGATCTGCACCAGATGCGCCAGGAAATCGAAGCCGTCCTTTTGGTACGGCCGCAGTTCCGCCTGCAGGACCTTGGGCAGTTCGATGGACGGAACCCCCTTGAAATCCCGGACCCGGACGCGCAATGCGTCCGCCTCGGGCGAATCCACAAAGCGCGTCAAGCCGTCGTCGTCCAGGTGCGCCACGTTTTCCAGGCCGATGCGCTGCGGCACGGCAATCAAACCATCCACGCCCATCTCAGCCATCGCCTCGTGCGCGCCCTGCACCGCGGCCGTGTCGAGTTCGACCCAGCCGGAATTCGGCAGCTTCACAAACCGTCCGGTGGCGCTCGCCAGCCGTTCGAGGTCGGCCTTGGAAAGTTTCAGCCCTTCCTGCTCCCATTCGGCGGAGACCGCCAGCCAGTCAATGCCGCTGCCCTTGACGATGAGCTTGGGCTTGAGCAATCGCGGCGTCAGAAACAACCGGTGAAACGCCGGGTTGCCCAGGAATTCCGCATCGGCGGGCCGCGCCGCCCACGCGCTGGCCAGTGAATCGAGGAAATTTTCGTTCGCATCGCCGATCCACAGGCCGGCTTCCGGCGTGAACCAGTCCAGCCGGCGCAGCCATTGCGTCGCCGGCTCCAGGCGGGGGTCATCGAGAATTTCCGGCTTGTCGCCGGCGCGATGTTTCCGGTCGTTGGCCACCCATTCGTGGCCGTTCCAGAACCAGACGCTCTGGTCGCGCAAACTTTTCGCCAGCAGCCGCAGGCGCACGGTTTCGTCGAGCAGCTCAAAAACAAATTGCGGCGTCGCGGGATGGGCGATGCACAAGCCCTCCCAATCCACGCCGTGATTTGATTGCGTCTTGCGCAAATGCAGCAGCAGCCGGTGGCTTAATTTGCGGACCGGCACGGACGGCTGTTTGGCCATGTGCCGCAGCACCGGCGACGGCGGCGCATTGCGCAACAGGAAAAACGTGTTGCCGACCAGCGCGAGCGGCGGCTGATGATTGAAAAACTTCACGTTGCTGACGGCATGATTTTCGCCGCCGGGCAGCGCGATGCGGTGCGTGAAGGAAAGTTCCTTGTCGCCGTTCTCCAGATGCGGCGTGAGCGCCACCACCTGACCCTGGAAATGCAGTGGCTTGCCGTTTTCCGCGAGTTCGAGGCGGTCGGTATGCCCCCAGCGCGCCAGCCATTGGAGCAATTCCGCGTCGGACAACACCAGCGTGTCCGCGCCGTCGCCGCGCTGGCGATGCGTGTCGGCGATCCACTGGATGAACTCCCAGTCGTTCGGCGGAAACAATTCCTGCTCATGCGTCGCGCGCACCACCAGGTCGATCATCTCCCGCAGCGTGCGCGCCTTCTCGCCGGTGCGCGGACGCGACAACAAAAATTGCACGGCCAGCCGGTGATGCGACGGCTCATCCTCGCCGGGCTGCACGCGGCAGACCACCCGCAGCGTGGCGCGCGGCGTGTCGAGCAGCGGCAGGGCGGGCGGCGCGAGCCAGCGTTCCAGCTCCTGCACCAGCTTCACTTCCTGCTCGGCCTCCTCGGCCTTCGCAAACCGGTCCAGGCTGGCATGCGCCGACAGTTCGGGCGGCACTGAACGTTTCGCCCGCAAAAACAGAAACGCCAGCTCTTCCAGCCGCGCCTTGCCGGTCGCGTTCAACAGGCGCGGCCACCAGTTCGTGTCGGGAAAATCCTTGCGCGAGAGTAGCAGCTTCTCGAAATAATCCTCCAGCAGCAGCCAGGCGCGCTGCGAATCCGGGCAGGTCGCGAAACTGCGCAGCAGCTCCTCGCGTTCGTTGACCGTGGTCTTCGAATCGGATAATTCGCGGCGCAGGTCCGCGAAGGCGCCGTAGGTTTGCGACAGCACCTTGTGGTGCGCGTCGTATTTCGTGGTGCCCGCCCGCGGGCTGCTTCCGTTTCGATTGGCAGATTTCGGCATCTGAAAATAATTAGGCTTATCATTTCGTCATATCCCGCATGGCCGGTCAATCGTAAATGAAAAGTTTTTTGATTGGGCCGGTTTCGCGCGGTTGACGCGAGGGCATCTTTTGCTAGATTATCCATTCAATTATGAACAAGCATCCGCACGTCGCCGTTGTCGGTGCCACTGGCGCAGTGGGCATCGAAATGATCAAAACCCTCGAAAAACGGAACTTTCCCGTGGGCAAACTGACCTTGCTCGCCTCCGCCCGTTCCGTCGGCAAAAAGCTCAAATTCAAGGGCGCGGATATCACCGTGACGGAACTGACCAAAGATTCGTTCGCGGGCATCGACATCGCGCTTTTCAGCGCCGGCGGCGGCATTTCCAAGGAATTCGCGCCGATTGCGGCCAAAGCTGGCTGCGTGGTCGTGGATAATTCCAGCGCCTTCCGCCAGGACCCGGACGTGCCTCTCGTCGTGCCCGAAATCAATGCCGCCGACGTGAAGTCGCACAAAGGTATTATCGCCAATCCGAACTGCACCACGGCCATCACGCTCATGGCGCTCTATCCGCTGCACCAGGCGTTCGGCGTGAAGCGCATTTTCGCCTCCAGCTACCAAGCCGTCAGCGGCACCGGCGCCAAGGCGATTGAGGAACTCGAACGCCAGGTGGAACAGATCGTCGCCAAGCAACCGGTGACCAAGGACGTTTATCCGCACCAGATCGCGTTCAACGTGATCCCGCAGGTGGATTCCTTTCTGCCGACCGGCTACACCAAGGAGGAAATGAAGATGGAAAACGAAGGCCGCAAGATCATGCACCACGACGCGTTCCGCGCCAGCGTGACCTGCGTGCGCGTGCCGGTCTATCGGTCGCACTCCATCGCCGTCAGTGCGGAATTTGAAAAGCCCGTCTCCCTCGAAGCGGCGCGCGCCGTTTTGAAGCAGGCGCCCGGCCTTGATGTCGTGGACGAACCGGAGAATAAAAAATATCCGATGCCGCTCAACACGACCGAGAAATACAATTGCGAAGTCGGCCGTCTGCGGCTCGATTGCGCGTTGGACAACGGCCTGTGTTTCTGGGTTTCTGGCGACCAGTTGCTCAAGGGCG
>CAIJNQ010000255.1 GCA_903822015.1 uncultured Verrucomicrobia subdivision 3 bacterium | reverse complement strand
TTCGGCGGAACGCGGGCCGACGCCGGGCAGCTTGGCAAGCGCGGCGGTGAGTTGCGTGATGGCGTCGGGTAGCATGCGGCTAACGGGGAATTATGAATGTCGTGTGAAACAATAAATGCAGCGATGCAAAACCGCGCACATCTTCATTCGGCCTTTCGCGTTCTTGATTTCCGGTCACATCCCCGGCAGGCTCAGGCCGGCCGTGATTTTGCCCATTTCGGCATTGGAGATTTCCTTGGCCTGGGCGAGCGCCTGGTTGGCGGCCGTGAGGATCATGTCTTCCACGATTTGGGCGTCCGCCGGATTAAGCGCCTGCGGGTCGATTTTGATGGCCGCGATGCTGCCGTCGCACTTCGCGACGACCTTGACGGCCCCCCCTCCGCTGCTGGCCTCCACCGTGCGCGCCGCAAGTTGGGCTTGTGCTTGTTCCATCTGTTGCTGCATCCGGGCAGCCTGTTTCATCAATTTTCCGATGCTTGACATGGTTGATTTGGTTTTGAATGGTTAAAAGTCGGCTGGCCATCCGCTCAGGCGCGCACTTCCACAATGGTGCCTTTGAAGATGTCTAGCGCCTTTTGTATCAATGGATCGTTCTTGAATGTGTCTTTGTTGAACGGCACCGGCGCCGGCTTTTTTTCCGCCCCGGGCGTGCCCGCGGCGGCCGGTTTCGTCGCGGCGGCTGCCGCCGCCGTCGGTGGCGCGGCCGCGGGAGCCGTCGGCGCCGGCGTCACCGGCTTGACCTGGCCGGCCGGCGCTTCTGCCTTGATGAACTTGATCTGGCAGTTCGCATGCCCCAGTTCACCCAGCTTCGTTTGCAGCAGCGTGTGATTGCGGGCATTGTCCACCAGCCCCAGGTGATCTTGAAACTCCGGGCTGAAACCGATGACCAGGACGCTTTTTGCAAATGAAATCGGATTGGCATCCACGAGATAGCTGCGCGTGAAGGGGCTGACCCGGCCGACGGCTTCAATGAGTTGGTTCCATAGTACCGGTAACTCGGCGGCAAAGGGCGGCGCTTCCGCCGGCGGCGCGGGGGCGGCACTGGCGGGTTCCGGCGGGGCCGGCGCTTTTGCCGCGGCTCGGGCCGGGGCTCGCGCGGGTGTCGGTTGCGCGGCGGGCGTTGCCGGCTGAACCATCGGGCTGCTGCTGCCCCGCAGTTGATTGAGTTGTTTCAATACCGCGTCCAGGCTGACGGCGTTGCGCGCTTCGATGGCTTTGAGCGCCGTCACTTCCAGCAGGATCTTTTTTGAAGCGGTGTCGCGCAGCCGCAACTCGGCGTCGGTCAGCACTTCGAGTACCCGGGTGAGCGATTCCGTGCCCGCCCGCCCGTTCTGCTCCTTGAGCGCGGCAACTTCTGCCTCGGAAACCTCCAGCAGATTCAAGTCGCCCCGGGAAACCTGGTAAATCAGCAGGTTGCGGAAATGGTTTAGCAGGTCTCCCAGGAGCCGGCCCAGGTCCTTGCCGCCGCGCGCCAGCTCGTCCAGTTGCGTCAGCGCCACGGAAATGTCCCCGGCGAGAATCGCCTGGCCCAGCTTGAGGATCTGGTTTTGCGCCGCGAGGCCGAACATCGACAGCACGTCGGCTTCCTCGATTTTATCGCCGCAAAAACTGATGAGCTGGTCCAGCGTGGACTCGGCATCGCGCATGCCGCCGTCCGCTCCCCGGGCGATGGCGTGTAGCGCGGCGGCGTCAATCGTCACTTTTTCCTTCCCGGCGATTTCCGCGAGATGCTTCGTGATGAGCGCGCTCGGTATCCGGCGCAGATCGAACCGCTGGCAGCGCGACAGGATCGTCGGCAGCACCTTCTCCGGGTCGGTCGTCGCAAACATGAACTTCACATGCGCGGGCGGCTCTTCCAGGGTCTTGAGCAGCGCGTTGAACGCGGCCGTCGAGAGCATGTGGACTTCGTCGATGATGTAGATTTTGAACGGCGCATTGGCCGGCGCGTATTTGCAGGTCTCCCGCAGCTCGCGCACCTGCTCCACGCCGTTGTTGCTCGCGCCGTCGATCTCCAGTACGTCCAGCGCCCGCCCCTCCGTGATTTCCTGGACCCGCGAATCCTGGTCGTCAAAGTCGACTTTCGGCCCGCCGGTGCAGTTCAGGCATTTGGCGAAGATGCGCGCAATCGTGGTCTTGCCCGTGCCGCGCGGCCCGCAGAACAGGTAGGCGTGGGCGATGCGTTTCTGCGTGATCGCATTCGCCAGCGTCTGGGTCACATGCTCCTGCCCCACGACGTCGGCAAAACGTTGCGGGCGATATTTTCTGGCGATGACCTGATAGGACATGGATGATTTCAGATTTACGATTTACGTGTCGCTTGCCATTCGCTGGCAATCGTAAATCGTAAATCGCCAATCGTAAATGAAAAGTGTCAGGGTGACCACGGCAGATACGGAGCAAACTACCGTTGCTGCCTTCCGGCCCTGGCGGGGTTCGTAAGTCCACATTCCATGGGCCCTGAC
>CAIJNQ010000254.1 GCA_903822015.1 uncultured Verrucomicrobia subdivision 3 bacterium | reverse complement strand
TGAAATTGAACGACTCTTCCGGCGGCTCAAAAGCTATCGCCGTGTCTTTTGCCGTTTTGACAAGCTCGATACCCTTTTCTTGGGCTTTATCGTCTTGGCACTCATCGTAGAAGCTTTGCGCATTAGTGTTAACAGGCCCTAATGCAGCAGTTGTAAACGGTAAAACCGGGGCGGTCCGGGCACGATGGAATCGGTTCCCGGCATGATCGAATTCGTCGCAGTGACGATGCCCCCCAGATTGCTCCACACCGTTTGCGATAAATTCGTGGCGTACTGCACTTGATACGTAGATCCGGCAGCCGCGCTCCAGGTGAAAGCAAGGGTTCCATTCGATACTTTTACGGTTTCAAAATACGGCGGGAGGACGGCGGAAGCCGGCACGCCCTTGCGCAAAATACTTTCATAGGTATCGGCGACATAGAGATTGCCGACCGAATCCACAAGAACGCCTTGCGGTCGATAAAACCGGGCCACACCGGTCGGCCCATCCTGGTTGCCATAGACATTAGCCGCGCCGCCGATCGTGACGACGACCCAATTGGTTCCCACCGGGGTGAGCTGGCGAATGGTCCAACTCCCATCCTCGGTCACATAAACCCTGCCGCTGTTATCCACCGCAATGCCGACCGGCCCATTGAACAGCGCGTCGGCATTGGTGCCATCCACCGGCCCGGCCGCATAGGGCGTTCCGGCAATGGTGGTCACCACCCAGTTGGTGCCCACGGGGGTGAGTTTGCGGATCGTCTGGTCACCGGGATCGGCCACAAAAAGATTTCCGCCGGCATCGACCGCGACGCCCGTGGGCGCGGCAAACAGCGCGGCGTTATTGGTGCCATCCAGATGGCTGGAGGAGAAGGCCGTGCCCGCGATGGTGGTCACCACCCAATTGGTTCCCACGGGGGTGAGCCGGCGTATGGTCCGGCCACCCTGATCGGACACGTAAATGCTGCCATTGGTAGCGACCGCGATCCCAAAGTTCTGATTAAATTTTGCGTTGTTATTCGTGCCGTCCACCTCTCCGGTGCTGCGAACGGTTCCCGCAATGGTGCGGGACACCCAATTGGTTCCCACGGGTGTGAATTCCCGAATGGTGGCATTGCCCAAATCCGCCACATAAAGATTGCCACTGCGATCCAGCGCGACGCCCTCCGGATGCCAGAGCAACGCGGCGTTGTTGGTGCCATCCGTAAAACCGTTCGTCAGGGGAATCCCGGCGATGGTGCTGACAATCCAATTCGGACCCACCGGCGTGAGTTTGCGAATGAGGTCATTGGCAAAGTCACCCACGTAGAGATTGCCGTTCGTATCCATCGCCAAGCCGACCGGCAGATTAAAACGAGCGGCGCGATTGGTACCGTCGATTGCACCCGGCAGCGCGTAGAGGCCGGCGATGGTCGTTACGACCCAATTGGTCCCCGACGCAACCAACTGACGGATCAACGACGAAGTGGTGTCCACGACCAATAGTTTGCCCGCGCCATCCGGCGCGATTCCCGAAGGGTAATAAAACCGGGCGGTGCCGTTGGTGCCATCCGTTGTGCCGGTCAGGCCCGCGGATCCCGCCAGCGTACTCGCCACCCAGTTGGTCCCCACGGCGGTCAATTTCCGGATCAGACTGTTGTTCCGGTCCACGATGTAGAAATTGCCCGCGCCGTCCGGCAGGATGGCACTCGGGGCGCTGAACAAAACGCTGCCGTTGGTCCCGTCAAAATAGCCCGCCGTATAAACCGTCCCCGCCAGGGTGGTTACCACCCAGTTGGTCCCCGATGGTTTGAGCTGCCGGATGGTTTCGTCATAGCGGTCCGAAACATAAACGGTACCTAGGTTGTCCACGCAGATTCCGTAGGGGCCGGAAAACGTCGCCACATGATTGGTTCCGTCCTGATGAGTGCTAGTTCCGGCCACACCGGCGATGGTATTCACCACCCAGTTGGTGCCCACCGGCGTGACCGTTCGAATGGTATTGTTATTAAAGTCGGCCACATACAGCACACCATTGGTATCCACGGCAATGCCCACCGGCTGCCGGAACATCGCCGCGGTGTTCGTGCCATCGGTGGCGCCGCTGGTTCCGGCGAGGCCGGCAATCGTGGTGACCGCCCAGCCGCCCGCCACCGGCGCGACCTTGCGAATGGTGGAGTTGTTATAATCCGTCACATACAGGTTACCCGCCCGGTCGACCGTGATGCCTTGCGGCGTGTAAAACCGGGCCGCGGCATTCGTACCATCCGCGGAACCGGATACGCCCGCCAAACCGGCGATGGTGGTGACCACCCAGTTCGTGCCATACGGCGTGAGCTTGCGAATGGTCTGGTTGCTGCCGTCAGCCACATAAAAATTCCCCTGGGCGTCAGGGGCGATTCCCACCGGCTGATAAAAACGCGCCTCGGTGTTCGTACCATCCGCGGCCCCGGGGCCGGCATCCCCGGCGATCGTTGTCCAGTGATAGATCTGGGTGTGGCCGACCCCCGCCAGGGCCAACAGCCCCAACCACGGAAAGATTTTTCTCAAGCAGTTCACAAACGACTCCTTTCAACTGAAATCAAGGTTAACAATCTCTTAACATACCTAATCTACCAAAAGAATGGTATGCTGGCACCAACAAAAAATGCGCCCGGAATTTTAAACACCGATTTCGGGAGCCGGATGCCGCGTTCCGCCGGAAGACGGAATCTGGCATCATGGGGATCGAAACCGGAAAAGATCGGCAGCGCCGGAAAGTAATAATGGAAATGCCGCCTGCGCGCTTGTCCCACGGAGAAAGGCATGGAAGAATTGGATCGTTCAACAAAAAACTCCGGCGTGACCCGCAAATTGAAAATCTTATTCGTTCTCCTCGTGCTGCTGCGGTTCGTTGCGGGGGTCAAGGCCGCCTACAATGCCGCGGATAACGCCGCGGATCCGGCTTACGCCAGCGGCTGGCTGCCGGGCCGCAACGGCGGCACGGGTTTTGGCGCGTGGAGTTTCGACAAGGATCCGGGCCAATACACGATTGACAGTTCGCCGGGGATTGACGTGAGCAACCAATCCTGGGCCGTGACGGCGGAATACGGCACCAGTGCGATCCGTCCGTTCGCCGGCGGGAATCTCGCCGCGGGACAAACGGTGCGGGCCGCCTGGACTTTGCCGGGCACGAACGCCGCCAATTCGCAGATCCGGCTGCTGGATTCCGCCAACAATCCAATCATCATCGTGCTGCTGAATGGCGGTTATCTGGGCGTGGCCACCAATAATGTCTGGGGTCCGGGCGCAAGTGTTCCCTGGGCCACCAACGGCACGAGCCTGCAAGCAGCTTTGAACCTCACTGACACCAACGCCCTGAGCCTGACCGTGTTTTCCGGCGCCAACTCGGCAGGTTTGACCAACCTGGTGTTCACGGGAAGCATCAGCGCGGTGGCCTTGTTTGTGGATGGGGCCAACAATACAAATCTTCCCGACAAAACTGCGTTTTTCAACAGCCTGTCGGTTTCCGGCGGTTTGAATCAAGCGGCCCCGCCGGTGTTCAATCCGAACGGCGGATCGCTGACGAATGGACAGTTGATTTCGATCAGCACAACCACGCCGGGCGCAACCATCCGCTACACCCTGGATGGCAGCAATCCGGGTGCGACCACCGGCACCGTTTACAGCGGGCCACTGTCGCCCCAGCTCACGCGGCCATTGACGATCAACGCCATCGCCTACCAAACCGGACTGGCCGACAGCCCGGTCACCAGCGCCACCTTCAATCCGCCGGCGGCCATGGCCGTCGGCAACAATCTGGATGGCGTGGCGGACTGGTCCACCGCGTGGCCGTTTGCGGATGTGTTCAAGCGGACACGCACCTGGATGACGCGCAACCTTGACGGTTCGGGCGCGTGGGATTCCGGCTACAGCGCGCAGATTCCCGTGGACACGAACGGCTGGCCGACCCGTGTGCCCTTCACGGTCAACGGCACCAATCAAATGGTGCATACCATCCTGGTCAATCTGGACGAACCGGGCGTCTACAATCTGATATACGAAGGCACGGGGAGCCTGCTTTTCGGGTGGTCGCCCGGTTCGACGGCGAACCTGACAGCCACCGGCGGCGGGCAGACTTTTTCCTTCAACGTCACCGCCACCAACACTTCCGCGTGGCTGGAGATCCACAGCTCCGCGGCCGCCGATTATTTGCGGAACATCCATCTGGTGCTGACGAATCATCTGGCGACTTACGCGACGCAGCCGTTTCATCCGCTATTTCTGCAGCGGTTACAACCCTTCCATTGCCTGCGCTTCATGGATTGGGGCGCGATGAACGGCTCGCCGCTGGCCGCGTGGACCAATCGCACCACTCCGGGTTATTACACGCAGGCCAATCCGAACGGCGTTGCGCTTGAGCACATGATCCAGCTCTGCAACACGCTGCAAAAAGACGCCTGGATCTGCGTGCCGCATCTGGCCGATGACAATTATGTGCAGCAGACGGCGCAACTGCTGCGCGACAACCTGATTCCCTATTTGAAAATTTACATCGAATACTCGAATGAAACCTGGAACGGCCAGTTCCCGCAAACGGCGTATGTGCAAATACAGGGCGTGAATCGCAATCTGGACACCAACGCCTACACGGCCGGGCAGAAATTCGTCGCGCTGCGCTCGGCGCAAATCTGGAACATATTCTCGCAGGCGTTTGGCAGCGCCGCGAGCACGCGGCTCGTCAAAGTGCTGGCCACCCAATCGGCCAATATCGCCGTCACGGAGGCGCGGCTGGCCGGCTTAATGGACCCCAACCTCAACCCCACGGCGGTCATGCCGGACGCGCTGGCCATTGCGCCCTATTTCGGCACGGCATTCACGCCGGCCAACCTGCCACCCAACGCGCCTTATCCGACCGTGGATTTTGTGCTGACCAATCTCGCGGTGCAATCCATCGCCGCCCAGCAATACCAAGTGAGCGCGCAGAAAGCGATAGCCGACGCGTACGGCTGGTTGGTGGTTGGCTATGAAGGCGGGCAGACTTTTCAAGGCATCAACGGTGCGGAAAACGACACGAACCTCACCGCCATTCTGACCGCGGCCAACCGCGATCCCCGGATGTTTGACCGTTACACGGAATACCTCAACCTGCTCAGGGCGCAAGGTATGAGCCTGTTCGAAAACTTCGCCTATTGCAGCGCATGGAGCAAATGGGGCTCCTGGGGTTCGCTCGAATATCAGGATCAACCGACCAATCAGGCGCCGAAATATGCCGCGCTCGTCCAGTGGATCGCCGCCAATCCCGCCGCCAGTGCGCCGGTCACCCTGGCGGCGGTGGCGACGAACAATGCCATCCGGCTAACCTACGGGCCGGTGGCCGGCGGCAACAATTACACCGTACTGACGAACACGAATTTGACCGGTGGCGGCTGGCGGCCGCCCGTCACTTTCGCCGGCTGGCAGACCAACGGCAACCAGATCAGCGTCACCGACAACGATGCAAACCGGGCGCAAAAATTTTACCGCCTGCAAATCTCCCCGCCATAGGCCGGCCGGATATTGTCATCAGTTCGCGCTTTCTACCGTCCGGATATTCAATAAAATCCCGCCATGCGAATTTTGTCAGGCATCCAGCCCAGCGGCGCGCTGCACCTCGGAAATTATTTCGGGATGATGCGGCCCGCCATCGAGCTGCAGGAAAAGGGGGAGGCGTTTTATTTCATCGCGGATTATCATTCGATGACGTCGCTGTTCAACGCCAACGAGCGGCGGAAAAACACGCTGGATGTGGCCCTGGATTTTCTCGCGTGCGGCCTCGACCCGAAGAAATCCGTGTTCTTCAAGCAGTCGGACGTGCCGGAAGTGACGGAATTATCGTGGCTGCTCTCAACCGTCACGCCGATGGGGTTGCTCGAACGCGCCCACAGCTACAAGGACAAGACGGCCAAAGGCATCGCCGCCAGCCATGCGCTGTTTGCCTATCCGGTGCTGATGGCGGCAGATATTCTGATCTACGATTCGAATTTGGTGCCCGTGGGCCAGGACCAAAAGCAACATGTGGAGATGACCCGGGACATCGCCATCAAGTTCAACGAAGCCTACGGCGAAACGTTCGTGGTTCCGGAGCCGCAGATCCGCGGCGAGACGGCGAAGGTGCCCGGGCTGGACGGCGAAACGATGAGCAAGAGCTACGGCAACACGCTGGAAATTTTCGGCGAGGAAAAGCCGCTCCGCAAAAAAGTGAGGCGGCTCACGATGGAGTCGCGGACGCCGGCGGAACCGAAG
>CAIJNQ010000253.1 GCA_903822015.1 uncultured Verrucomicrobia subdivision 3 bacterium | reverse complement strand
CACCCACGCTCTTGCCTCCGTCCACTTCCCGCAGGATGCGGATCTTGTCTTCCGTCGTATACTGTTTGCCTTTCATCGTCTGGTCCTTTCTTGCGTCCCAGACTAACACATCAAATGGCCCGAAAAAGTGAAGTCACGTCATAAAAATGGATTTATTAATAACGCACTTCGTCGGTCAGATTATATGTAACCGTGAGCGACGGAGCGGTCCAAATGGCATAACCAATTAAGGCCGAGAATGTTGTTTGAGCTTTTTCTGTGGTGCTGTGGAAAAACATGTTGTGCTTTGCCCAAGAGACTGAAAAATCAAAGTCAAGGCACGACCTCAATTTCATAAAATTTCTGCGGAGAGTTGGTGGTCGAATTGTCGTAATAAAACGTGGACGTTCCGGTGCCGGGGATGGTGCTGCTTATCGGCGTGAACGGCTGGGCCAGATTGGTGGTGGCCAGTACCTGGTAATTCACCCCTGGTGCGCTATCCCAGATCACCAGTTGGTTGTTCGGGCTCAGGCCGGAAATCCGGAGCGGTGGCGGCACTATGACCGTGCGTGTGTCACTAAGAAACTTGCTGGTGACGTTGTTAGAATAGACGACTTGCAGGATGTTGGTGCCGGTCGTTGTGCCTGGCGAATTTGCGGTCCAATTGTAAAACAGCGAGCGCAATCCATAGCCACAGCCAGAGGCTTGAAGACTATAGCTGGCTTTGGGTTGCAATGCGCCATTGATGTAAATGCTGAAAAAAGAGGCATCATTTGTTGCCAGGGTGGCCGTGAAACAAGCCTGAATGGTGTAAGTGGTATTCGTGGTCATCGTGATCTTCGTGCCATCGGCCGCCGGACTCGAAATCTCAAGATATTGCAATGGCCCCAATGTGTTGACCGAGCGGGTCAAGGTCGTAAATCGGTTGGTGTAAGCAATTGTGGCAAAGGTTTTAAGGCGAACATTGATAATGGCGGTGCTGCTGGCTGGCACGTTCACATAATTAAAACGGTATTCCTGCGGATAGCTCGGATATCGTGCGCTTATGGTCGGGTCGGGACTCACCGCGGTGGCACTGGCGAACACGGGCACGCCGTTGGAATTGCCGTTTCCATTGCTTTGGCCGGTTGCGGTGTCGTCGTTGCCGGGATAACTGTCTTGAATATTAAAATCCACACCGGTCACACTGCTGTCCGCACGCACCACCACGTTGTAGCTGGCGCTGCTGATGGTGTCTCCGTTGTTCGGATAGACTATCACCCCGCTGGGCAACGCACCGTCGTAATAAAAAGTCTGGGAGAACGTGTTGTAAACGCTCGATTGGCCGGTGCGGGGCAGGAAAGTGCGGGCGCGGAGAATATGGAAACCGCTTTGCAATCCAGTTACGGTGTTGACCGGATTGAGATCGTTGTGCAACCAGACCATGGCGCTGGTGGGATTGAAATTGGTGATGACTGCCAGATTGATGCCATACAATTTCGCACCGGTGTTTTCGGCATCTGAAATGGGCAGGATATTCTGGCCGGCATTAATGCTGCCGCCATTGAACAGGGCAACCTTGTAACGCACCTGGGTTCCGTTGGGCTGCGCGGGAATCGTTCCCTTCCACCAATCAATGCTGGCTGTAGGATTGTCGTGATTGAGGAAAGCTCCCGGCACGACCTGCGTCGTGCCTTTACCGACGCCGAAAGCGCCTTCCGGGTTGGAGCCGTCGGTGGTGTAATAAATGAAACAGGTGTTGATTTGAAATTGGTAGCCGACCTTGACGTAAATATCGGCCGACTGGCCGGTCGTGGGACTCAATGGCATACGCTGGGTCGCGACGGCATTATTGGTTGCGGTAACCGGGGCGGCGGGGTCATGATACACGAAAGTGGCGGTCTGGCCGATGGCCTGGCCATAGCCGGAACCAGAAACGATGTTGCTGCCGCCGCCGACGGTGTAATAATAAGTCTCCGCGCCCAGCGAAACGATGGTGTTGTTCAACGTGTTTTTCGCGGCGAATTTTTCCGGGCCGTTGCGGAACCGGAAGGCGGTCTGCTCGTAGCCGAGAAACACATCGTTCGCGTAGCCGGGCGGGTTGTCGCGCAGATCAAGGAAGTTCGTCGGGGCGATGCCAACCTGGAAATTCGTCGGACCCAGTCCCATCTGACTGTTCAAATCAATGCCGCCGTCCAGTTTTACCAGCGTGTTCGAAGCGGAGGCGTCGCAGTTGACGAGAATGTCGAAGTTCGCATTGGTCACAATCGGCACGTTGATGGCGTAGGTAAGATTGGAAATGTTGCCTTCCCCGGCGGCTAGCGCTGGAAGCCCGGTAAAGGGATCCACACTGCCCCGCATCTTAAATGGAAACTGCGGATTGTAACTCGCGTCGCCATTCGTGCCGTCGGTCCGGTAAACAGTCACTTGCGGAGCGGTCGACCCGCTCTGGCGCAAAATGATGGCATTGGTGAAGCTGTTGGCTCGGCTTGCTTCCGGCCATTGGTAGCCATACATCACCCAGCTGTCGCTGGGAACGGTCAGTTCAATCGCGCCGCCCCCCGGAGCCAGGGCCTGGCCGCCCACATAAATCAACCGCTGCGTGGGATCGGCGGCGTTCGCGCTGCCTTGCGCGGCGGACAAACTTTGTGTCGCCCCATGCACCAGCAATTTCTGATACGCCCGCCCGCCGGTCGGTGAGGAACTGGCGAGTTGCGCCAGCACGGAACCGGGCGCGAAACCCACCACGATGCCAACCCCACGCGAATTGGAAACCGCGGTCGAAGTCGTGTAGTTCGTGTTGAAATAATATCCGTCACCCGTCCGGCTCACGCCGTCATCGAACGAGATGTCGGCGGGAAAGCCCGTCATATCATTTATGGCAAACAGGGCCACGTCCTGGGTTTGCGGTTGGGCGCCGTTGCCTTCGCGGTAATCGTAGCGTTCAAAAGCGATCACGTTTTGGTCGCTCCAGCGGGACCAGGTGCCGCCGCGCGAAAGCTGGTTATGGATATACATCGTGTCCGGCATGGTGGTGTCGGAAAACTCCCCCAGATAGTTGGCGTAGCTGATCACCGGCGTTCCGCCGGAAACATTGTGGTTAAAGCCATCGGAATAGACCATCGGCAATCCCTCGCGCATGAACAGATAGGCGTCTTCCAAACCAAGATTCGCGTTATATCCGTAGTCCTGATCCATCGGGAAATTGACGCCTTGAGCGGCGCTGTAATTGCCAGAGCCGTCGCAGTTTGCATAGCTGGGTGCATAATCGCGTCCGTCCATGCCGGACATCGGTGATCCGCCGTTGAACGCGTTATTCAATTGCGAATAAAGCGGCTGGTTCAGCAACCGCATCCCGGATTGAAGATAATCCACATACGGCGGCGCCGGCGAAACATGCTCGCCGAAGATCATCGCGTCATTTCGGGGTGCCTCGGTGTTGAACAGGCTGTTTCGATTGCCATCGGCCTCGACATAGCCATTGCCGGTCACATTACTGCCGTAGCCGTGAACATAATCATACATCGCCTGTATGGCTCCGGTGTAGCCGGCGAAATAAGGATCATCGTTCTGGCCAGTCTCATTGCCGAAAAATCCAGCCGGCACATGCTTCACCGCATCGAGCCGGAACCCGTCGCATTTGGTGGTGTACAGCGTCCACGCCACCGCGCGGCATAGATATGTGGAGACATCTTCCGCCACCGGTTGGCCATTGGTGCCGTTGAATCCATGCCAGCCGTTACCGCCCCAGCCGGTCCCCAAAAACGGACTGTTGGTGTCCATGTACAGATCGGGCCGATTCGGGAACCGGACAAACACCGGCTTGGGCGCTGTGTTGCCGATGCTGTTGCCGAAGTTCCAATTGACGGTACCCGGCTCCTGCGCCAGATCGCACAGTCCTAGCAAGGGTTGGTTCTGTACGACTGAGGTGGTGCACCAATAGGGATCGCCCACCGACGGCCAGTTTTGATAGCCGCCAGTAACGGTTTGCAAATGGAAGTCGCCCGGGAGCAATCCGGGGTAATAGTTGGGTGGCGTGCCCGAACCCGGATAACCCGGCACCGTGCTGGAGCGATGGTTCATCACGTTATCGAAATAAACACGGATGCCGAACCGGTGCGCGGTCTGCACCATTTGAATCAATTGCGCCTCCGTGCCCCATCGGGTCGCCACTGTGCCCTGTTGATTCGTGCTGCCCAGGTCAAACGGATCAAATTGGTCGTACCCATAGGAATAGCTGCCGCTGTTTCCTTTGGCCGGATTGGGCAGCCAGAGGCTGTCGTAACCGGCTTCGGCGATCTCTGGCATCTTTTGCGTCAAAGCCGGCCAGCTGACGTTGAACAGTTCCAGCATCGCCTCGCCCCGGCTGGGTTTGACGCCTCCGAAAAGCCCAAGGAAAAGCAGTGCCGCAAACCAAACCGGACCAACTGCTGGCTGGCAAGCCGTTATGCGGCAACAAAATAGGGTCAAACGCAGACGGCGAAAGAAATTCATGTGTAAACCATTTAAACTGTTTTACCGATCTGAATTGAACCGGGTATAATATCAGCCAGGTGAGACGGTTTGTCCAACGACCTCAGCCCGTAGAACCATGCGCACTCAACCCGTGGGTTTGCACAAAGTCTAATGGCTGACATCACGTATACGTAACCTCATATGCCCGAAATTGCTACCGCATGTTCGTGCGGTGGTTTCTATTTTTGATTCAAGTAGACTGTTACTCATCGCCTGAAAATAATGCGGACACAACCTCTGTTTTTTTTGTGGACTGTAGCCTACGGCAAATTCTTTTAATGAAGGGCCAAATCCAACTTGTAGGGATCTGGTTTCTTGCCTTCTTGCTACCGTGCGCCGTTCTGGCCAGCAATACGAACGTCCACACCACCTGGCTCTGGCATTTGCACCAGCCCATTTATTGGCCGGATCGCGCGCTAACTAACCATGCCGCCGATCATTACCAGAACGCCTGGGATACCATTCAACTCGGCAACGTTCATCCCAGCGACACTTCGTTGTCCACCGTATTTGGCGCCGCTGACCGCGTCAATGCTTATCAGAGCCAGCCTGGCAACACGGTCAACGGATTGCTTGGCTATCCCAACGCCGGTGTGCAGTTGAACATGTCCGGCGCGCTCATGGAAAATGTCCAGAGCCTCGCCGCCAAGAGCCAACTGGGTTACGGCAGCGGCTGGAATAACGGCAACTCCGTTGCGCGTAGCTTGACCACCAGCAGCGGCAAGCCGCGCATGGACATTGTCAACTTCACTTACCACCATGCCATGGCCCCACTCATCAGCGACGAGACGCTCCGGATGGAACTGGCGATCCAGCAACGCCAGATGCAGCTTTGTTGGGGCACGACGGCGTCGCTTTCGCGAGGCTATTTTCCTGCCGAGACGTGCTTCTCGGAGCACATGATTCCAATTCTGAACAAGATGGGCATCGCCTGGACGGTCGTCGCCAACAACCATCTTTCGCGCACATGTCCGGATATGCCCGTTGCCACCGGCAGCGGTGGCGAAATGTGTGACCTGCCGAATCGCGCCGACCAAATCAATCCGCCGCAATCTGTCGGCAGTTATCGCAGCCTCTCGATTGACCGTGGTTGCTCGCCGACGCAGGTGATGCCGTTCGGTTTTCAGCTTCATTACGCCCGTTATGTAGACCCAAATACCGGCAATGCCAGCGCCATCATTCTCGCACCGAGTGATCAGGTGTTTGGCTGGAAGGACAGTTATAGCACGTGGGATCTCGGACTCATCGCACCGCTCGCTGCGCTCAACAACCCGGCTAAGCCGGCGCTGGTGTTGTGCGCGCACGACGGCGACAATGCCTGGAGCGGTGGCTCCAGCTATTATCAGCAATGGGTCGGTCAGATGGCAAACACCGCAGCCGGTGACGGTTATGAGCCGACCACCATCGAACAATTCATCAACGATTATCCGCCGGACACCAACGATGTGGTCCATGTCGAGGATGGTGGCTGGGTGTTTGCCGACAGCGATTTCGGCTCGCCAAGTTTCATCAATTGGAACTGGCCGCCGAGCTATTCCACCAGCGGCGGCAACGTCGTTGATCCAAGCATCGGCGTGACGGACAAAGGCGACAACTGGCGCGTCATCATCGCCACGGAAAACCGCGTAAAGACCGCGCAGCAGATTTCCAGCATCACGCCGCGGATCGACCAGGTGCGCGATCCGGGGAGTTTTTCCACGTCGCCGAACGCGGTTGAAATCGGCTGGCATTATTATTTGGCCGGCTTGGACAGCGGTTTCGTTTATTACGGCTGCACCGCCGACGAGTGCCTTCGTGCCATCTATGCCCAGTCCAACGCCGTGCGCAATGTGGATTCCGTCATTGCCGCCAATCCTACTGCCGACACCACGCCACCGACGGTTTTTCTACCGCAACGGCATCCGTGGAATCCCGGCGGTCAAAACTTTGGCGTACAATATGGCTACAAAACCGTCACGGAACCCAATTCCGATTTCTGGATCTGGACTTACGCTTACGACGTCTCGGGAATCACAAACGTCAGCTTGTTGTTCCGCAACGACGGCACCAATCCGCCGACGAGCGATCAGTTCAAAATCTACGCCGGCGGGCCGCTCGCCGGTGCGTGGCAGACCGCCGGCATGATCCGTCGCATCGCGCCGGATTCCAGCGGCTACACGCCGCAATACCTGGCGGATTACTATTACACCAAGCTTACCGGCATCACGAACGCATTTGTGGATTATTACGTCAGTGCGACCGACGCCTACGGCAACGCCTATAAATCTCCCATCCAACATGTCTGGGTTGGATTGGGGAGCACCGGTTCAAATGGAGGTGGCAGCGGCGGGCCGGTGTCGGTTTCTCCCGCGCTGCCGGTGGCGGGAAGTCAGGTGACGATACAATACGTCGCCTCCGGCCGCGCCATCGCCTCGGCCAATCCGGTTTACATCCACCTGGGCTGGAATAATTGGAACCCGGTCATTGCGCCGGATGCGGTGATGACTTTCAACGCGGCTTCAAACTGGTGGCAATACACCGTCACGGTTCCGGCAACCGCGACGAACTTTAACTGCGTTTTCAACAACGGTTCCGGCACCTGGGACAACAACGGCGGTGCGAACTGGAATTTTACCTTGGTTTCCAACAGCACACCGCAGGCGCCGTCGCCTCCGGCGAGTTTGAACGCGGCTGTCGCCAGCTCCAGCCAGATCAATTTGTCCTGGAATGCCGCCGCCGGCGCGACGGGTTACATCGTGAACCGCGGCGGTTTGCCGATTGCCAACACCGTCGTAAATAACTATTCGGACACCGGTCTGTCGCCAAATGTTTCGGATTGTTACACTGTGGTGGCAACAAACAATATCGGCAATTCCCTGCCGAGCGCGTCGCAATGCGTCACCATTCAAACACCGGCCGCACCCGCCGGTCTGACGGTGGTTGCCGTGAACACCAACCAAATCAACGTGTCTTGGACGGCTTCTACCGGTGCCAGCATTTATTATGTGACCCGCGACAGTTCCACCGTCGCGGCGACGGCCTCGACGAGCTACTCCGACACCGGCTTGGCGGCAAATTCGTCGCACTGTTATTCCGTTTTCGCGTCGAACAGCATCGGCGCTTCCGTGGCCAGCGCGACCGTTTGCACGAATACCCCCGCCTTGACGGTCCTGGTTCTGCCGTTCGTGCTGGATGGCAATTTTGATTATCCCGGTTATCTGCTCATCAGTAACGGCATGGTGCTTTACGGCGCGGTCCGCGGCACAACGCTTTATGTCGCGACCGGGTCGACCGGGACCAGCGGACCCAACGACCATTTCATTTTTGTGACCGATCAGTTGCTGCCGGCTGCCACCGGCGTCGCGCCGTGGGCGAAAGCGGGAAGCGTCGCCGTTAGTGCGGCCAAGCCGTTTCTCGCCAGTGAAAGCCAAAACACCTACGTCAGCTGGTTCGCTAACAATGCTGCCACGAACTGGCCATGCGTGAAATCCGTCACCAATTCCGGCGCGCTGGCAGGTGCGCTCGATCTCGTTAGCGCGTTTGGCTACGTCCCGACGAATATTTATCTGTGCGCCGCCGCCTACGTCACCACGAACGGCGGCCCACTCACCGCCGAGTGTCCCACCGGCTCCGGTCTGACCATCAACTCGAACAACTTTCTGGTGTTGCCTATTGCCGCGCTAAGAGATTCATGGGTTAACGGCACCTTCGATTTGTGCGATCCGGCGCGTGGATTTAAAATTCTGTCAACCAGTGTTTTGAACAGCGGTTACGCTTTGAATTGGGCGGCGATGCCGGGTCGCGGCTACCAGCTTCAATATGCGGGGGTGCTGGGCAGCATTTGGAGCAATCTGGCCGGCGCGTCAAATGATCCTAATTTAAAGCAAATGCAGTTGAATTTTACGGATGCGCCAATCGCGGCAGTAACCCAGCGTTTTTATCGCATTAAACTTTTGCCCTGACAATGACCCCAATAAAAACTATAGCTTTCGGGTGCCACGTACCCGCACAGGCTCGAACCAAGAATAAAACATGAAATACATCACCAAACCCCGCCGGTTTATGGCCTTGTCTGCAGTAAGCCTCATGCTCACCGCCCTCATCATTCATGCGGCCGACATCTCAAATCAACCGGCCCGGACTTCACCCGACTGGCTGCGTAACGGGGTGATTTACCAGATTTTCCCGCGCGACTTTTCCGCCGCCGGCAACCTGAACAGCGTCACGGCCAAACTCGATCAGTTGAAAGATCTGGGCGTGACGGTGCTGTGGGTCATGCCCATTCATCCCATCGGCGAAAAAGGCCGCAAAGGTGATTACGGCAGCCCGTATTCCATCAAGGATTATTATGCGGTAGATCCGAATTACGGTACGCTGGATGACTTCAAAAAGCTGGTTGCCGGGGCGCACCAGCGCGGGCTGAAAGTCATCATGGATCTCGTCGCCAACCACACCTCGTGGGATAGTGTGATGATGACGAACAAGGCGTTTTACAAGCAGGATGCCCGGGGAAATGTCATTTCGCCGGATCCGGGCTGGACGGATGTCGCCGGCTTGAATTACGCCAATTCACAATTGCGCGAATACATGATCGCCATGATGAATTATTGGATTCAAACCTGCGACATTGACGGTTTCCGCTGCGACGTCGCTTGGGCGGTGCCGACGGATTTTTGGGAACAGGCGCGCGCCGCCCTTGAAAAAACCAAACCGGACATCATGATGCTGGCCGAGGCGAGCAAGCCGGATCTGCTTACGAACGCCTTTGACGTGGATTACTCCTGGCCGCTGCTGCACACGCTGAATGACGTCTTAATGCGCGGCGCCCCCGCCTCTAATTTGCCGGGGACTTGGCAGGATGATGTGAAACAATTCCCCCAAAACGCGCTGCATATGCGCATTTCGGATGACCACGACGAATCCCGCGCCATTGCCCGGTATGGCATCAACGGTGCGCTGGCGGCGCAGGTCTTTATGTTTACACTCGACGGGGTTCCGTTGCTTTACAATGGCATGGAAGTGGGCGACGCCACCGAATCCGGCGACCCGGCGTTGTTCGACAAGCTGCCGATCGTCTGGGCTCCGCGGGAACGTCCGCCGTTCCGCGACATTTACCGCTCGCTGATCCGGCTTCGCAAACAGTACCCCGCCTTTAGCAACAACAACGTCAGCTGGCTGCACAATTCAAATGAGGCCACGCTCCTGACTTTTATGCGCTCGGACCAGACCGATCAGTTTGTCGTCGTGATCAATTGTTCGAACCGGCCGGTCAGCGGCTCGGTCAAAATCGAAAACGGCACGGACTTCCAGCCGGTGAGGATTTCCGGCATCCCGGATTCGCACGATTGTGGTCTGCCGCAGTTCCACCTGAACGCCTACGAATGGCGGATTTATCACCGCACCTTGCATCCTTGATTTCGATTCCGACAAATGCGGTAAACCCTTTATGCAAAAACCACGATTGAGTTTCTGGCAGATCTGGAACATGAGCTTTGGCTTTCTGGGCATCCAGTTCGGCTGGGGCCTGCAGATGGCCAATATGAGCGCCATTTACGGCTATCTCGGTGCCAACGCGGATTCCCTGGCCATTCTCTGGCTGGCTGCGCCGGTCACCGGCGTCATCATTCAGCCGCTCGTCGGCCAATCCAGCGATCGCTGCTGGACGAGGCTTGGCCGGCGCCGTCCGTTTATTCTCGGCGGCGCGATTCTCGCCTCAATTGCCCTCGTTTTGATGCCGAATTGTCCGTCGGTCTGGATGGCGGCGGGCTTGCTCTGGGTGCTGGACGGAACCATCAACGCCAGCATGCAGCCGTTCCGCGCTTTGGTGGCGGATAATCTGCCGGAAGAACAAAATTCGCAGGGCTTCGCGATTCAATCCTTGTTCATCGGCCTCGGTGGCACCGTCGCCTCCGCGTTGCCGTGGATGATGACCAACTGGTTCGGCATTGCGGCTGACGCCGGCGGCAACGGCCATATCCCTAATTCTGTCCGGCTTTCGTTTTACATCGGCGCCGCGGCGTTCCTGGGAGCCGTGCTGTGGACCGTTTTCAGCACCTCGGAATATCCCCCGTCAGACTCCGGGTTGAAAGAAATCAGGGAGCGGAAGTTCGATTGGACGCTCGGCTTAGGTGATATTTTTGCGCTGGTTTTTCAGCTCCCGCGCCGGATGTGGGAACTCGGCCTCGTTCAATTTTTCACCTGGATTGGGATGTTTTCGATGTGGGTTTATTTCTCCCCCGCCGTCGCCAAAAATATTTTCCATGCCGTTGCCGGCACGCCGGAAATGGAGGCCGCCGGGGCGTGGTCGGGCTTTTGTTTCGCCGCCTACAATGCCGTCTGTTTCATTTTTTCCTTCGTCTTGCTCTGGGCTACGAAATACACCGGTCCCAAATTGATGCACGTTTTTTGTCTGGCGGTGGGCGCGCTCGGGTTGGCGACGGTTCCTTTGATGACCGACAAATATCACTTGTTGATTTCCATGACCGCCGTGGGCGTTGCCTGGGCGAGCATTCTTTCAATGCCCTATGCCATGCTCGCACCGGCCCTGCCCAGGGAGAAAGTCGGCGTCATGATGGGGATGTTCAACCTGTTCATCGTGCTGCCGCAGATTGCCGCGTCCAGCCTGCTGGGTTTTGCCTTGAAACATTTCCTGAACAACGAACCGGTCAACGTGCTCGTCCTCGGTGGCGCCAGCATGGGGTTGGCTGCGCTGCTGACCCTGCTCGTGGTGACGTTTGAAAAATCCGGTGCCGAACCGTTGCCGGTCGGCGGTGGCGGCGGGCACTAGCCGTTCATATTCGGCTCCCGTTTGTGCGTTGCGGACAAAAACTCTTTGACATTTGGCCCTGCCGGCACTTTTTATTGTGCGCGCTCAAGGCATAACACCGTTGCGTAAATCATGAAACTAATTTTTCAGCTCCGTTTTTACACCAAAGTTGGGCAATCGCTTTTTCTTACGGGCGGTCATGAAATGCTGGGCGGCGGCCGGCCGGAACGCGCGGTTCCGCTGCATTATCTCAACGCGGACTTCTGGCAGGTCACGCTCCAGTTTCTCGGGGACGCCATTCCGAACACCCCGTTGGCTTACAATTACCTTTTGCGGAACGCTGATGGCTCAACCATTCAAGATTGGGGAAATGACCGCGTCATCAATCCCGTTTCGTTCAAGCACGACGAAGTTCTGATCGTTGATTCGTGGAACAACGCCGGCGCGGTGGAGAACGCTTTTTACACCGAGCCGTTCCAGAATGTTTTGCTTTCGTCCAGCCACACCGAAATTCGCATCCTGCCCACCCCCGGCGCGAGCCACAACTTCAAGGTCAAAGCGCCGCTGCTGTCGGCTGGACAGACGCTTTGCCTTGTCGGTAGTTGCGCCCCGCTGGGCAAATGGAGCACCGCTGCGCCGCTTTTGCTAAACCGGGTTTCCGGCGAGGATTTCCTGACCGCGCAAATTGATCTCAGTCGCGAGCCCTTTCCGGTTCAATACAAATACGGCGTTTATGATGTCGCGCATGCTAAATTCATCCGCTTCGAGGATGGCGAAAACCGGGTTCTGACCGAAACCGCCGCTCCAAAAAAAATCGTCATCCTCAACGACGGCTTCGTCCGGCTGCCGGCCGATACCTGGCGCGGCGCGGGTGTGGCGATTCCGGTTTTCAGTTTGCGCACCGAAACCGGTTTTGGCGTCGGCGAATTCACCGACTTGAAATTGCTCGCCGATTGGGCCAAACGCGCCGGTTTGAAGCTCATCCAGATTCTGCCCGTCAACGATACCATCGCCACTCACACTTGGGTGGACTCGTATCCTTACGCCGCGATTTCGGCGTTCGCGCTGCATCCTCTGTATTTGAATTTGAACCAGCTCATCGTCGGGAAGAAAAAGAATCTGCCGAAATCGCTGGAAGCGGAGCGGAAGCGTCTCAACGCGCTGGACGCGGTGGATTACGAGGCCGTGATGGCGGCCAAGCTCAAATTTGTCCGCAAGGTTTTTCCGGAGCAAGCGGACGAAACGTTTGCCAGCCGCGATTACCGGGATTTTTTCAAACATAACCAGCACTGGCTGGCGCCATATGCGGCGTTCAGCGCCCTGCGCGATAAATTTGGCTCCCCGGATTTCAACCAATGGCCGGCGCATCGGGCCTATCATGCCAGGGAAATCGCCGCCGTTGTCAAAAAAGATCCCCGGCTGCGCGGCGAAATCGAATTGAATTATTTCATCCAGTTTCACCTGCACCTCCAGCTCCGGGAGGCCGCCGGATACATCCATGACCAGGGCTTGATTTTGAAGGGCGACATCGCCATCGGCGTTTATCGGCACGGCGTGGATGTCTGGCAGTCGCCGGAACTTTACCATACGGACATGCAGGCGGGCGCGCCGCCGGACGCCTTCGCGGTGAAGGGCCAGAATTGGGGCTTTCCGACGTACAACTGGCCCCGCATGAAACAGGACGGCTTTGCCTGGTGGAAACAGCGGTTTGCCCAGATGAGTAGCTACTTTGATGCGTTTCGGATTGATCATATTCTCGGATTTTTCCGCATCTGGAGCAGCCCGGCACACGCGGTGGAAGGCATTCTTGGCTATTTTGTTCCCGCCATTCCGGTCAAACTTGCGGAATTCAGTCAGCTCGGCATTCCCTTTAATTACGACCGGCTGGTCAAACCGTTCATCACCGACAAAGTGTTGCTGGAAATTTTCGGCGGCGCCGCGGAATTGGTGAAACGGGAGTTCCTGGTGCCAAGCGCCGGCGGAAATTATTTTCTGAAACTGGAATTCGCCACGCAGCGGCAGGTGGAAAATCATTTTGCGAAACTGGCGGCTGACCCGCAAAACCAGAAGCTCAAGGAAGGCCTGTTCGACCTGATTAGCAATGTGATTTTGTTCGAGGTGGCAAAATCCGGCGGACACGAATTCCATTTTCGGTTTGCGATGGCGGACACGTTGTCGTTCAAAAGCCTCGAGGCGACGACGCAGGCGAAACTGAAGGAGCTATATGTGGATTATTTCTTTCGGCGGCAGGACGATTTTTGGATGCAGGAAGCGTTGCAGAAGCTGCCGGCGCTCAAGCGCGTCACCAACATGCTCATCTGCGGCGAAGATCTCGGGCTGGTGCCGGCCTGTGTACCGGACTTGATGAAACAGCTTGGCCTCTTGAGTCTGGAAATCCAGCGGATGCCCAAGGCGATGGGCGTCTCGTTTTCCCGTCCGGCCGACGCGCCTTACCTGAGCGTCGTCACGCCGTCCACGCACGACATGAGCACCATCCGTGGCTGGTGGGAGGAGGACCGCAAATTCACTCAGAAGTTTTATCATTCGGAATTGCAGGGGCAGGGCGATGCGCCGCTGCATTGCGACCCCGGCATCAATCAGGCCATCGTGCGCCAGCATCTCGCCTCACCGGCGATGTGGAGCATTTTTCAATTGCAGGATCTGCTGGGCATGGACGGGCAATTGCGCCGGCCTGACGTAGACGCCGAGCGCATCAATGTGCCGGCCAATCCGAAAAATTACTGGCGCTATCGGATGCACCTGACGCTGGAACGATTGTTGCAGGCTGAGGAATTCAACAATGCCTTGAGCCAGGCTATTCGTAACCATGGAAGATAATTTTAATTACTCCACTGCGCAGGCCAGTACCTGGCTGACTGTTTTTAATCCGGCATTGAGTGTGCTCCGTTGAACGCTGTATTCGACAAGGGCGGACCCTTCCGGAACATCAGTATCCATAAAATGGATGGACCGGAGCGCAGGCAGATCAATGGGGATGCGATTTAGTCACGCATGAATTAAAGAAGGAAACCAGCGGTCACGGCAACGCAGCGCTGGAAATTCAATGATTTTGGCCGCGATAATCCCCAAGCTCCAGCTGCTTGCAAAATAGAGCAGAAAATTAAGAAGCCATCCCCAGGGATTGTTTAACTTCACCTCAATCAGCGGGAACACATGATAACCGACAAAGAAATGCCATAAATAAACCGAGTACGAGTATTTACCCAGCCAGGACAGCCACTTGATAACGGTTGGACATGGCAAATAATCGAGCGAGAGGGAGCTCAACAGCAGGCATCCGGCCCCGAGATAAATAAGAATGAATCCAAATATGCGGTACCATTGTATATCCATGACATCCGCAAAACTTGGCATCAGTAGGCAAATGCCGGTGATGACAAAAAGTGCGCGCCGGGAAATGATTTTTCTCTTGGTCTGCTCCGCCCAGACGTTGTGCCAGTAATGCGACAACAAGACTCCGAAAAACAGGGAGTCGATCAAGACGTGGGTTACCCGGTCGAACCAGTGGGCATTCCAGGTTGTATTGTCACTTGTGTAAACCCACCAGGTGATGCCCCGGAGCATCAGGCAGAGGACGGCCGTGGTCAGGAAGCAATCGGGAATCCCCTTGAAACTCATCCTTTTTCCCGCTTTTGCCCGGCACTTAAGAACAAAAAACCATCCGGCGAGCAAAAAGTAAAAGTGTTCTTCAACTGCGAGTGACCAGGTGTGTCCGCAGATGCCCCCCAGATAATTTTGAACATACAACAATTCATGCCCTAAACCTGTGAAGGAAACCGGGTTGCCCTGCAGCCAGGCCCAGCCGGAAGTGAATGTAATCATGGCCCAGAATGAGGGGTATATTTTGAACCCGCGACGGATTAAAAATCTGGTGATGGAAACCGTGCCGGATTGGGCGGCCTCTTTAAACAGCAGCCCGGAAACCAGGAAGCCGCTCAAAACAAAAAAAATGTCGACCGCCGTCCATCCCAGCCCCGATAGCTTCAGCAATATAATGCCCGCGATGCCGGGTGTATTTTGAAATATTGCCCCGGCATCGCCGAAGTCTCCGGCGTGATTGCAAAGCACCAGTGAGGCTGCGATAAAACGTAGAAAGTCCAGCCCCGCCGAGCGGGAATTGGAGTCATTAAAACCGCTCGCAGAAGGTGTGTAAAGTTTCACAAACCGCGGTCGCTATTTATCCCGCCTTAACAAAAATTCCGCCAGCGCTTCGAGCGCAACGGCCTTGCCTTTGAAAATATCCAGCGCGGCAAATGCCTTGGCCGTCAACTGCGCGGCAATTTTTCGCGATTTCTCCAGGCCTACGATCGACGGATAGGTCGCCTTTTGTACGGCCACATCCTTGCCCGCTGTCTTGCCTAGTTTTTCACTGGTCTGGGTCACATCCAGGATGTCGTCGATCACCTGGAAGGCGAGCCCGACATGGTAGCCAAAGTTGGTGAGGGCGGCGAGTTGGGCGGCGGTGCCGTTGGCGCTCATGCCTCCCAGGCGTACAGAGCAGCATAACAGGGCGGAGGTTTTGCGCTCGTGGATGTAGCGGAGTTCAGCCACGGATAGTTTTTTGCCCTCGCCTTCCAAATCCGCCACCTGACCTGCGACAAGTTGCATCGAACCCGAGGCTTTGGCGAGTTCCAGGATCAGATCGCGGTGCGGGTAGCGTGGCCAGCTCTTGGCCTGTGCGGCGATCTCGAACGCCTGCGTCAGCAGCGCGTCGCCGGCTAGCACGGCAATCCCTTCGCCGAAGACTTTGTGATTGGTCGGTTTGCCCCGGCGGAAATCGTCATTGTCCATCGCCGGCAGATCGTCGTGGATGAGCGAGTAGGTATGAATGCACTCGACGGCGCAAGCCAGCGGCAGGGCGTAGGCTTCCTTGCCGCCACAGGCTGCCGCCGCCGCAAGCAACACGGCGGGACGCATCCGTTTCCCCCCGGCAAAGAGTGAGTAGCGCATGGCCTTGTGGATGGTGGCGGGCTTTGTGTTCTCGCTGGGGAGAAATTTGTCGAGCGCACGGTTGACGGCATCCGTGCGTGAGGCCAGAAATGCGTTAAGGTTGAACGATGATTTTTTGGCGGCCATAAAATGATCCGCAGAAAATGCCGGAAAACTCTGCCGGTTTGAAGGTTTTATTTGCCGGGGCGGTCGGGTTCTTGCCGGCAGCCACCCCTCGGTGCTTACATTGCGCACCCGGAGGCCAAATTCGAGGGAATTTTTGTCATTGCCATCGGGCGGGCAACCATTAAGCTAGACGACTCGATTTGAGTCGATAAAAACATGAACGCTGAACTTTGTAAAAGAGCCAATGAAAAGGTTGGCAATCCGAATGTCCTTGTGAACATCGTGTCGCGCCGCGTGCGCCAGTTGAATTCCGGTGGCGGCGGCCTGAGCCGGCCGCTCATTGATAACGTGGGCAATCTGGGCGCCGCCGACATTGCTCTGCGCGAAATCCTGGAGGACAAGATCGGATGGGAGATGCCTGAGATCGTTGCTCTGACCCGCCCGGTGGCCAAGAAGCGCAAGAAGCGTTGAACGGGTTTCAAAACTTTTATGTAAGCCGGAGGAATCTTCTTCCGGCTTTTTTATTTGGCGAATTCGGCTAGAGTGCGGGGAATGATTTTTCATGGCTGATATTGTCACCAACCACAAAGCCCGGCGCGACTATCATATCCTCGAGACCTTCGAGGCGGGCATCGTGCTGCACGGCACCGAGGTGAAATCGCTGCGCGCGGGCAAGGGTCAGATCGCCGACGCCTTTGCGCGGGTGGACAATAACGAGGCTTGGATCTACAACGTTCACATTGATGAATACTCCCATGGCAATCTTCAGAATCACGTCCCCAAGGCGCCGCGCAAGCTGCTGCTGCACAAATCAGAGATCCGCAAACTCTTTGAACTTGCCTTCATTGCCCTTCTTGTCCTTGACTGGCTTCATAGTTTCCATGTCATATACCTTGAGCATGGCGTATCTTTTCTTCGCAACCCACAGTGCTTTCTTGGCAACTACATCGGGAACAATTTTGATACGATTCTTG
>CAIJNQ010000252.1 GCA_903822015.1 uncultured Verrucomicrobia subdivision 3 bacterium | reverse complement strand
TATTTCAACGACGCCCAGCGCAATGCCACCAAGCGTGCAGGTGAACTCGCCGGTTTCAACGTTGAGCGCATCCTCAATGAGCCTACCGCCGCGGCGCTCGCCTATGGCTTGGACAAACTGAGGGGAAAATCAAGGATTGCAGTCTATGATCTGGGCGGCGGGACGTTTGACCTGTCGATTTTGGAATTAAACGAAGGCGTATTCCAGGTGCTGGCCACGAATGGCAACACCCGCCTCGGCGGTAATGATCTGGACAAACGGCTTGTGGGCTTTCTGGTGGAGAAAATCATGGCCGCCGGAAGCGGTGATTTAACTTTGCCAGCAATTTCACGGATCCGTGAAGTGTCAGAGCAGGCGAAAATCAAGCTCTCCACGGATTCGGTGGTGGCAATCACCTTGCCGTTTCTCATGCCGGGTTTTTCGTTCAGTTGTCAGCTCACGCGAATGGAATTGGAGAATTTGACAGTTGATATCATCGCCAAAACCCGGTCGCATTGCCTGCGTGCCCTTGCGGACGCCAAGCTGGAGGCTAATGATTTGGATCAGGTCATTCTTGTCGGCGGACAGACGCGGATGCCCCTGGTGCGGAAGTTCGTCGGTCAACTGTTTGGTTGCGGGGACTTTGAGGAGGCGCGCGGCAGTCTGCGTGTGGGCACCGATTTCCACAAAACCGCCGGGCCACAGCTGAACACGTCGCAGAATCCTGATGAAGCTGTGGCACTTGGCGCGGCGATTCATGCGGAAATTATGAGCGGTGGTTTCAAAAATGTTTTGCTGCTGGACGTCACGCCGCTATCGCTCGGTTTGGAGACGTTTGGCGGCCTGATGAATGTTTTGATACCGCGCAACTCGACCATTCCGGTCAAGGCAGGCGAGTTGTTCACGACGGCGGTGGATTTTCAGTGCAACATGCTTATCCACGTTTTACAGGGCGAACGTGAGCGGGCGAAGGACAACTGGAGTCTCGGCAGGTTCACGATTGATTTCGCGGCCGCACCCCGTGGTGTGCCGCGGGTCGGTATCCAGTTTGAAATCGATGCCAATGGGATTCTGAATGTCCTTGCCCGGGACACCAAAACCGGGCACGAAAAAATCATTGCCCTAAACTCCGCCGTGGATGTGGACGATGCAATCGTGCAGAAAATGGTCGAGGAATCGGTTGAGCATGCATTTGACGATTTGGCCGTACGGCGCTGGACTGAAGCTAAGCTGAAAGCGAACGAAACATTGACGGCCACCCGCAAGGCGATCGCCGAATTCGGTGGCGAAATTGAAAGTGATTACTGCGAAAAAATCGAGCGCGCCGCCCGCGTGGTGGAGGCTGAAATGACCAGGGAAAGCCCTGATGGTTCCGGCGATTTTAAGAAACTGCAAGCTTCCGTCCTCGAACTGGACGAAATCACAAAAGCGCTGGCGGATTTTCTGATGGACAAGGCGATGGAGGCGGTGCTGCGTAGGCGCGGGCTGCTTCAGTGAGTTGCCAGACTGGCCCGATTTTCAATTAGAAACAGGGTGATGGTCACGGCGATAATCAGGAATATGGACAGCCCGGTTAAAAACCGGATTCGCTTTTGGTGCACTGAGGGTTTGCGTGTGCGTTGTTGATTCCCCTTGCGTGCCATGGGTTTACCATGCTGGAAATGGATGTATCCCGCAAGATAAATTTCAATTATCGTAACCACCATGTGATCAGTGGCGCGAATGCCAGGCCGGGTAGATAATTCGCTAGTTCCACCTTGCGGACTTCCCAGATAACGAGTGCGACCGCACACGCCATGAAACCGGCCGTGACGTTGACGGAGTCGGACAGCCCGTGCCCATCAAGAAACGGCTTCAGGTAAACCTGACAGGCCAGGGTGAGTGCGCCTAGAAACCCGTAAACAGGAAATGCCGAGAACAGGGTTGGCCAGCCAGACATTTTGACAAATCCGCTCATCGCTAGTCCGTCCATCACGGCCTTGACCGCGAGCAGATAATAGTCGCTGGCCAGTCCGTCGGTTATCGCGCCCATCCAGCCCAGCGGTGCGGCGCAAAATAAAATCGTGCAGGCGAGAAAACCGTCGCCGACCCGCCGTAATCCTTTGGTTTGCGCCGACGTGATCAGATTGCCGGCAAAGCGGCCGAGGCGGTTGGAGATTTTTTGCAGGCACATTAGCCGGCCGGTCCAGTTGCCGATTGTCACGGCGACCAGCGCGATGAATATCTGCTTCACACAGGGCTGGAAAGTACCGTTGACGCCCAGCCAGACCAGCCGGAGGCCGAAAAAAACCGTGCCGGCACCCAGCCCGCGCTGGAAAAAGTCCTGCCTGCGGGCTGACAACGGCCTGGATTGCGCCAGCCCGAAAAGCGCGCCGAGTAAGATGCCGATTGCGTTGAGAAATGCGCCAGTCACTCCCAGACTCAACCATTGCCGGGCGAAAGTGCCAAGCAGGAAAATTTTGCGTTCGCTCGCGAAGCCTGCTAATCAAAGGTGGATGGTCGCTGCAAAACCAACTTCCCGCAACGCGTGGCTCTGGGTTCCCAGCCTCTATTTTTCGCAGGGCATCCCCTATGTGATCGTAATGACCATGTCGGTGGTGATGTATAAACGCCTGGGCATCTCCAATACGGACATCGCGCTCTACACGAGTTGGCTGTATCTGCCCTGGGTCATCAAGCCGCTGTGGAGCCCGTTCGTGGACATTACGCGGACCAAACGATTCTGGATTGTATTTATGCAATTCCTGGTGGCGTTCGGGCTGGCCCTGGTGGCCTTTTCGGTGCAAGGCAGTTCCTTTTTCAAATGGTCGCTGTTTCTTTTTTGGATCATGGCCTTCGCTTCGGCCACGCACGACATCGCGGCGGATGGCTTTTACATGTTGAGCATGTCCCAGCACGAACAGGCTTGGTGGGTTGGCCTGCGCAGCACCTTTTACCGGACGGCGATGATCATCGGCAGCGGCCTGCTCGTCGTGCTGGCCGGAGTCTTGGAAAGCAATAACGGCCTGCCTCCGGTGGAGGTTTCCGTGCGAGCCGTGGCGGATGCCGGCGTGGTTTCCGATTGGCATCCCGCTTGGGTGAAAATTTCTGACCAGTCCGGCCCCGTCAGGATTATTAGCCAACCCGCCGCGCTTGACATCGCCCGGGCCGGGCGCAGCGCATCGGAAGCGAAGGCGGTTATCGAGCAAGTGCAGGCGTGGAATGTGCAGCACGGTTTTGTGTCTGATGACAAACCCGTGATAAAATCAACGGAGGACCGGAATGATTCCAGGTGGACGAAAACTGTTTCCGGGCCACTGCGGAATTTTTTAACGAGCCATTTTCCGAAGCCGGAAAAAACCGGGGCTGGCGCCGCCACTGCCGGAAATGTGGGGGTGATTAATTTTGCGCTGTCCCGGCCCCCGCCGGCGGAAAAAGTAATAGCTGTGAATTTTACGCGTAAGCCCGGGGGTCTTGAATGCATCGGCTTCGGCAAAGGTGATAAAGGATTCCGGCTGATGACCGGTGACCGCTTTCTCTTCAATGCCACGAACTGGAATCAGCCCGCGATGGCCGTCATCCAACTTGACCCGAAATTGCCGCGCGATGCGGCGGTTGTTTTCGTGGCCAGCTCGGGCAACATTCCGCTTGCGTGGAGCGTCACTCTGTTCGCCGTTGCTGGATTATTTCTCGTGTTCAGTTGCTGGCATGGGGTCATGCTGCCGCACCCACCGGGTGACGGCCCGGTGGTGACGCACCAAAGCCTGTTCGGTGAGTTTTTCGCCACGCTCGGCGCGTTTTTTAGGAAGCCGGGAATCTTAATGGCGTTGGCGTTTATTCTGTTTTACCGCTTTGACGAGGCGCAATTGTCTAAAGTCATTTCGCCGTTTCTTCTCGATCGCCGTTCCGCCGGTGGCCTCGGCCTCGCAACGAGCCAGGTTGGTCTGGTCTATGGCACGTTTGGCATCCTGGCGCTCACCTGCGGCGGGTTACTCGGCGGATTCTTGGCGGCCAAATTCGGCTTGAAAAAGATGTTGCCCATTATGCTCGGTTCAATGTATCTGCCGAAACTCGCTTTCATTTTTCTGGCGTTTATCCAGCCGGAGAATTTTCTGGTTACCTGCGGTTCGGTCGCGGTGGAGCAATTTGGCTATGGATTTGGGTTCACGGCGTTCATGCTTTACCTGCTTTACTTTGCGGACGGACCGCACCGGACGGCGCATTACGCGATCTGCACCGGTTTCATGGCGTTGGGCATGATGCTGCCCGGTATGTGGAGCGGTTGGGTGGCGGATATCGTCGGCTACAAACATTTTTTTGTGTGGGTCAGTTGTTCGTCCTTGCCCGGCCTCGTGCTTGCCCTGCGTTTGAAAATCGACCCGGATTTCGGTAAAAAATCCGCGCCATCCTGAAAAATTGGATTGCTTTGAACGCCGCGCGGTTCCCAGAATCCAAGTTCAACATGAAGCCGAACCGTCTTTTTATCCTGCTTGCCGCACTGCCGGGATTTTCCGGGGCCGTGTGCGCCGAGAATTTGTCCGCCATTTTCACCAACGTTGCGCCGGCCGCGCGTCCCGCGATCCCGCGCCGGGCCAGCCTGATTTTCATCCAGTGTGACGGACTGGGGTACGGTGATCTGAGCTGTTATGGCCAGGCGAAGTTCTCCACGCCTAATCTGGATCGTCTGGCCTCCGGGGGTGTCCGTTTTACGAATTACTACGCGGCCGACGGCGCAAGTTCGCCCGCTCGCGCGGCGCTATTGCTCGGCAAGGATGTCGGGCATTTGAAACAGCGCGCGGATGAGAATGTGCCTTTCTCCGCGGAAGATGTCACCGTCGCCCAAATCCTTAAAAATTCCGGTTACCACACCGGCTTGATTGGCGAATGGTTTCTCGGGGATGAAAACTCGCCCGGCGCTCCGTGGAAAATGGGTTTCGACGATTTTGCCGGTTACTTGAATGCGGCGGACGCGGAGAATTATTACGCTAATTATATGTTCCATTATGCGCCCCAAGGCCTTCTCAACCCGGCTACGAATCAGCGGGAGGATTACATTGGTCGGGAAATGATTTATGTCAACACCCAGGGAAAAAATCTATTCATCCCCGATTTGCTCACGAAAGCGGCCCTGAACTTCATTAAAATCAACCAGCCCGATCAGTTCAACCGTTTCCGTCCGTTTTTCCTCATGCTGAACTATACCATTCCACATGCCGGGAAAACGCTGCAAGTGCCGACGGATGCCCCTTTCTCCGAAGAGCCTTGGCCGCAACCGGAGAAAAACAAGGCCGCTATTATCTCCCGGCTGGATGGTTATGTCGGGCAATTAATGGATGATCTGCAAAAGCTTGGCTTAACCAATAACATAGCAGTGTTTTTTACCAGCGATACTCCGCCCAAGAAATCCGCCGAAGTTGATCCAGACTTCTTCCACAGCAATTTTGCAACCAACGACTTGCGCGTCCCAATGATCATCTACTGGCCGGGGAAGGTTAAAGCGGGGCAGGTGAGCGGCTTCGAGTGGTCGCCGCGCGACTTCCTACCCACGGCGGCTCAAATCGGATTTGTGGATCCGCTACCGCCTTCGGATGGCACTTCGATGCTATCGGTGCTGTCCAGTCAGGCGCGGACCAGCGATCCGGCCAAAAAATAGTGGCTTAACGCCCCGGCGCGCTGTTTGGCAGCGGCGCGTTGTAGTCGCGCTCCTGTCGCTCCCGGTTCACGGCGATTCTCATGGCTATAATCGTCAGGGTGATGAATAGCAAAAGCGCTGCCAGCGCATACCACGGCCATTTGTATCGGCGTGGAGTTTCCTTCGGATGATTCATCTAAAACCGGAATGTAATCTTAATCCGTTACCGCGACTACCAATAAAAAGCCAGGCTTGTTGATTCCTCGACCGCATTTTCTTTTTTGCTAAATTGGCCTCCAAGTTTGATGAGCAACCCTGAATTAGCCGAAAACGATGCGCCCCCGGATCACTACGCCGTGTTCCGGATACGTGATTTCCGCTTTTATCTCACTGGCCGCCTGTTTGCCGTCATTGGTCAGCAGATGCTCACGGTGGCTGTCGGCTGGGAGCTATATGCCCGGACGCATTCGCCGCTGGCGCTCGGCTTCGTCGGCCTCGTGGAAATGATCGCGATGGTCTGTTGCACGCTGCCCGCCGGTCATCTCGCCGACAATTTCAATCGCCAGCGCATCATCCTTACCGCTCTGTTGTTAAGTTCCGGTGCGAGTCTCGGCTTGGCCTTGATTTCCTGGCGGCACGCGCCGGTTGGCTGGATTTATGCATGCCTGTTCACGGCGGCCATTGCGCGAACTTTTTTGTGGCCGGCAAGTTCCGCCTTTCTGACGAGTTTGGTGCCTCGCGAATTGTTTCCTCGCGCTGTTACCTGGACCAGTGGCGCGTTTCAGCTTTCATCGGTCGCCGGGCCGGCGATCGGGGGTGCTTTGATAGCCGTCCTCAAAAATTTTTCTAATCATCCGGCCGCGTTTGTCTATATACTTAATTTCTGCACGGCCATGACCTGTTTCCTCTGTGTGAATATGGTCCGCGCCCGTCACATTGTGAAAAATCCCGAACCGATGACGCTCAAAAGTCTGGCGACCGGCTTTCATTTCATCTTCGCGCAACGGCTCATCCTCGGCATGATCACCTTGGACATGTTCGCCGTGTTTCTCGGCGGGGCGACGGCGCTGCTGCCGGTGTTCGCGGCCGAAAAAGATTTATTGCACGCCGGCGCGCAAGGACTTGGCCTGTTGCAGGCTGCGCTGCCGCTGGGTTCGGTTGTTTGTGCGCTCTACCTTGCGCACCGGGCACCGCTGCAGAAAGCCGGGCGCGCATTGCTCTGGTGCGTGGCGGTCTTCGGCTTGGCGACCATTGCGTTCGGCTTGTCGCGCTGGTTCTGGTTTTCGATGGCGATGATGTTTGTGTGTGGTGCGGTGGATAACGTGAGTGTCGTAGTGCGGCATACCTCTGTGCAATTGTTGACGCCGGATGACAAGCGCGGGCGCGTTTCAGCGGTCAACAGTCTCTTCATCGGCACCTCAAACGAACTGGGCGGCTTCGAGTCCGGTTTTGTCGCGCATCTGTTCGGTCCGGCAATGGGAAACGCCATTTCCACCGGCGCCATTATATCCGTGGTGAGCGGCGGCATCGGGACAATTTTGGTTGTCATTGCCGTCGCCTTTTATTGGCCGGAAATCCGCCGCTACGGAAAACTGGCTTGAGCACCGTCCCGGTCTTTTGGCTAACTCAAACCGCGCATGGCGCGAGAATCGCATCCGTCATGCCGTGAACAATTTTCTTGTCGGTCGGAACAATCGTTGCCAGCACGCCGCCCAGTTCCGCGCGCAGATTATCGCCTTCGCCGCTGACAAAATAATACGGACAAAGCCGCGCCCGGCCTTTCATCGGCACCAATTCATTCTTGGCAAAATCAAACCAGTTGATGTCCAC
>CAIJNQ010000251.1 GCA_903822015.1 uncultured Verrucomicrobia subdivision 3 bacterium | reverse complement strand
GTTTTCAAAACCAGGTATCAAAAAGGCGCAAAAAGTATCAAAAGGTATCAAAAAGTATCATCCGCCCATTTCCACTTTCACCTGTGCGGCTATCAAACCTCTATGAACCTGGAAAACTTAGTTAATGAAATACCATCTGCGTTAATCGGCGTAATCTGCGGAGAAGACTTGGCGCTAAAATCACCGGAAACCCCGAACACCCTTGACCAGCCGACCCATGAAAGCATCATATCCACAACATTTTACGAGATCTGACCGCCGTCCGTGTCACCTTTTGTACATTTTTGGCCTTTTCAAAACCGGGGGACAAAAAGGGACAAAAAGGGACAAAAGGTGACATCCGGCCATTTCAACTGCCCTCCGGTTTCTGCGGAACGATCATTCCCTCGCGCTGCCGCTGGCGGAAAATTCAGGTCTCCGGCATTATGCTCAAAACGGGACCAAAATTTTTCGGCCCCTTTTTGGTCGGGAAACGGATGGATTTCGGATGCTCTATCAACCACGTGCACAAATTGCCCCGCGCTTGGTAAAGAAATGGCTGGATCATTTATGGTGTCAGACCCGGCTGCCACTGCCTTGCCATCGCCGGCCTTTGACCGGCTTGAAATTTTGTTCCCTCTGCTGGCTCCTGTTTAAATCCGTTTTTTGAATTTTACCAGCGCAAATTCCAGCATCTCTTTCGCCGCCGGCACCTTGAATGTCAGTGCCAGAATTCCATAAATCAATCCCGCCGCCACCGCCGGCACGAAAACCGCGCCGATTTTCAGCGCCAGCGTTTCATGTCCAACGCAATTTTCCCACAACTGCCAGCCCTGCCAGGCCACCAGACCCGCCAGCAGGCCGGCGATGGCCAGCGGCAGAAAAGTCGCCCGCAGCGGCGCCATATCCAGCCGGCCAAGCTTCTTCCTTAGCGCGAAGAACAGCAGCCCCGCATTGACGACGGAGGTGACCGTGTTGGCGATGCCCAGTCCGCCTTGCTTGAGCGGTACGACCAGCGCGGCGGCCAGCAGCAGATTCAGCGTGAGGCAGGCAAGGCTGATTTTCATCGGCGTCTTGGTATCGCCCAAAGCAAAAAAGGCGCGGGCCAGAATGTTGACCGTTGAAAACGCGACCAGTCCCGGCGCGAGACAGATCAGCGCCAGCGCCGCCCGTCCGGTTGACTCGGCGTTAAATGCGCCGCGCTCAAACAGTAGCCGCACAATCGGCTCGGCCAGTACCACGAGCAGAATGGCGGCAATCAAATTGGCGAACAGCAGCGTGCTGATGCCGTGCCGGAGCGTGGCGCGGTATTCCGGATAATTTTTTTCCAGCGCCAGCGCCGAGAGCGTCGGCAGCAGAAAAGTCGCCAGCGAAATGCCGAACATGCCCTGCGGCAGCTCCATCAGCCGCACGGCGTAGTTGAACGAGGCGACAATGTGCGGCCCGACCCAGAACGCGATCGTCTGGGTGACCAGCACATTGATCTGAAACGCGGCCACGCCGATGGTGCCGGGGATCATCCGCGTCACGACCAGGCGGACGGTTTCGTTTTTCCACGGTGAGACCCAGCGATAGCGAAAGCCTTCGCGCCAGAGTGTTGGCAGTTGAAAGGCCGCTTGCGCCACGCCTGCCACCAGCACCCCGAACGCGAGCGCAAAAATTTGTTTGGGCAGCCGCAACGCCGCCGGCAGATCTAGGGCCATGCGCTGCGCGAAAAAAATGACCGATGCGATCATTACGATGTTCAGCATCGTCGCGCCCATGGCTGGAATGAAAAAATGGCCGCGCGCGTTGAGCATGCCCATCATCGCCGCCGCGATGCACACGAGCAGCATGTAGGGAAACATCACGCGCAGCAGCCGCAGCATCAGTTCCGTCTGCGCGCTGAACGAATGTACGGCCAGCGCCAGTGAGATGCCCAGCATGGCGAGGCCGATGATGATGCTGGCCGCGACGACCAGTCCGGAAATCACGGCGTTGGCCGCGCGCCACATTTCGATTTCGCCGTGCGTTTTCTCTTTTTCCTTGAAAATCGGGATGAACGCCGCTGTGAGCGCGCCTTCGCCAAGTAGCCGCCGGAACAGATTCGGCACGGTGAACGCGAAGGCGAACGCGCTGGCCACCCAGCCGTCCCCCATGAACCGGGCATAAACCATCTCGCGCACCATGCCCAGGATGCGGCTCAGGAGGGTGGCGGCGGCCATCGCGCCGGAGGCTTTCAACATTTTTGACACCGGGCGAAGGTTAAAGTCCCCGGCCCCTAGTCCAAAGTCCAAAGTTCATTCCACCATCTTGCTTTTCCAACTGCCCCGCGCTACGGTGGAGGCATGGAAAGCGCTCTTCTCGCCAAAGCGGCCTTGCAGCTCTCGCCGGTTGAAAAAGCGCAGATGATTGACGCGCTATGGCAAAGCCTCGACCCCGCAGAACAAAAATCCATTGACCGCGCCTGGCTCGCCGAATCGCAGGACCGGCTGAAGGCGTTTCGTGCCGGTGAAATCAAGGCGCTCAACGGCGAAGCCACCATCCGTTCCATCGCGGCCGACCTGGGCAAATGAAATTTCGGCTGCTGCCTTCTGCCGCCAGCGAACTTCGGGCGGCGGCCCTTTATTACGAAACACAGGTTTCCGGACTGGGACATGATTTTATCCAGGAAGTCCGCGCCACCATTTCCCGCATCAGCCAATGGCCGGAAGCCTGGCAGCCGCTCGACGAGTAAATCCGCCGTTGCCGCACACATCGTTTTCCCTATGGCATCATTTACGCGGTTGAAAACGGCGACGTGCTGATCCTCTCCGTGATGCACCTGCATCGGCACCCGGATTCGTGGCGGAAAAATCTTCAGTGACAATTGGCATTTGGCATTTGGCCGGGGGCGATTTAACCTGCTGGCGTGAGCATTCTCGAAGAACTTAAATGGCGCGGCCTCATCGCCGATTGCACGGACGTGGCGGAACTGGAAAAAAAAATCGCCGCGCCCATCTCGCTCTACTGCGGTTTTGATCCCACGGCGGATAGTTTGCACGTTGGCAATCTCGTGCCGCTCCTCGCGCTGCGCCGGTTTCAATCCCTCGGCCATCATCCCATCGCCGTTGCCGGCGGTGCGACCGGCAGTATCGGCGATCCGAGCGGCAAAACCGCCGAACGGCAGCTGCTGACGAAGGAAATTCTCGATCACAATATCGCCAGCGTGAAAACCCAGCTCGCCAAGTTGCTGGATTTCGAGACGAAGGAAAACCCCGCGCGGCTGGTGGACAACGCCAGTTGGACAAAAGACATTTCGTTTCTCGATTTTCTACGGGACATCGGCAAACATTTTTCCGTCAACCAGATGGTCGCCAAGGAATCCGTCCGCGCCCGGATGGAAGACCGCGAGGTGGGCATCAGTTACACCGAGTTCAGCTACATGCTGCTGCAGGCTTTCGATTTCTTGGTGTTGTGCCGCGACCATGATTGCGAGCTGCAGATCGGCGGCAGCGACCAGTGGGGCAACATCACCGCCGGGATTGATCTCACGCGCAAGAAACTCGGCCGGTCGGTCTATGGCTTGACCCTGCCGCTCATCACCAATGCCGACGGCACCAAGTTTGGCAAGACCGAATCGGGTGCCATCTGGCTCGATCCCAAAAAGACGAGCGTCTACAAGTTTTACCAGTTCTGGATCAATACGGACGACCGCGATGTCCTTCGCTACCTGAAATTTTTCACGCTCCATCGCACGTCGGCGGAGGTGGAAACGTTGGCGCAGAAGCACCAGCAGCGGCCCGAGGCCCGGGAGGCTCATCGTGCGCTCGCCGCCGAGATGACGATGTTGATTCACGGCGAGGATGCCCTGCACCGGGCGCAGATTGCCAGCGCCGTTCTGTTTGGCGAGGGTGGCGACGTTCTCAATTCAACTGTCAATTTCTTCGACGACATTGATGGCGAGGTCCCGACCAAGGAAATTGAAAAGTCAAAGCTGGATGGCGCTGGGTTGCCGCTGGTCGAACTGCTCATTCAAGTCGGCCTCTGCTCGTCCAAAGGCCAGGCCCGAAAAGACATCGAAGGCGGCGGCGTCAACGTGAACAACCTCCGCGAAACGGACTGGCACCGCCTCGTCACCACCGGGGATCTGATTCACCATCATATCCTCCTGCGCAAAGGCAAAAAAAATTACGTATCGGTTACGGCGAAGTAAGATATCAGGGTTCGTTCGCCAGTTCTTCGCCGCGGATGGCTTCGACGAAGGGCGGCATCGGGCAATCCAGCGCGTCGGCGATGGCGCGCAGCAATTCGGCCTCGCGTTCCGTCACCTGGCCGTCGGCGGCGACGGTCTTGCCGCACGCCAGCAGGATGTTTCTGGTGACCGCATCTGGGCAGCGCGATAAACGGGTCAGGGCCGCGTCCACTTTTGACAAATCCCATTCGCTGCGCGGCACGAACTGGGCCTTGAGCGTGGTCGGCATGTCGAGAAATTCCGCGCCCTTGGCGAAGGCGGCTCGCGCTTCCGGTTCGTCCTCCGCGCCCATGTGGGCCAGCGCGGAAAGCAGCAGCGCTCCTTCCGGCAGCACATCGGCCACTTTCCCATAGATGGTTTTGCCCGCCCCCGCCCCTCCGAAGTGGGCGCGTAACTGGCGGGCGACCATCTTCATCAGCGTGTATTCAAATAGGTCGATCGAACCGTCGCTCTCGATCAGCCGCTGCATGGTTTGGTGAAAGGCATCATGTTCGCCCGCGTTGGTTTCGCGGAGGGCCGGCACGGCGAATTCAGCCAGGAATAATTTGTAGCGGGCGCCCAGCGCGGTGATTTGCGGGGCGAGCGTCATGGTTTGCGCATACAGTTCCGGTGCCAGGTTGGCCTGCAACAGTTGCCTTTGCCGGTTGCGCAATGAATCGTCGTCGCTTAGCAGCAGCGAATAAATGACGGCGGTCGCGCCGGCCGGATCGCGCACCGCCAGCTTCACTTTCGTCGGCAGGTTGAGCCGCATCAATGAGGCTTGCTTCAGGTGTTCCGCCGTCGCCGCCCCGGCCTGCGCCAGCACGCTCCCGGGCAGCGCCCATTCCAGGGCGATGGCATTGCCCGCCACCTGTTCAAAGGCCTGGTCGCGCTCAAATTGGTTGGGGGCCAGCATTTTTACCGCGGGAAAATCGCCGGTGAATGCCGGGTCGATCGCGGTGATTCGCTTGGCCAGCGGCGGATGCGTGGTCAGGAATGGAAACCACGATTCGTAATTGAAACTCTCGAAATACAGGTGGCTGGCGACTTCAGCGTGGGGTGAATCCAGCCGCCCGTGTTTGAAGAGGCCGCCGATTTTTTTGAGCGCGCCGGTGATCCCGGCCGGATTGCGGGTGAATTGGACGGCCGCCGCGTCCGCCAGCCATTCCCGCTGCCGGCAGATCGCGCTTTTGATGAGCCGCACCAACGGCAGGCTCAGGGAGCCCAGTACCGTGAAAAAAAAGCCCAGCGGCGCCGTCGGCAGCAATTGGGTCCGGTCTTCCCTCAGCAAAAACGAGTCATCCGCCTCCGGCACCGCGGTGTCGCCGTAGATCAATACCCGGCCCAGGATCGTCGGCCAGAACAGTCCGTGGGCCAGCCCGATCAATTTCATGTTCAGCCGGGTGTCGCCGTTTAAAATATGGCTGAATTCATGCGCCACCACGCCCTGCAATTCATCCCGGGTCAGCAGTTTTACCGCGCCCCGCGTCAAGCCGATGGCCGCGTCATCTCGCGTGTAGCCGGCGGCAAAGGAATTGATGCCGCGCTCGTTGTCCAGGATGTAGATCACCGGTGCGGACGTGCCGGAAGCGATGGCCATCTCCTCGACGACGTTGCGCAGCCGTTGCTCATCGGCGTCCGCCGTTCTCGATTCAATGCGCCGTCCGCCCAGCAGTTCCGCGACCGCCGGTCCGCCGGCGGACAATTGCCGGATTTTATAATAGCAGCCGGCGGCGATGGAACTTAGGGTGCCGAGCGAAATCCAGCCCGCGATTTGCGGGTGCAGGATCAGTTTGAGGAAATGCCGCGGATACACGAGCGCTTCGCCGCCGAGGTAAAATGTCGCCGCGATGATGCTGACCGGACTCCACCAGGCACTGTTTGAAAGCGGGTCGCTGAAAATGTAAATGAGCGACGCGAGCAGCAGGTTGTTGACGAGCAGCATGACCACCACCGTGAGTCCGAACAACCAGACCAGTCGCCGCGTTTGCTTCTGCGCGCGGGCTTCTCGATCGAAAAAGTCCATGGAACGGCCTGGTTTGTAGCACAAGACCAACCGGCGGGAAACTATTTTGCGAATCGCTATTTCTTATCGGCGAACTTCGCAAAGATCACGTTCGCCTCTTCCAGGGTCTCCTTCGAGCCGATATCAAACCACAGGCCGGGCACGCGCCAGGTGTAGACCGGCGTGCGCGGATAAAGCCATTGCACGAGGCGCCCGGGCTGGTCGGGGTTGTTGCCTTCGGCGATGTATTGCCGGATTAGTGGAATCGTCGCCTTCGGATAATAATACAGCGCGATGCCCGTGAGGGTGCTGACCGGGTTCTTCGGCTTTTCCTCAAAGAACGTGATGCGGCCGGCGGCATCCGTCGTGATGGAATTATATTTCTTGATCTCCTCCAGGTTGCCCACGTCATAGACCGCCAGCGCCGGCGCGTTTTTCGCCAGGCAGAATTTTCCGAACTCGCCCAGCGGGTCGCTGAACAGATTGTCACCGGCCACGACGATCAGGTCATCGTCCACGTTCTGCGTCTTGAGCACGTAGTTGATGTCGCCGATCGCGCCCAGCTTGTTGCTGTCGTCGGTGGAATGGTCGTTGACGATCGTGAAATCAAATTTGGACTTCGTGGCGCGGTAATGTTCCGACCATTTCTGAAAGTGATCCGCAAACTTGGCGTTGGTCACGACATAAATGCGGTCAATCGCCGTGATCGGCGCCAGATTGTCGAGTACGTGCTCGACCATCGGCTTGCCCGCCACGGGCAGCAGCGGCTTGGGTTGCGTGAGGGTGAGTGGATAAAGGCGCGTGGCGTATCCGGCGGCGAGGATGATGACTTTCATGGCTGTGGTGTTAAAAGGTTAATTCGGCAAATGCTTCGGGAAAATACAATTAAATGATTCAATCATTCAACCATTAACGGGGTTCAGGTTTTACTATCAAACAGGCTGGGTGCGGTGTCGCGGGCGAGCTTCTGGCAGCGCGCGTATATTTCCGAGGGCGATTCGCATTGCAGCGCAAAAGCCGCCAGCTCCTGCGCCTCCGTTATTTTGAGCCGGCGCACGATGTATTTGACCTGCGGGACCACCGGCGGCGCGGCGCTCAATTCGTCCACGCCCAGGCCGATCAACAGCGGCGCCAGCACCGGGTCGCCCGCAATTTCCCCGCACACGCCGGTCCAGATGCCGTGCTGGTGCGCGGCCTCCACGGTCATCTTGATGAGCCGCAGGATGGCCGGATGCGTCGGTTCGTAAAGATGCGACACCTTTTCGTTCGTGCGGTCGGCGGCCAGCGTGTATTGGATCAAATCGTTGCTTCCGATGCTGAAAAACTTCAACCGCTTGGCCAGCGTCTCCGCGATGAGCGCGGCGGACGGGATTTCCACCATGGCGCCGATGTCCAGCTTCTCGTCAAACGGGATTTTTTCCGCCCGCAGCTCGGCTTTGCAGGCTTCAACCAGGGCGTTGGCCTGGTTCAGTTCGTCCAGGCCCGAGATCATCGGATACATGAGCTTCACGTTGCCCTCGGCGCTGGCGCGCAGGATGGCCCGCAACTGGGTGCGGAAAAGCTCCGGCTGGGCGAGGCAGAATCGGATCGCCCGCCAGCCGAGAAACGGGTTCATCTCCTGCGCCAGCTGCAGGTGCGACGCAAATTTGTCGCCGCCCAGGTCGAGCGTCCGGATGATGACCGGATGCGGTTTCAGTGCGGCGGCCACTTGGCGATAGACTTTGTATTGGTCCTCCTCGGTCGGCAGGCTGTCGCGGCTGATGAACAGGAATTCCGTGCGGAACAGGCCGACCCCTTCCGCGCCGTTCGCGATGACCGCTTCAATGTCGTTCTGGTCTTCGATGTTCGCCGAAAGATGGATGAATTTTCCGTCCAGTGTCACGGCGGGCTGCTTTTGGATCTCCTGCAGCTTTTCCTCAAGCGACGCCTTGATGCGTGAAAGCTGGCCGTATTCGAACAGCGTCTGGTCGGTTGGGTTGACCACGACCGTGCCGTTGTAGCCGTCCAGCAGCGCATAGTCCCCGGTCTCGAATTCCTCGCTCGCCGTCTTTAATCCGACCACGGCGGGTATGCCCAGCGACCGCGCAATGATGGCCGTGTGCGAGGTCTTGCCCCCGATGTCCGTCGCGAAGCCGAGCACCATCTTTTTGTCCAGCTGCGCCGTCATCGACGGGCTTAAATCGTGTCCGACCAGGATGCACGGTTCCGTGATCTTGCGCAGATCCACCTGGCTCCTCACCTGGAGCAGGTTGTCCAGCACGCGCGAGGTCAGATCGCGCATGTCGTTCGCCCGCTCCCGGAGATATTCGTCATCCACCGCCGCCAGCGCGGCGGCATAGCGTTCGGATACCGCATGGAAGGCGGACTCGGCGTTCACCTTTTGTTCCTGGATCGTCCGGATCACTTCGTCCACCAGCATCCGGTCCTCCAGCATCAGCAGGTGCGCCTCGAAAATGTCGCCCTCCTTGGTGCCCATGTTCTCAATGAGCTTGCGCTGCACTTCGGAAATCTGCTGGCGGGTCTGCACCAGCGCCTTTTCAAACCGGCCCACTTCCACCGCGGTTTCGGCCTCGGCCAGCTGGCGCTTGACAATGACGTGCTGCGCGCGGTCCAGGACGAGAATTTTCCCGCGACAAATGCCGGCGGAAACGGCGATGCCGCGAAACAATTTTTCACCTTTGGTTTGCGCTGACATAAGTGTCAAGGAAAGAAATAGCTGAACGCCATGGCTTTGAAAAGCAATTCCCCCGCAAATAATGAAAAAGCCCGCCGGCTGGGCGGGCTTGGGTTCGGTTACCGAAAGTTTTAATACACCGTTGGTCTCACGCCCGTTCCATGTATTTGCCCGTGCGCGTGTCGATCTTGATTTTTTCCCCGGTCTTGATGAACAGCGGCGCCTGCACCGTGATGCCGGTTTCCATGATGATCGCCTTCTGCACATTGTTCGCGGAATCCCCGCGCACGCCTTCGGGCGCGTCGGTCACAGTCAAAATCACGCTGGACGGCAGTTCGATGGAAACCGCCTTGTCCTCGACGAAGGTGACGGTCACGGTCGCGTTTTCCACGAGATAATTCTTGTCGTCCCCGATTAGCTCCGCCGAGAGCGTCACCGTTTCGTAATTTTCGGGGTCGGTGAAGACGAAATCCGTGCCGTCCTTGTAGCTGAATTCCATCTTTGTGGTGATCATCGGCACCGGCTCGACTTTTTCGGTGGAGCTGAAGCGCACGTCGGAGGATTTGCCGGTGCGGATGCTGCGGAGCGTCGCCTGCACAAACGCCCGGAGGTTGCCCGGCGTGCGGTGCTGCATGTCCAGCACCACCGAGATGTCCCCGTTGTAATTGATCGCCATGCCCCGTCGTAGATCGCCTGCTGTTGCCATAAAATTAAATTAAATGTTAAACTATTTTTCCGTAATCTGAGTCGCAAAGATTACCCCGAATTCGCTTCGAGGCAAGCCCGGTTTTCGATAACGGCCGCTCCCCCGGCCGGTTTTTTGTGAATAAGCACCCCTTGACACCACAAAATTTAGTATGTTACAAACATGCAACCACAATTAGCAGTGGTTTTATGCGTTGCCCCAAGTGCGGTTGTCAGGAAGATAAAGTCGTTGATTCTCGTGCCTCGCGTGAGGGCGCGACCATCCGCCGC
>CAIJNQ010000250.1 GCA_903822015.1 uncultured Verrucomicrobia subdivision 3 bacterium | reverse complement strand
GAGTTCGGGTGGTGGGAGCGTGGGCAACGTCAGCACCGTCAGTAATGGCAGCGGAGTGGCCACGACCACCGCCACGCTGGGGACGTCCGGCGGGTTGAACACGTTCACTGCGACCGTTGCTGGTTTGGCGGGCTCGCCGGTGACGTTCTCGGCCACGGGGGCTAAGAATTTGGCATTGAATGCGGGTAACAATCAAACCGGTACTGCGGGCAACGTGCTAGCAATCCCAATTGCGGTCAAAATCACTGACAACGCCTTCAATCCCGTGGCCGGGATTACTGTGACTTGGTCGGTAATTTCCGGTGGTGGGAGCGTGGGCAATGTCAGCACCGTCAGTAATGGCAGCGGAGTGGCCACGACCACCGCCACGCTGGGCTCCACTGTTGGACCCAATTCATTCCGGGCAACTGTAACGGGAATGACCGGCTCACCAGTATCGTTCAGCGCCACGGGGATGTAGGCTGGCTATCTAACGTAACCCAAAGGTTAAAGTGGAAAGTATTCACGAGGTATTGAAAAGATCCAGTCCTTGAGCCTTCGCCGCCTTCAGCAAAACCGCAATCAATCCGTCGGTGGTGTGCTCTTTGGCTTCAAGTGACGGTTTAAGTCCCAAGGCGGTGATGGCCTTGGTGGTCTCTGGACCGATGGACGCGAGCTTCAGCTTGGGAAATTTCTTCACCAATATCGGCAAATCAAACCGTGCATGAAAATGTTCCACTGTTGAGCTGCTGGTGAACGTCACCCAGTCCGCACCGATTTCGAGCAGGCGTTCGCCCGCGCCGGTGGGGTCTTCCGTTGCAGAAACGGTTTTATAGATGGCAATGTCATCCACGATGGCGCCCATTTTGGCGAGCGCGTCCGGCAGATCTGGATTCGCCACTTCGGCACGCAGCAGGCATATCTTGACGTTTTCGATGTCCTGATATTTCTTGAAGGCCTCGGCGATTTTCCGGCCGGTAAATTCTTCCGGCGTCAGATCCACCTGCAAATGCAGCTCGCGCAGCTTCGCCGCCGTGGTGGGGCCGACCGCCGCAATCCGCGCGCCACCGATATCGCGGAGATCCTGGAAGCGGCGGAAGAAAATATCGAAGAACGCCGTCACGCCATTCGCGCTGGTGAACACTAGCCAGTCATAGGAATTCAATTCCAGCAAGCAATCCACGATCGCATCTTTCTCCGTCGGTGTCGTGATTTTGATGGTCGGCACTTCCAGCACGTCCGCGCCCAGTTCCGCGAGCCGCTGCGCAAAACTGCCCGCCTGTTCCGAGCGCCGCGTGACCACAATGCGCCGGCCGAATAGCGGGCGGTTCTCGAACCAGTTCAGCTTCCCGCGTAACTTCACCACGTCGCCGATGACCGTCAGGGCGGGTGGTGTTATTTTCTCATTCGCCGCGAGCGTGGCGATGGTCGCCATGGTTCCCGCCACGGTTTTTTGCTGGCCGGTTGTGCCGCGATGAATGATGGCCACGGGCGTCTGCGGCGGCATGCCGTGGGCCATGAGCGTTTTTGTCCAGTCGTGCAGTTTCTCTGTGCCCATCAGCACGACCTTCGTGCCCGGAATTTTTGCGATTTGGTCGTAGCGCAGGGCCGTGGCTTCATCCGCTGAATCGCTGTGGCCTGTGAACACGGTGAAACTGGAGCAATGTTCGCGATGTGTCAGCGGAATACCTGCGTAATTCGGCACCGCCGTGATCGATGAAACTCCCGGTACGATTTCAAATGGGATTTTCTCCGTCGCGAGTGCCTCCGCCTCCTCGCCGCCGCGTCCAAAGACCAAAGGATCACCGCCCTTCAGACGCACGACGGTTTTGCCCTCGCGCGCCTTGGCGATGAGGAGTGCCGTGATTTCTGGCTGCGGCATCGCCATGTTGTTGCCGCGCGAAATGATTTCTGCCTCGGCCCGGGCTAAACGGAGTAGTTCGGGGTTGGCGAGGGCGTCGTGGATGATCACGTCGGCCCGCCGGAGTAATTCCGCGCCGCGTAATGTGAGCAAGCCCGCGTCTCCCGGGCCCGCACCGACTAGATAAACTGTGCCTTTGGATTTCACCCGCACACTTTATTCGAGCGGCCGGGTTAATCAATGAAACAGGGAAGATTTGACCCGGAAAACCGCTGCCGGAAATAACCCGGCCGGTTCCATCATTTCAATGATTTTGAAAATCAGATGTCCCTGCCTGATTTTAGGGTGCCGAAACGGTGCGGTAGAAACGCTGATTGAATTGGCCTGCGTGGTTGTCCACATAGGTGAACGGAGCGGTGTTCGTTTGGACGGAAACCCAGTTCACCAGATCCGACGAAGCTTGGACAATGTATTGGGAATTGGTCGTTCCCGAAACCTGAAACCCAAACTGGCCGCTCGAAAAGTTCGCCGGTGATAAAATGGCTGGCTCGGCAATGATCGGAACCACCGCGGCCGGCCCGGACGCTGAAGCTGTGGCTGTGCAATAGAACCTGACGGCATTGGTGGGGGAGCAGTTGCCGGCGGTGTCAACGGCGTAGGCCTTGAGGGTGTTGGTGCCGGGGACGAGATTGAGGGCGGCGGACCAGTTGGTCCAGTTATTGGCGGAGGCGGCGTTGGTCCAGGGATT
>CAIJNQ010000249.1 GCA_903822015.1 uncultured Verrucomicrobia subdivision 3 bacterium | reverse complement strand
GTGTGAGCATCCCGGCTCCGGGAATTTGACGCTCAATTATGTATTTTGGCATATGTGTTTTATGAATGAACTAAAAATGGCTCGTGGCCTGCAACCAAAGTTGAGCTGCGTCGATCCGGATGACGCTGTGCGGCGAAAACCGCGAATGCTCCGAATATGGCAAAGTGTGGAATGAAATTTAAATGCGTGTGTCCAAAGATCACTACAATTCCCGCTTCGTGGTCATTAAGGTAAAAAATCCTGTAGAAATAGAACAAAGCACCACAAACGATTAGAGCGGTGATCAAACTCAGACAAACATTAATAACCCCACGATGTCGCCACGAAATAAGCCCGGAACCGGTGACACTGCCGATGGCTACCAAAACTGGTATCCAAATGTAAATAATGTATAAAAATGTTCGCATCGCGTTTGCGCCTGCCAACGCTCAAAACCGGGTCGCGCCGATCCTTCTATCACCTTTGTTCCCCAACTCTACCTTCGAAATTCGTCATTCTTCATTCGAAATGACCAACCGTCAACCGCATCGGGGTACATTTGCCCGTCTCCATATTGCGCTGTTGGCGCGCCCTCGATTCAAGTTGTAAGTGCGCCAGGCTTGGTTTGCAATAAACTGGTCATTTGGCGGAACTTCGTTCTTTGATCCAGGGATTATCGGCGGGCGATGCCGCATGATTGTTGCCATTCCAGGCAGTTCGGGTGATGGGCTGGACGGTGGCGCCGTCCTGCCATTTTTTGATTTCGGCATGACCATCGGCAAAGGAAATGCCGCCCGCTCCGTTATGATACGAGGCGGGCAAATCATCCCACGTCGCCTTGTTCATGGGCATGGAGATGAAGGGATCGTTGATGCTGTCGGGATGCTGATCCATCAGCACCCAGGTCGATGCCGGGCCGGGCCGGGAGAGATCGCCGGTTTTTAAATATCTTCTCCAGGCGGTGGTGCCGTTCAATTTTGCCATGATGCCGTTGGGGGCGCCGGCACCTCCAATGTCTCCCATGTATCCGTTCATCGCTATGCTGCGAAGCCGCGGTCCGTATTTGGTCGGAATCCTGTCCGCCGGGCATTTGAAGATGCCGATGGTCTTCGCGACATACGGCCCGATTTCCGACGCGATCCCGTTCGCACCGCCGATCAACATGAGGAGGTTGGTCGATTGGGAGCTGGTCCATTCCACATCGCCATTGACCCACTGGTTGTCAATAGTATTGCCTTTGTTCTCGGCCAACTTCTCACCATTGTCATCCGGATACATCATCAGAACCAGCTGCACCTGCCTGAGATTGTTCACGCAACTGATGCCCTCACCCTTGGCCCTGGCCTTGCTCAGGCCCGGTAGCAGCATGGCGGCCAGGATGGCGATGATGGCGATGACGACCAGCAACTCGATGAGCGTGAAGCCGCCCGGCTTCTCCACCCTGTTCCCGTGTATTTGGCGGATGTTTGCGCCCACAAAATGATTTACTTGGATGGATACATCAGAATCAGGCAATCCGCCATTAAAATTTGTGTGCCATCCCGTTACAATAACTTAAGTTAGGGTTTGCGGGGGGATAGCTGACTAAGGTCCAAATCACTGCGACTGCCCGCTATGTTTCCCCATTCGCAATTCTTCACCGCTGCCAACCGACGACTGCCAACTGCCAACTAAGTTTGCTCTCATCCTTTGATCTTTCTTCACCCTACACCATTCACTCTTCGAACTTCTACGCTCCATCTTCCGCACGCGATTTGATCGAACCAATCGAAAACCGGCGGCGAGATGCTCCTAGTAAGAGAACTCGACTTTCGCGGGCAGCGACGCCAGGTTGATCCGCTTCGCGGGAGTAACAGGCTGGCCATTGACGTTTACCGCCTTTGGCATCGCGTTCCTGGCCGGCACTAGCCAGATTCCGCCCGGAGCTTTTAGGTTGCCGGTCACCCGATAGACATCGGCCGCGCCTTTCGTCACCGCCCGCAGGCTGATCCGGCCGTATGCGGTTGGCAGATCCTGCAGCTCTATGCCGCGGCCTTGCAGCCAGTCTTCCGGCACCCCAGAGCCGAACACCAGTGACTTGTCCCGGTCCTCCTCGTAGACGAAAAAATCCCGGATCTCGCGCACGAACTCGGCCGCGCACCAGGTGTGGGGCATGTCGCCGATGTAGACCGGTGCTCTCGGATCCTGGAACACCACCTCCGCCCACTGATTCCAACCCATCGGCCGGGTGTCCTTGGTGAACCAGCGCATCAACCACTGGGCGCGGTCCTTGTCGCCGAGCCGCGCAAACACGCCCATGTTCCTGGATTCATAGGGCGTATAGCCGCTCCATTGCACCCTGCCTTCGGCGCGCGCGCGACACTTCTCATAGTAGGCATCGAATGTGTTCCGGAGCAATGTCTGGGGCATGTACGACATTTCGTCGCACGGATTGACCAGGATCGCCACTCCGCTGGCATCCTCCTCGCCGTAATCGGGACAGCTCACAATCACATCCACGTGGCAATACTTGGCCGCCGCCTCAATTGAGTCCACGACGTCCTTCCGCAGATCGGCGGCCATGGCCAGGTCATGCGCCGCTGCTTCGGGCTGGCCGGCGGCCTCTGCCAGGGCGGCCGCGTCTTTCAGCCCGAGTATGGCAAAGTAGTTGTCCCAGTAGGAATGCACCGGCGATCCGTAGCCTTCGTGACTGATCGACGGAGTCACCAGTCCGTAATAAAGCGCTTCCTTGCCGGTCGCATTTTGGTGCAACTGCTGCCCCTCCCGATGCAGTTTCTCAATATGCCCGGCCACCCGCTGGACCACGGGGTAATACTTCCGGGCAAACTCCGCGTCGTGGTTGAATTTCCAATATTCAGTCACCAGGTAGATGTACTCGCCAAAAGCATCGCATTCCAGCGTGGCCAGCGGCTTGCCGTTCTCCACAATCGCCGGCACATAGCCGTCCGGCTGGACGAACTGCGTGTACCACTCGATGAACTCCTTCGCGGGCTTCATCACGCCAAAGTGCATCATGGCCGCGCTCATCAGCGAGCCATCCCGGATCCACGAGCGTTTGTAGTTCCGGCTGCCGGGCTGGAGCTGCACCCCGTCCCGGTTGATCTCAATATAGGCGATGCTCGTGCGGATCAGATTGACCAGGCGCTGCTCGCCGGCCGGCAGCTGGATTTTGATCGACGACAGGTTCTCGCGCCACGCCGCGGCCACTTTGTTTTGCAGCGCCACCGCCTGGGCGCCGGTCTTCGCCCCTTGGTCGCCCCCCCCGCCCATGCTGTAGCGCCACCAGAAGGTCTTGGATTCGCCGGGCTTGAGACTCACGTCGTAGGCCACGTATCCGGAAGCGAGGCCGGCAGCGTCGGTCGCCGTCGGGCTGGTCGGCAGATCGTTGAACTGCATCCTTTGACCCATTTCGCCATCGGCAAAACTCGTCGCACCAAATTGGTCGGCGGGCGTCAGCAGGGCGATCTTCTGATCTTTGCCAAAGGACATTGAGGTCGGCGACAGGCTTAGCTCCTTGATCTCGGCCTGAATGCCGCTGTGTTGCCACTCCGGGTTCACCTGGATTGGCCTGAGCGCCAGGACGAGCCTGGCCTGCTTCGGGGTCTTCTCATGGTTGACCAGCGTGTAGCCGGCATACACCGTCCCGCCATTGTCCTTGAGCGCGAATCCCGAAACCCGCAGGCTCACCGGGCCCGATCGCTCCGTCCAGGGCAGCGGCAGATAGCCGTCCAGCAAGCCCTGGGTCATTTCCGTGTTCGCCCAATGATAAACCTTGCCGTCCACCACCACAAACGGATCCAAGCTCGGCCTGTCCTTCGCGAGTTCAATCTGCCCGTCTTCGCATAGCAGCGCCTTGTCCTTGCCGCCGCTGTAGCCGATCAGCGTCCAATAACCCTGCTGATTCAACAGGTGCCGGAAGTAATAACCGTGCGGCGACGACTGCGCCAGCGCCTTCAGCCTGCCCGCGCCGGTGTTCTCAAACTCGGGCGGCAGCAGCTTCACCCGCTCCAGCCCCAAAACCTTCGCCTCAGCCCGGGCATGGATTCGAATCATTCGCCCTTCTGCATCCGGGGTGAACACCATGTCGATCTTGCCGCTCGGCTTGTCCACGGTCCGGGCCGGCTTCCAGCCAGAGCCATCGGTCGACGTGAAAACGACGTATGAATCCGGCGCCATCCCTTTTTGCCATTCGATTTCAAGGCCACCAAACTCAACCGGTTTGGCCAGCTGAAGGTCCAGGTCGGCTTCGCTCACCGGGCCGGTCGTCCGCCAGTCGCTTTGGCCCACCGCCGGGACGCTGCTCGTCATGTTCGTGATCGGATCGCTGAACTTGCCGTATCCTCCCAGCGAGGTGACCTTGAGATCAGCCAGGTAAATCACACCTTTCTTGCCCGCGCCGCTGGCGGACACCACAAACTCGATGGACTTGAGTTCGCTGAGCTCGGCGGAGGATTTTGGCCCCCAGGCATAGGGGATCAATTTCTTGCGCAGCACGATGTGCGTCCACTCCTTCGGCCAATGATACGTGTCCTGGCGATGCCAGTAGACGTTTCCCGTCACATCTTCCAGCTTGATCTCGATGTTGTTGTCGGGCGAATCCGCCTTCATCCAGAAGCTGAGTTCGAAATTGCCGTTCAGGGACACATCGCAGCCCTGGTGCACAAGGGCGAAGTTGCCCGCCTCGTGGTAGTCGTAGTCAAAACTCATCCCCGGGCCGTGAGGCGTATCAAATTGGGTGAGCTTGATGTCTGCGCCGGGACCTTTGACCGTCCAAGCGTCGAGATCTGAGAAATCGCTCAGCGCTTGAGACGTTTGCTGGGCGCCCAAGGCCGCCGCAACGAGGACCAGGGTCGATAGCTTCATGGGAGCGGGGGTTTCGGTATCAATTCTATGGCTGATTCTCTAAATTCCAAGCCATTTCCCCGCTACCGCCCCGGTTGTGCACCGGCAAACGTAAATCTTCCTTCTCCCTTCTCAATTCCCGCCCAACTCCTGACTCTTTTTATAATTCACCATCACTCATCACTCATCAAAACTGGTCAGGGCTTGATCAGCCGGTAAAAACGTCCCCCCACCGGCGGGCCAATGACGATGTATTTGTTCGTCCCGTCGTCAGTCACGGCCTCCAGCGGCGTTCCCCAATTGGTGGTGGTGAGATCCAGGTTTTGTTGCGGGCGCCAGCCCGTCGAGGGCGAGGGCCAAACAACAACCACCGTATTGGTCGCGGTGCCGGCCACCGTCAGCGTCGGCGCGGGCGACGTCAGCGGGGGCGATACATAAATGTTTCCGTTCTCGGCCACCGCAATGAGTTTGCTGCCGTCCGCCGAGCACGCCTCGGAATTCCAATGTTGCGTGGTTGCGCTCGACACCCAGTCCGTTCCCGAATTGGTTGACACGAAGAGCAGACCGGCCCGTATGCCGGCAATCAGTATGGTGCCGTCCGCCGAGGAAGCGACCGACCACCAATTGCTATTGGCCTGGCTTGTCGTCCAGGTGACGCCCGCATTGGCGGAGAGGTAAAGCCGCCCGCCCGTTGAAAGCGGGTTGAACGCCGCCACCACCAGCCGGTTGCCGTCGGCGGAGCTGGCCGCGCTGGCCCAGGTGGCGCTGATTCCCCGGGAGGTCCAGTTGGTTCCATAATCGGCCGAGGTATAAATAAATCCGCTTCCCACGGCCGCCACAAGCCGGCTGCCGTCGGCGGAGGAGGCGACCGCGCCCCACAAGCGGCTGCTATCGCGCGGCTGCCAGGCGACGCCGGAATCGACCGAGGTGTAAATCTGTCCACCGGAGACCACCGCCACCAGTCGCGTGCCGTCCGCCGAGGACGCAACCGCCTGCCAGTTGCGCACGGAATCCCTTGCCGTCCACGTCGCGCCCGCATCATGGGAGGTGTAAATTTGTCCCCCGTAAACCACCGCCACCAGGTTGACCCCGTCCGCGGAGGAGGCAACCGCCTGCCAGGTGCGCGCGGAATCCCTTGCCGTCCACGTCGCGCCCGAATTGGTCGAGGTGTAGATCGGCAGGTAATAGCTGACAGCGACGATCATGCTGGCATTAGTCGAGCAGGCGACCCCGGTCCAGGAACCGATGGGCGCGGTGGTGGCCTGCCACGTCTGGCACGTTGCTGATTGAAAGAGGGAGGTTCCAGAAGTCCTAAACAGGGCGAATTAGCCCGAAAGAGGCCGAAAACAAAGGGTTTTTGCAGGAAGGCGACGGTTTCAGAAGAATCCCGCCAAAAAGGCCGGTTTTGAAAAG
>CAIJNQ010000248.1 GCA_903822015.1 uncultured Verrucomicrobia subdivision 3 bacterium | reverse complement strand
TTCATCAACGCGATCGTGGCGCTGTGGATGGCCACTTCGCTACCGGCCGCGCCCATCGCGATGCCGATATCGCCGGCGGCGAGCGCCGGCGCGTCATTCACGCCGTCACCGATGACCGCGACCTTGTAGCCTTTCACCTTCATGGCCCGGACGAATTCCACCTTGTTCTGGGGCAGACAATCGCCCTTAGCCTCTTCGCAACCGATCTCGGCGGCGACGCGCGTGGCCACCACCTGACGGTCGCCGGAAATCATCGCGATGCGACGGACGCCGGCGGCCTTCAATTCCGCCAGGGCTTCACCGGCCTCGGCGCGGGTCTGATCCTGCATGCCGACCCAGCCGACGCATTTACCGTTTTGGGCGACGAAAATCAAACTCCAGCCTTCCGTCTCGTTCAGGTCGACAGACTTCTCGAAGCTCGCCTCTATGCCATTGTCCTTGAGCCACTGCGCACGCCCGACCAAAACGGTTGCGCCATTAATCTGCGCCTTCACGCCGCGACCCGCGGTTTCGGCAAAATCCTTCGGCTCAGCGAGCGGAACACCGGCTTCGCCCGCGAGAGTGGCGAGCGCCCTGGCGGTGGGATGGTTGCTGTATTTTTCCGCGGAAGCAGCCAGGAGCAAAAGCTCGGCGGGCTTTGTTTCGCCGATCGGCGCGAGGCGGCTGACGGCGAGTTGGCCGGTGGTGAGCGTACCGGTTTTATCGAAGACGAAGGCGTTGATTTTCGCAGCAAGCTCAATGTCCGCGACGTTCTTGATCAAAATCCCAAGCCGGGCGGCCGCGGAGAGCGCGGCGACCATCGCGGTCGGCGTCGCGAGAATGAAGGCACAGGGGCAGGACACGACGAACACTGCAATGACCCGGCTCAAATCGTGGGTGAACGCCCAGACCAGCGCGCCGATGACCAGCACGAGCGGCGTGTAAAAGCCCATGTATTGATCGACGATTTTCTGGATGGGCAGCTTGGTTTTTTCCGCGGCAATGATGAGTTCGCGGACACGCCCGAGGGTGGTGTCGGTACCGGCGCGGCTGACCTTGATCTCCAGGACACCGGTGAGATTCTGTGTGCCGGCAAAAACCTCGTCGCCCTGTTTCTTATCGGCCGGCAACGATTCGCCGGTGATGGTGGCCTGATTGAACGAGCCCTGGCCGGTCAGGATGAGACCGTCGGCCGCGACGTTGTCGCCGGGGCGGATGCGGATGACATCGCCGACGGCCAGTTCGCTGGCGGCGATTTCCTCCTCACTGCCGTCTTTCTTGAGGCGACGCGCCTTGGTAGGCGTGAGTTTAATGAGCGATTCGATGGAATTGCGCGCCCCCTCGGCGGTGCGGGTCTCGATGATTTCGCCGGTGAGCATGAAAAAAGCGACGATGCCGGCGGTCTTGTAATCGCCGGAGGCGAACGCGGCGAGCACGGCGATGGCGACGAGTTCGTTGATGCTGAGATTGCCGCGGCGCAAATCCTTGACGGCGGTGACGATGATGGGATAGCCGAGGATGAGCGAGCCGACCATGGCGCTGGCGCTGGCCACGGTGGTGCCGGACTCAAACAACCAGTCCACGATGAAGGCGTTAAGGACGAAGACGACGCCGAGAACGGCCTGCCAGAGATGGACGACGGAATGCTCGTGGTCCTGGCCGCAGCCGCACTCCGGGCCGTGCTCATGTTCGTGCTGACTTAAAAGTGAGGTAACCTGCATACAAATTAAAACGTGACGAGTGACGGGTGACGGGTGACAAGAATGAAAATGGTTTGCATCATTAAAAAACTCTCCGGCCGGGTTCCGGATCTTTGTTTGAACGTCACGTCCATAATTAAGCGCGGATTTGCCGCCAGATTTTGAACGGCGCCAGGCCTCTGGCAAATTTGAAACGCATGTCATCCGTTGAAAGTGGCAGAAGACTGCCGCACTCCAAGACGCGGTCGCGTTTATTTTTGCACTTTTTCATTTTACGGTGTCGCCGCCGGTTTTGGCAGCGACGGTTCGCGGTTCAACTGTAACCTCAGTTCGCGCGGTTTGCCATCGGCGCGCTGGGGCAGATACAGCTTGTCCTGCACGTTTGTAAACGCCTGGCCCATGGCCTGAACGAAGGTCTGCTGGACGAACAGGCTGGAGTTGCCCTGATATTGCGGGAGCAGATCGCCGAAACGTTTAGCCTCGGCGGTGATAGCCTGGACATAGCGGGCACGCTCGGCGGCGGCAGCGTTGGTGACGGAGGTGGCCTGAGCGCCGGACTGGTTTAAGACCTGATTTTCGTAGCTATGCGCGTCGTTGAGGAGCTTGTTGCGGGTTTCGCGCGCGGTGGTGACCTGGGCGAACACCGGCTGCAACTGGCGCGGCGGAATGCTCTGCACCTCGCAATTATCGATGACGATGCCCAATTGGGCCTGCTCCACGAGATCGCTGACGCGCTGCTGCACCGCGTCCCGAAAGCCGGCCTGATCGCGCGTGAGGATATCGTCCACGTTAAATTTCGCGGCGGTGAAGAGCAGCGCATTATCCAGCGCGTACTGCACGGCATTCGAGGCGGCCACGAAATCAAACACATAATGAATCGGGTCATCAATGTGATAATACAGGGTCGCGCGGGAGTGGATGATGTTGCGGTCGGCCGTGAGCGCGTAGCCGTCCACGGCGGGGTTGAGCGAAGGGCCGGCGGGCATTTCCTCGCCGCTCAGTTCCGCCTCGGGCGTGGTGAGATACCAGCCGTTGTTGGAGGAGATCTTCTGGATTTCGGTGATGGGAATCCGCACCACCTCATCGATCGGATAAGGCAGCGACCAGTGTAATCCGGCGGTCAACAAAGCCTTGTGCGCCTCGCCGACCGGCCGGCCGAAGCGGAGAATGACGGCCTTCTCCTGCGGGCCGACGGTAAAAAAGCCGGAGCAGAAAAAAGCGACGACCATCAGGCCCATCAGGATTTTGACAATCGCGAAGCTGCTGCGCAAGGCCTCGGCCAGCGCCTGGGAGCCGGTGTCGTCCGCGGACACCGGTGCGGCGTGATCGTGATGATGATGGGCGTGCTCGTCACTCATGGTCAATGGATCGGCGGATTGGCGGGAATGCCGGTGAACAGATCAAACGGCGGCGTGCGCTCGTCGAAAATCAGGGTGGAGCGCTGGTTCAGCGCCTGCTGCAGGGCGTCAATCCGCAGGAGGAAATTCGCCAGCTCGGGATTCTGCTGGAACACCGGCAACACCTTGGCGGCCTCGGCCTCACCCTCACCGCGGATTCGGGTGGCGTCGGCAACAGCATTATTGACGACCTCGGAAGCCTGGCGATCGGCGGCGGATTTGATTTTTTGGGCCTCGGCCTCGCCTTCATAGGTGAACTGGTTGATGAGCCGCTGCCGGTCGGAGGTCATGCGGGCAAACACCGCCTGGGTGATGCTTTCCGGAAGACCGATCTTTTTGAAACCCAGAAATTTAAGCTCGATGCCGCAATTATTCGTCGATAACTGCGCCTGAACGGCCTGCTCGATCTCGCCTTCGATGGCATCGAATTGAAGGTCCTGCGGGTTCACGTTCACAAACTCGGAGAGCTTGTGCTTGCCAATGACGGCGCTTTTGGCGCTGCGCAACATGCTTTCGAGCATCCGCTGCGCGGCCGGGACGGAACCGCCGGCAAATTTCGGGAAGAAGGATTGCGCATCGGAAATTTTCCAGCCGACATAGACGCTGGTGAGGAGGTTGTTGTTGTCCGCAGTGAGGTTTTCGCTGAACTTATCCTCGAAATTCTGGACGCGCTGGTCGAACTTGTAGACCTTCTGGACCGGCCACGGCCACTTGAAATAGGCGCCCGGCTCAGTCAGGTCACGGACCGGCTTGCCGAAGGTGGTGACGACGGCAACTTCTGACTGGCGCACCTGGAACACGAACAGCAGCAGCGCGAAAATCACAATCAGCACAGCGCCGATGATGACGGTTAGTAAATTTCTTTTCATGGCGGTTAAGGTTTTTCGTTCACGTTCAAATTCAGCAGGTCTTCGCGGATCTTGTCCTCGAGGTTAAAAATCACCACATCATCCGTGTTCGTGACCAGAAGGATGTATTTGCGGGCATTGGCCGTGGCGGCGGCGAAGGTCTGGAAGTAGGCGCGCTGCCGGTAAACCGAGGGCGCGGCGGCGAACGCCGGAATCTGGTTGGTGAACAGCGCCGCGCGGGCGAGCGCCTGGACGGCAAGCCGGTGGCGGGTCGCCTCGGCGATGTTGGTGGTGGTGAACGCGAGCGCGCCGGCCAGGGCATTCGTGCGGATGCCATCGGCCACGGCGTTGTTGGTCGCGGCGATCATCTGCTGCTGGGCGCCGACCACTTTTTCGTAGTCGGCCGCCACTTTCACAGGCGGATGGATGTCCTGGAGCCCGACAAAAAGAATCTTCACCCCCAATTGGCGGGCGTCGGCGGCGGCCTGGATCTGATCGCGCAAGGTCACCGCCGCCTCCTGGCGGGCCTGCGACATGACCTCGTTCAAGTCCACACCCGCGAGAAAATGCACGACGGAGCGCGTGGCCAGATCCTGCAGCAGGCCAGCCGGGTCGGAATTGTTATAGGCCCAGGCCATGATATCATGGATCTGAAATTGGACCGGAATGCTGACGGTGATGAGGCTCACCGGCGGCGCCTTCAGCGAATCGTTGGTGTCGGCATTCCGGATGGTCACCGGCTCGCGGTTGCCGACGAGAAAATTTTCCTCCTTGGCGTGACTGACACTCCACAAAATCGTGCTGCCATTCTCGCTTTGCTCATCCGGGGTGTAGCCGACATCAAAGGTCTGGATCTGCTCGGTGCGATACTGGTAAACGCGGTCGGCCGGCCACGGCAGCTTGAAATGGGCGCCCGGGGTAAGGACGCCGCCCGCCACGGGCTTGCCGAACCGTTCGAGCACGGCCTGCTCGCCCGCGTCCACAAAGACGACGCAAGTGGACATGACCAGCACCACCAATTGCAGTACCAGGAGCCAGGCGAGATTTTTCTTGAGCAGCTGAAAGAACCAGGTGTCGGACACATTAAAACCGAACTGGTAATCGATGGTCTTGGCCGCGGTGGTAAACAGGCTTTCCGGCTGGCCGAGCAGGCCGACGAGGCGGCTGTCGTAAACGAGGCGGGAAACCTTTCCTTTCACGCGCGGCCGGTAAATTTCCAGCAGCAGGGTGGCCAGGATCTCCGCCGCCATCAGGCCGAGCAGCAAGCACAAGGCTTTGGCGACGTAAAAGTCCAGCCGGGGCAGTTCCGTTTTGACACCGGCGATGGCCAGCGTGGTGACGAAGCAGATATACGCGCCGAGCAAAATGAAGCTGGCGCCGGGCCGGAGCAGCCGGTGGTTTTCCAGCCGGGCCATGGTCACGGAAAACCGGCCGAAGAGGAACAGCAACAGGGCGAAAATGGCAAAGAGGGACAGGGCCGGCATCGCGCGGGCCGGATCAATCAGCAGGGGCGCCCGGCCGATCCAGCGCCATAGCAGCCACGCGCCGCCCGCCTCGAGCAGCAGCAGTAGCACGCCAAAGCCGGGCACAAAAAATTTCTCGAACTGTTCGCGGGCCCGCCGGGCCGGAAACACCTCCGTATCCTTGGTGTCAAAAAGGGTGGAACCGCCCCGGGTGCGGGCCAGTTCATCGATTTCGAGTTTTTCCAGACGCTCGTTTTCCTCGAGCCGCATCTGGAACCAGCTCGCGAAAGCGACGAGGGTCGCGAGGCCCAGGAAGATTGAAGCCGCCTGCCCGGCCAACGACCGGACATACGTGGTCACGACGAACGCGGCGACGAAAATCATCGCCGCGGCGACCAGGTTCACCAACCCGTTTTTTTGAACATTGCGTTCCATTTTTTATTAACAACGAAACACACGAATCACACTAAAAGAATTAAATTTGGTGTATTTCTTGATTTCAATTTAATTCATTCAACTTAATTCCCGTTCCTCGAACAGCGCCGTGCCGACCGCCAGGGCGGCACCGGCATAACACAACATGTAGGCGAAGGCCTTGCCAACATAACCCCACTGAAAGGTGTTTTTGCCCATGTCGAGCGCATCGCCGAGCCAGAAAAGCTGCCAGTTCGGGACCAAGCTGTAAAGCGTGGAAGCCCACCAGGGACCGCTGCCATCGGTTTTTCCGCCCAGCTGCAGGTAAAAATAATCCGCCATCAGGCCCAGCAGAAAGATGGCCGAACAAATCGCCAGGGTCGGAATCGTGTCGAACCGGGTGGAGCAGGCCAGCGCCAGCGCGGCGAGGACCCACAGCGCGAACAGGATCAAAATGCCCGCCGGCAACAGATTCCAATTCACATGGGCCTGGGTGCCGAGGCTTTGCTGCTGGGTGGTGAACAGAAAGACGGCGGCGGCGGCGAGGGTCGTGAAGAGCACCATCGCAAACACCGCGTCGCTGACGAAGGTGCGGCGGAGAAAGAAATTGCTGAAACCGGCTAGGGCATAGGCGAGAGCGATACCGGCGGCAAAAATGCCAACCGCCGGCAGGTCGGTCTTGCCGTAGGCATCGAAGGCCATGCGGCTGGCGAGGAGCACTCCGACCATGTTCACATAGGTCAACACCGTCAAGGCGGCCGCGAGGCCGGCGAATTTGGCGAGCAAAAATTGGGCGCGGCTGACCGGCTTGGACAAGACGGCCAGAGCCGTGCCGCTGCGGATTTCCCGGGCGAGCGAGGATGAGGCGCTCAAGACGGCGCCGAAGAGGCCCGACAAGAGCATCACCGCCAGCGCACTATTTTCGATCAACTTCGGCTCGTCGCCGAACGCGAAGTAATAGGGCACGGCAAGAAAGATCTCGAACAGCACGGAACCCGTCATCAACAGCAGAAAAACCGGCTGCCGGATGAGTTCCATGAACGCGTTGACCGCAATATTCCTGAATTGATGCATGAAATTTTAGTCGTTGGACTTCCAAATAGCTTACAAACCGCGCGCCCGTTTGCCAACGGTTAATCATCATGGACAACGAAATGGAGCGGGAAAACATGGTTTGCGTTCAAAGAGATGCACGCCAGGGCGCGGACAAAGCAGTCCCGCCACGCCCACAGGTGGTGCATGATGGATTGATGGAAAGCCGAAATCGGGAACAGCGAACATCTAATGAGGGCGGAGGAAACGCCGGGCCCGGTGCGGCGAGCATTTTTTCATGTTACTTAAAGTTACCAAAGATTACCTGCGGTTACCTGAATTTGATTTTTTCGGGTCAGTGGGTGACGAATTGGCATAACGGCTAACGGCTCGACGGAGTCTCGCCCCGCCCACGCTTGACGGAGGGGACGGCGCGCGAGGACAGCGTCAGCGCCTTGGGCCATCGCCCCACCACAACCTGATTGGTTAAAGGCCTTTGAGTTTCCGCACATATATTTTGCGGACGGGGGTGGCGACCAGATAACGCAGGGCATCGGCGAGGTCATCGCCGCCGAGGCCCTCCTCATTAATGTTTGTTTTCAGGACATCGCCGGGGTGTTCGGAGTCGTGCTGCAATTACGGCAGGCAGGCGATCAACTTGCGGCAGCGCGGGTGGATGAAGAGTGTGGGATGGATGAGGAAAGCGGTACGGCAGGCTGGGCGTAGAGCCGGTGGACGGCGTTGAGGAACTGCTGCTGGACGGGCGAAAGCCCGGGGTCTGAGGCAGCGGGCAACTCGGCCCCGGCGAGCGCCAAACGACCGACCTGGGAGGAAATTTTCAAGGCACGGGAGACTTGGGCGAGAGTCATTTTGTGGAGATCGTCCTCGCCGTAGGATTCAAGGAAGCAGCGGGCGGCGGCGATGAGTTACTGGGCGGCATCCCATTCCTGCTCGCGGAAGGACTGGAGGCGAAGCGCCCAGTCGGCGGCGATGCGGCGCTGGCCATCGGCCGCCCCGGCGGCCGACGACTGGAGGAGGCCGGCATGGAACCGGTTCACGCGGTCGGCCCAGTGAAAGCGGCTGGACCATTTTTTGACGGTGGGCAGGCCTTCGTCGAGCTGGTCGGCGACGGCCTGCAGGGCGCGGGCGTGGCCGAGGTGGAAGTAGGCCAGGAAGGCGCTGAAGGCGCGCGGCGTTTCGCCGGGAGCGGGCGCGAAACCAGGCGAGGCACCGGTATCGGCGGGGGCCGACGACGCGGCGGACGGCGGGGCGGACGGTTCAGCAAGCGGGGCGCAGTTCGTATTTGTATTTGTTTATTTTGATACAACTACAACAAGATGGTTGCGCCGTCAATAGGGAAGTGTATTATTTTTTATAGATACATTTTAAGGGTGGTGGATTGGTGGATTGAGAGATGCGTGATGGGTGAAGTCGGGAAATTACGAAATAAAAAATCGAACCAAAGACATGATATGAGAGTAAAACCCTACCATCCGATCCGGGCGCTGCGAAAGATCCTGAAGCAGACCCAGGCAGAATTTGCCGTGACGATCGGGGCAGCCAAGGACACGGTGGTGAGCTGGGAGAACGGTAGGAATCCGCTATCGCCGCCGCTGGCCCGGCGGATTGCGCTGGTGACGGGAGTGGATGAACGAAGCCTAATGGAAGGCCAAGAACCGTTATACACCCGAAATATCAAATTGAAAAACCCGTTCAGCCTGGAAGCATATGACAAATACCGGAAGACATTCTGGGGGCAGACGCCGGAAGAGAACGTGCGCCGCCAGATCGGGCCGTGTGCGGATACGCTGGAGCTGTTATTTCTGGCGGCGGCACGAGCGCGGGCGACGGAAGGGTGCAGCCGGCTGCCGGGGCTGCTAGATTCCTTCATCCAATGGTGCCAGCAGGCGCAGCAAGATTTCGAGCTCGGCGGGGAGATTGACGCCGAATTGGCGACGCGGAAGAAGCCAATCACCCTGAACAAGAGCTTCGCCGGATGGCGGGAGATGGCGAAAACGGACCCGACGATGGCACGGGAATTTAGGTTCAAGGACAACCCCAAGATAGACGATCGGGAGATGCTAGAATTGTCCACCAGAGACACGGTGCCGGTGTGGTCACCAGGCCAGAGCATGCGGGCGCGGGGGACGCGGTGACGGTAAATGGTGAAAACCAGAATTCAGAATTCAGAAGCCAGGAGCCAGAATACACCTCAGAGAAGGTGCATTCAGAACATGGGTAACACATTCTGGTTATAGGTTACAC
>CAIJNQ010000247.1 GCA_903822015.1 uncultured Verrucomicrobia subdivision 3 bacterium | reverse complement strand
GGGCACGATTCTTTTGAGCGCGGAGGGCATCAATCTGTTCGTGGCGGGCGAGCGCGAAAAGATTGATTTACTGCTCGCCGAGTTGCGGAGCATTACCGGTCTCGAAGTTTTGCAACTCAAAATCAGCGAAACGGAACACCAGCCGTTCACCCGGATGCTGGTGCGCATAAAAAAAGAAATCATCGCATTCGGCGTCGAAGGCATCGCCCCGGCGAAACGCACGTCGCCAAAACTTGCCGCGAAGGAGCTAAAACAGTGGCTAGACGAGGGCCGGCCGGTGACCCTGCTCGATACGCGCAACGATTACGAGGTGAAGCTCGGCACCTTCAAAAATGCGCTACCCATTGGCATCGACCATTTTCGTGATTTCCCCGTGGCCGTGCGCAAGCTGCCGCCGGCGATGAAAGAGCAGCCCATCGTGATGTTTTGCACCGGCGGGATCCGCTGCGAGAAGGCCGGGCCGTTCATGGAACGCGAAGGCTTCAAAAACATCCTCCAGCTCGACGGCGGGATTTTGAAATATTTCGAGGAATGTGGCGGGGCGCATTACGACGGCGAATGTTTCGTGTTCGACCAGCGGGTCGGCCTGGACCCCAGTCTGCAGGAGACGGAATCCACACAATGTTTCCGGTGCCTCACGCCATTGACGGAAGCGGATCAAACGGACGAACGCTACGTACGGGGACAGGCCTGCCCTTACTGTTTCAAGACGCCGGCCGAAACCATGGTGCTAAACATGGCGCGCCGTCACGAGGCCATTGGCCGCGCCGTCACACCGCTGCCCGGCAGCCAGCCTTACGACAATTTCAAGCCGGTGAATGTGCCGGAGGATTGCGACGGCAAAACCCTGTTGGAAACACTCCACCGGATTGTTTCGCATGTTCCCGCGAGCCACTGGGAAGACGAATGCGCACGCGGCCTCCTGGTGAACCTGGAGCGCGAAGCCATGGCCGCCACCCAAATTGTCCGCGCGGGCGAACGCTACCTGCACAAGTTTCCCAACGTGACGGAGCCGGACGTGAACGGCCGCGTCGAAATTTTACACGAGGACGAGGCGTTGATCGTGCTGAACAAGCCCGCGCCACTGCCGATGCATGCCGGCGGCCGGTTTTATCGCAACACGCTCCAGCACATTCTCAACGAAGTATATCACCCGCAGAAGCCGCATCCGGCGCACCGGCTGGACGCGAACACGACGGGCGTCCTGCTGGTAACGCGCACGCGGCATTTCGCCGGCAAACTGCAGCCGCAATTTGCCCGAGGCGAAGTGGAGAAGCTTTATCTTGTCCGCGTGCAAGGCGAGCCGCGGCAAGACCTTTTCAATTGTGAAGCCCCCATCAGCGAGGATTCCGGCGAACTTGGATCGCGGGTGGTGGATTGGGAATCCCGGCTCGCGGCGCGAACCGAATTCCGGGTGTTGAAAAGAAACGCCGACGGCACGTCGCTGCTGGAGGCCCGGCCGCTGACCGGGCGAACGAATCAAATCCGGGTGCATCTCTGGCATCTCGGTTTTCCCGTGTGCGGCGATCGGGTTTATCTGCCGGAGAAAAGAATCGGCGACACGCAGACCCTGGCGATGGGCGATTTGCCGCTGTGCCTGCATGCCTGGCAGATCAAGTTTGTCCACCCGCTGAACCGGCTACCGTCAGCCTTCACCGCCCCGCCGCCGGTTTGGGCGGCGTGAATCAGCCGGCTTTCGCCCCGGCTAAGCTCGCGAGACGAACGGGTTGCCCTTGATGTAAAAACGCAAATGCCGTCTGGCCCAGTGCTTCGCATACTCCACGCCGATGCGCGGTCGTTTGACAATCGCGAAGGATGCGGCTTTTTCCGGCGCGGCCAGGTAAAAATTGTCGCTCAGCAAATCCTGCGCGTTGAGCCGCCGGTCAATGTGCATGGCACGGCAAAGCAGACCCGGGCCGCAGGTCCGGCCCGGGACATTTTTTAACGGCTCGACCGCGCGCAAAAGGACAGCGGACCCATGCCCGGCACGCTCGGTCACGACGTTCAGGCAATGATGGATTCCGTAAATGAGATAGACATACGCGTGACCAGGCGGACCGAACATCACGCGGGTCCGTTCCGTCAGCCCTTTGGCGGAATGCGCGGCCAAGTCCTGCGGGCCGAGGTAGGCCTCGACTTCCACAATCAAGCCAATCCGTTCCACGCCCGCCGATTTGTGAACCAGGACTTTTCCGAGCAATTCGCGGGCGACAATCATCGTGTCCCGATGGTAAAATGAGCGCGGCAGTTTTCGCATGGCGGCAGGGTAGCAGAGAGACGGCAAAGAAAAACCTTGCTATTCCGGCGGATTAGTCCATTGTTTACATATCTGTTAGATAGCTTGTCAGTCCCACGGCATGGTAAATCTTCAAGTGAACGTAGTTCAGTGATGATTTGAAATCCGAAAGTCGGAAACAGTCTGGTGAGTGCAGTGTTAGTCGGACAGTAAAACATCAATGAGCAACAAATTATTC
>CAIJNQ010000246.1 GCA_903822015.1 uncultured Verrucomicrobia subdivision 3 bacterium | reverse complement strand
GGGCTCGCTGCTGCTGGAAAATGCCGGCGGCGAATTCCATGCGGTGCCCGCACCCAACGGCAAACTGCGCATGTGCGCCGATAACGGCCGGCTCCGGAAAAAACTTCAAATCAGCAACCTGTTCAAATAAGGTTTTCCGGTTAAAATCAAAGTTGTTCGGCCGCATGAATTATTTTTTTGTTATTCCCTCCGTTTTGGTTGCGCTCATTTTAGGTTTGAATGCCGTAGCCGCGCCGATGATTGACGCGCTCAACAACGTCACGATTCCCGCCGGCAAATCTCTAATCATTCCCGTCACGGCAATTTCAACCAACGGCCGACCCCTGACCTTCACCGCCGCGAGCAGCACCAACGGCATTGCGGCCATCCTGCACACGAACAACCCGTTCTGGAAAATGACAGCGGTGCAGGTGGCACCGGCCAACGCACCGGGCGCATTTCAGACTTCCTTTCGGGGTAGCGTCGTGACGGCCACGAATATCGGCGACCTGACGTTCATGCTGTTCCGCGACATCGCCCCGCACACGATTGATGTCATCCAGGGATTCACGGCCGGCGGCCTTTACAGCAGCAACACGATCCTTCACCGTGTCGTTCCCGGCTTCGTTATTCAAGGCGGCGATCCAAACACGAACGGAACGGGCGGACCGGTTTTTCGTTATAATGACGAATTCAACCCGACTGCCATGTTCAGCGGAAACGGCCAGCTAGCCCTGGCGAATTCCGGAAAAGACACGGACGGCTCGCAGTTTTTTGTGACGCAAGGTCCGCAGCGCGCCCTGGATTTCGGCTACACGATTTTTGGGCAATTGCTCCGCGGCTTCAACGTCCTGACCAACATCATCAACACCCCCGCCAACACCAATAGCCGGCCGTTCGCCGACGTGATCATCACCACCGCCTCGCTCGTGCCGGATCATTATGACACCGTGCTGACGCTCACCGGCACCAATCTGACCGGCGTAGCGGGAACCATCAGCATCATCGCGGACGACGGCACGGGCGGACGAGCCACGAATTCGTTTCTCGCCACGACGCTGACCGACACCAACAGCAACGGGAAGCCGTTCCTTTATCCCAATACTACCACCAACCTCGTCGCGCCGATGAATGTGACACTGACTAATTTCCAAAATGCCGTAGGGCTGGATGGCCAGACATTATATTGGTTTCCAAGATTTGTGAACCTGGCTTCCTCCAATGCCGCCTCCAACTCGACCTATAATGTCAGCAACAGCATGTACAAGACGCTCACCTACAACATCACCAACACGCAGGGCCAAATGCAGTTTTTTCTGAAGCCGTCGACAAATTACGTCGGACCCGTAAGCGTCAACTTCATCGTCAGCTCAAGTTCCATTTGGAATCTGGCCCCAACTTTATTTCCGTATGACCAGCAGATCTACACCTTCGTCTTCGGCGACACGCCGATTGCCGCGCAGGCCACCAACTTCACCGCTTTGGAGATGACTTCGTTCACCAACCAGCTGATGGCAACATTCACGAACGGCATACCCAATAGCGCGCCGACCAATTTCAACGCTTTCATCAACTGGGGTGACAACATTACCAACAGCGGGGTCGTCCTCACCAACGCGAGCGGATTGAATGGTGTGTATGGCTCGCACACTTACACCAACGCGGGCGATTATCCGGTTTATATCACCATCCAGAGTTATATCGGCGCGGCAGCGACGGTAGTCGCCACCGCCAGCGTGCCACCCAGCCTCAGCCTGACGACGGTCGGCACGAACACTCTGGTCGAGTGGCCGGCCTGGGCAACAGATTATCAACTGCAAACCACCACCAACCTTGGCGGAGCGAACTGGGAGACCCTCAGCAATTTCCCCACGCCGACCGGATACAGCAGCGTCGTCACGAACAGCATGACGAATGCGACGCTTTTCTTCCGGCTGAAAAAGTAACGCGACCCTGACGACCCGGATGAAGTTCGCAACGGTCATCAGGCGACAATTTGCCGCAGTTTTTCCAGCGCCCGGGCGCGATGACTCAATTTATTTTTAACGTCGTCGCCGAGTTCCGCGAACGATCGAGTGAACCCTTCCGGCACGAAAAGCGGGTCATAGCCAAAACCATTTTGGCCACATGGTTCAAAGATGATTTTACCTTCACACGCGCCATCGTAAATTTGCGCGGTACATTTCTCCGCAATACAAACCGGTGACGCGCCCTCAACCTGTCCGAGCGGCACCGGAACGAGGGCAATCACACAGCGGAACCGGGCGGTGCGCTTTTCCACGGGAACATTTTCAAGCAGGCGCAGCAGCTTGGCGTTGTTGTCGGCGTCGGGCGTGTTACCGGACCCGGCTGAATCCCCGGCGGCAAAACGGGCGGAATAAACACCGGGCCGTCCGCCGAGCGCGTCCACTTCCAAACCGGAATCGTCGGCCAGAACAAAAAGTGACGAGTGACGAGTGACAAGTGACGAGATGGAAAGCCAGCGGGCCAGCTCCACGGCTTTTTTCGTCGCGTTACCGGCAAAGGTGTCCGCGTCCTCGACGACCTTCGGCGCGGCGGGAAAATCGTCGAGGGTGAGATATTCAAACCGATCACCGAGGATGGCGCGGATCTCCCCGACCTTGTGCCGGTTGCGTGTGGCAATGAGCAGCTTTGTCATAAACAAAGTGTAGTGATAATTTTCCGGCGGGCGAGCTTGACGAGACCATTTCCAGAGGCAGAATCGCAGGATGAATTCACGTTTTGCCTACGCGCTGGGATTTTCTTTGGCCTGGTCCACTGCCGGAATGGCTACCGCCGAAACGGTCTGGCTCGATGATTTGAATCTCGCCGCCGCCACGCAGGGCTGGGGCGATCCGCATAAAAACCAATCGGTTGAAGGCCATCCGCTCACCATCGGCGGCAAGCGGTTTGAGCGCGGTTTCGGCACCCACGCGGCCGGCCTGCTGCGGGTCAACCTAGATGGCGGCGCGCAGAAATTTTCCGCCAGCGTCGGCGTGGATGACGAGGTGAACGGCAACGCCGCGTCGAGCGTGGAATTCATCGTGCGCGGCGACGGCCGGGTGCTATGGCAGAGCGGCGCGATGCGTGCCGGCGCGCCGGCCAAGGATTGCGAGGTAGATCTGGCCGGCGTGAAATCGCTAGTGCTGGAAGTCAGCGATGCCGGAGACGGGGAAAATTTCGACCACGCCGACTGGGCGGACGCGAAGTTTGAGACGGCGGCCGGCCGCCCGGCGACCGTTCCAGCCGAACCACCACTGGCGTTCGTCGCGCCCTACATGCTCACGCCCGCCGCGCCGGCCACGCCACGGATCAACGGTGCAAACGTCTTCGGCGTCCGGCCCGGCTCCCCGTTTTTGTTCACGATCCCGGCGACGGGCGACCGGCCGATTAAATTCTCCGCCATACATTTGCCCCACGGATTGAAACTGGATTCGGTTACCGGACAGATCACCGGCACTTTAAACAAACCGGGCCAATACCTTGTCACATTGCGCGCCAAAAATTCGCTCGGTGAAGCAGAGAAGCCCTTCCGCATCGTCGTCGGCAATCAGATAGCGCTCACACCGCCGATGGGCTGGAACAGCTGGAATTGTTTTGCCGGCGCGGTTTCGGAGGAAATGGTCAAGAGCGCGGCGGACGCAATGGTCAAAAGCGGCCTGATCAATCACGGCTGGACTTACATCAATGTGGACGATTACTGGCAGAATCATCGCGACTCACAGGATCCAACCTTGCGGGGACCCTTCCGCAACCGGGACGGGGTCATCGTGCCAAACTCGCGTTTTCCCGACATGAAAGGCATGGCGGATTACATCCACAACCTCGGCTTGAAAGCCGGACTTTATTCCTCGCCCGGCCCATGGACGTGCGGCGGTTGCGCGGCAAGCTGGCAGCACGAGGAACAGGACGCACAGACCTACGCGAAATGGGGATTCGATTATTTGAAATACGACTGGTGCAGCTACGGCGAGATCGCCGCGGGCGGCGACCCGAATGCCAAAAACATACCGCTTTGGGGCAAGACGGCGAAGGATGATGCCGGCGCGATTTTTCCCTACCAGGTCATGGGCAAATTCCTGCGCGAGCAAAATCGCGACATCGTCTTCAGCCTATGCCAGTACGGGATGGCGGACGTGTGGAAATGGGGCGGGTCAGTGAACGGCAATTGCTGGCGCACCACAGGCGACATTGTAGACACCTGGAAAAGCCTGAGCGGAATCGGCTTCAAGCAGGATCAAGCCGCGCCGTTCGCCCAGCCGGGGAATTGGAATGATCCGGACATGCTGATCGTCGGCCAGGTCGGCTGGGGAAACCTGCATCCATCCCGGCTCAACCCGGACGAACAATACACGCACATCAGCCTTTGGTGCCTGCTGTCCGCACCGCTGCTGATTGGCTGCGACATGACCAAGTTCGACGACTTCACACTGAGCCTATTGGAAAACGACGAGGTGCTGGCGCTGGACCAGGACGAACTGGGCAAAGAAGCAATGTGCGTCCTGAAGGACGGCGACGTCCGAGTATATGAGAAAGACCTGGCGGACGGCGGATGCGCGCTTGGATTTTTCAACCTGGGCCCGGCGGCAGCGAACCGGCAATTCAACCAACTCGCGACCCTTGGCTTCAAGGGGAAACTGCGTGTGCGCGATTTATGGCGGCAAAGTAATTTGCCCGATGTGGACGCGGCGAACGGCATTTTACCGCTGACGATTCCCGCGCACGGGGTAGTGCTTTACAAAATCACGGCCGCAAAGTGATAAATGCAGACCGGTTCCACCGCGGTTTAAGTTTTAAACACCGATCAACGCCGCGCCCAGCACCCCGGCGGAATCGCCGATCTGATGTTTGAGAATGGGCGTTTCCAGGGAATCGCTAAAGACATATTTTGCCACTTCCGCCACACCTTCAGTGTAGAGAGCGTCGAACTTCGAAACGCCGCCACCGAGCACGACCACGTCGGGGTCCAGAATATCAATCAGGTTGGCGATGGCGCGACCGAAACGGCGAAAGAAAACCTTTATGAAAGCCACCGCTTCGGGTTCGCCGGCGTAATATTCTTTTTCAATCTCCCGGAGCGGCTTCCGGACGCCGAACTGTTCAGCATAGCGGTTCTCCAAGCCGCCACCACTGATAAACGTCTCCACGCAGCCCAGCTGGCCGCAGTAACATTTCGGTCCCTGCGGATCAATGGACATATGCCCCCATTCACCGGCGATGCCCTGCGGGCCAGTCAGGACTTCACCGTGGTGGACAATGCCGCCGCCGCAGCCGGTACCCATGATGACGCCAAAAACCAGTTTCTTGCCGCGGCCCGCGCCGAGCAGGGCTTCCGCCATCGCAAAACAATTCGCATCGTTCTGAATTTCAATTTTGCGACCGAGCAGATTTTCAAGATCCGACTTCACCGGCTGGCCGATCATACAGACCGTGTTAGAATTTTTCAGCAGCCCGGTACGCGGCGAGACGACACCCGGCGCGCCGATGCCGAAAGTGTGCGGCCGGTTATGAATGTGCGCCGCCAGGTCGGCGTGAAGTCCCTTGATGCGGTTCAAAATGTTGTGATAACCGAAATCCCGCTCGGTCGCGATGCGTTTGCGGAATAATTCCCTGCCCGACGCGTCCAGCACAATTCCCTCAATCTTGGTGCCGCCCAGATCCATGCCGATTCGAAACATAATTTAAATAGTCAGCAAAGGTGACACTTTCTTCAAGCACGCAAAAACCGCGAAAGGTTCCCTCAAGGAGGAAGACTGTCGGTTCGCCAAAATTCCAGAACTTCAGCCCAGAATTTTTCCGGAGGGTCCATGATGGAAATGTGATAACCGTCAGGGAAACTCCAAAGGTGTTTTGGGCCGACGTAACCGTCATAAAGACGTCGGCCAAATTTTTTCGGCACCACTTCATCGCGTCCATCCACCATGATCCCGACCGGTCCATGATAATTGCGCAAGTAATCTGCTGAGGGAAACCGGTCAACCAACATCAGCGACACCGGAAAAAAGGGCATATGATCCTGCGCGACACTCGTCAACCGGTTGAATGGGGAAAGCAAGATTATGCCCGCAATGCGGTCGGGATGCATTCCCGCCAGATATGCGGCAACGCCACTGCCCAGTGATTCGCCCACGAGATATGTCGGCTTGTTCGTGCTCAATGAACGGAGCGCCTCATCCGCCGCGTTAAAAATACTGTTTTGGCTGGGCGAGCCGGAGCGATCCGCGTAACCGGGATACTCCAGGATGAACACGTCAAGCCGGGCGAGGCGTTGAATGTCATCCGCATAATGAGCACTGGCAACGGTCCAACTGCCGTTGCCATAGGTAATCAGCACTTGCCCATCTGCCGGCTGCCTAGGAGACAGTCGTTTCATGCCGATGGCCCGGCCAGACCCATCGTTCCAACGCTCCAGCTTGGCGGCCCCGGCCGATTCGTTCACCTGAACTGGCGTAAGAGACAGAGGAAAATATATCAGTTTTCGTTGAAACAACGCGCAACCAATGCAAGCCACCACGTAGACCGCGGCGCAGATACGAATCAACCGGCCAAAACAACCAAGAAACTTAAGTTTAAGATTTTTTTTCACCTGCCGGATCATCTCATCACGCGCAACATAATGATGATTGAAAATTTGAATGGATCCATTGAAAAAACAAGGCGAACGGATTTCTCCGTTCGCCTTTTGGATTTTAGATTTGAACCGGCCTAGTAACGGTAGTGTTCCGGCTTGTACGGGCCGTCAACCGGCACGTTGAGGTAATCCGCCTGGGCCTTCGTCAATTTGGTCAG
>CAIJNQ010000245.1 GCA_903822015.1 uncultured Verrucomicrobia subdivision 3 bacterium | reverse complement strand
TATCAATCTGAAAGCGAGACCGGCCACCGCAACCGCGCCATCGGCCATATGCTGCGCAACTTTGACATCCTCACGAGCGATCCGATTCCCTCGGTGGAATTGTATTTCCAGCAATGCTCCGTTTCCGTGACGGCGCGCGATCTGGGCATCATGGCGGCCACCCTGGCGAACCGCGGCGTCAATCCCGTGACCGGCAAGCAGGCCATCCGCGGCGAGTACGTCGAAAGCGTGTTGAGCGTGATGGGTTCGTGCGGCATGTATGACTATGCGGGCGAGTGGATCTACAAGATCGGGATGCCCGCCAAGAGCGGCGTCGCGGGCGGGATCATCGCGGTGCTGCCGGGGCAGCTGGGGATCGGCGTGTTCTCGCCGCCACTGGACGCGCACGGCAACAGCGTGCGCGGGATCCAGGTGTGCGACGCCATCTCCCGCAATTTCGACCTGCACCTTTTGAACCGGCCGAGCATCGGCAAATTCACGATCCGGCTGAAGTTCACCGGGGCGGAGCTGAACTCCAGCCGGGTGCGCACGCCGGCAGAAATCCTGGCCCTGCAAAAATCCGGCGACGGCATCAAAGTGTACCAGCTGCAAGGCAACCTGACGTTCACCACCGCCGAGGCGGTCGTGCGCGACGTGATGGAATGCTTCGACGCCACCCAGCAGCTCATCCTTGATTTCAAGCGCGTGCTCACCTTAAACGAGAGCGCCTGCCGCCTGTTTTACGAGCTGCTGACCAAACTGGCCACACACAACAAACCCGTCCTCTTCACGCACACCGCGCACGTGCGGCTGTTGGCGCGCTACATGAAAATCAAGCTCGGCAAACGCTTTGAAAAAGTTTACCGATCATTTGACGACAACGACCTGGCGCTGGAATGGTGCGAGAACCGGCTGCTCGAAAAAATCCTCCCTGCCAGCCGCACGGGTCGCCGCGCGAAGATCGCGGAATACGAGCTGTGCAAGAATTTCTCGGTGCCCGAACTCAAGATTTTCAACTCGTTCCTGAAGCGGCAGAACTACAAAGCCGGCGACACGATCATCCATATCGGGGACGAGGCGAAGGAAATTTTCCTACTCGCGCGCGGCTGCGTGAGCGTCATCATCCCGCAGGAGAACGGGGCGCGCCGGCGGCTGGCGACTTTTTCGGCGGGGATGGTCTTCGGGGAGATGGCGGCGATCGACATGGCGCCGCGCTCGGCCATGATCGTGGCGGACACGGATGTGGAATGCGATGTGTTGAGCCTGGAAAATTTCGAACGGCTGGGCGTCTGCCATCCCTCGCCCAAGATCAAACTGCTCAAAAATCTGACCTTGAGCCTGTCCCGCCGGCTGCGCAAGGCCAACCGCGAATTGAGCCTGTTCGACTGATTAGAGTATTTCAGAAAAGGCGTGGCCGCGTTTGGGTTGGACGCCATTTTCCCCCTCACCCCGACCCTCTCCCCCGGGGAGAGGGAGAAATCGCTCCCCGCTGATGGGATTGTTCAAGCACGGGACTGGAGGAGCGCGAGGTTGGGCCGGGTCAGGGTGAGGTAACCAACCAAAGCACCGTGGGGCGACTAGACAAAGCGTGCTGACGGGGAGAGGCAGCCAGGGCAGGGCTTAAAAGAATTATTCGGCGAAAGATAATAGTTTCGAGATTTGATTGTCATTTACCCCCTCACCCCAGGAGGCTGCTTCGATTTGACGGACGGTAAATTGGGTAGACAATCAAATGATTAAAGCCAATAACCAGAACACCGTTAAGACGCGTCAGAAGTTTGACCAAACCTTTAAACTTGAAGCCGTCAACAACTGGCTGACCAGTGGCAAGTCGGCCAGTGTGGTGGCCGTGGAGTTGGGGATTCTCCCCAACCGGCTGTATGCCTGGCGGCTGCGCTTTGCCCCGGCCGACGCTGGGGGGAAGGCAGCGGCCGGGGCAAAGCCGAGTTCGGCCGCCGAGTTGCAAACCCAGTTGGAGGCCGCCCACCGGGAGATTCGCCACTTGACCGAGCAGCGCGACATTTTAAAAAAAACATTGGGCATTCTCTCCGAACCGTCACCGAACGCTATGAACGGATTCACGCGATGAAGACCGATCATGCCATTCTGGGTTTATGCCAACTCCTGGAAGTTTCCCCCAGCGGCTTCTACGACTGGCAGCAGCGTCGTGACCACCCTGGCCCACGCGCCCGGGCCAATCAAAAGCTCACCGGTCAGATTGCCACCATTTTTGCCAACAGCCGGCAAACGTATGGCAGTCCGCGCGTCCAGCAGGCGCTCTGTCAACAAGGCTGCCGCCATGGCCGCAATCGCATCGCCCGGCTCATGCGCACCGCGGGCCTGTGCGGTCGCCAGAAGGGCCGCTACCGAGTTCAAACCACCGACAACAACCACGATCACCCCATCGCCCCCAATCACCTGGCGACCGTGCCCCAGGCCACGGCCCCCAATCAAATCTGGGTCATGGACATCACCTACATCCAGACTGGGGAAGGCTGGCTTTATCTGGCCGCCGTGCTGGACCGCTACAGCCGCAAAATCGTCGGCTGGGCCATGAGCCAGCGGATCGACACGGCCCTGGTTTTACAAGCTTTAGCCATGGCGCTCCTGCATCGCCAGCCGCCGGCCAAGCTCCTCTGCCACTCCGATCGCGGGGTCCAATACGCCGCCGCTGATTATCGCCACGCCCTCGCTCGGTCAGGCCTCATCGCCTCCATGAGCCGCAAGGGTAATTGCTACGACAACGCCACCATGGAAAGTTTCTGGAGCACCCTCAAATGGGAACTCGTCTATCGTCGGCAGTTCACCACTCACCACCAAGCCCGTACCGCCATCTTCGATTACATAGAATGTTTCTATAATCCCAAGCGCCTCCATAGCGCCCTTAATTTCCTGTCCCCAGTTGACTTCGAATCCAAAAACAATTAACCAAATGACTCGATTTTACTGTCCGCTTTTTCGAAGCAAGCCCACC
>CAIJNQ010000244.1 GCA_903822015.1 uncultured Verrucomicrobia subdivision 3 bacterium | reverse complement strand
TGGGAAATGGTTCGGGAGAAATACATCCTCCTGCCTCCAGAGTCCTGACAGATAATCATCAAGCAGATGTCCAGCAGTCAAATGGTCACGATGCCGTTAAGTCAAAGAAAGAGCGCCGGCATCGCCAGCATCAGGATGAACCTCCCAAGAATCTCAACAGTTATCGCATCGCGGAAGCCGACCGTTTAGGCGAAGGCGGCCCGAAACAAAAATTTCAGCGGAACCTCGCCGCCATCCAAACGTTGCGGGCACTCGATGCCGAGGAACGTCCGGCGACCGAAAAGGAAAAAGCCGCACTGGTCAAATATGTCGGCTGGGGCGGGTTGCCCCAGGTGTTCGATGTGGACAGCGCCGACTGGCACAAGGAACAAATCCAGCTTTCGGAGATTCTTTCCGACGAGGAACATCGTTCCGCCCGCGCCACCACCCTCAACGCCCATTACACCGCGCCGACCGTCATCGGCGCGATGTATCGCGCCGCCGAGCGGTTCGGCTTCAAGGGCGGGCGCGTGCTGGAACCGGCGTGCGGCATCGGCCACTTCGTCGGCCTCATGCCTGAAGAGATGCTCCGGCGTTCGACCGTCACCGGCATTGAAATTGATCCGTTGACCGCGCGCATCGCAAAAGCACTTTATCCCGACGCGGACATTCGTGCCCAGCCGTTTGAGCAGACGAAGCTGGCCGATGGCTTTTACGATCTTGCGATTTCCAACGTCCCATTCGGTGATTACACCGTCCACGACCCGCGCTTCAACAGTTACAAATTTCAAATCCACGATTATTTCTTCGCGGCGGCTTTGGAAAAAGTCCGCCCCGGCGGCTTGATGATGTTCATCACGTCGCGGGGCACGATGGACAAACTCGATTCAACCTTGCGCGAATTGTTGTCCACGCGCGCGAAATTGTTGGGTGCAATCCGTCTGCCCAACGACGCCTTCAAGAAAAATGCCGGCACGGAGGTGACGACCGACATCGTGATGCTGCGCAGGCTGCGCGCCGGTGAATCGCCAACCGGCACGGCTTGGAAGGAAACTGCGGAATACACCAACGACATCGGCGAGGCTTTCACCCTCAATGAATACTTTGCCGCCCGCCCGGAAATGATGCTCGGTAAAATGCGGCTTGGGGGTGGAATGTATGGCGGCAACGAGCCGACGTTGGAACCGGACGCTCGCAAACTGGCGGACGCCCTCGCCGAGGCCATTGAAAAATTGCCGCAGGACATTTATCAGGCACAGACGCACAAAATTTCCGAGCCGACCCTGGAAGAAACGATTCCTGCGCCCGATTTTGTAAAACCCAACGCCTACTGCCTGCACGACGGCATGGTCTGCATCCGCGAGGACGATGTTTTACGGCCCCTCACCGACATGCCCAGCGACCTGCGCTCGCGCATCCGGCATCTGATTCCGGTGCGGGATGCCGTCCGCGATTGCCTGCGGTCGCAGATGGACGGCAGCCCCGAAGAACGCGTCGTCGAAACGCGGCAACAACTCAATCTGGCTTACGACCGTTTTGTGGCGCGGTTTGGTCCGGTGAACGTCCGCGCCAACCAGCGCGCCTTCGACGGCGATCCCGATCTGCCCTTGCTGCTCTCGTTGGAAAATTACAATGATGAGACGCAGCGGGCGACCAAGACCACCATTTTCCATGAGCGGACGATTCATCACCGGCAGCCGGTTGAATCCGTCGGCACACCAAAGGAGGCGCTGCTCGTCACTTTGAACGAGCATGGTTGCGTTGACCTCGACCACATGGCCGACCTGCTCAACCAACCGGTGCCGGAATTTTTGCCGGACCTGAAGGGTGTCATCTTTCTGAATCCCCAAACGAACCAATGGGAGACCGACGACCAGTATCTCTCCGGCAACGTGCGCGAGAAATTGTCCGTGGCGGATGCGGCGGCAGTGACCGACCCGCGCTTTGCCGAGAACGTCGAAGCATTGAAGTCTGTTCAACCGGCGGACTTG
>CAIJNQ010000243.1 GCA_903822015.1 uncultured Verrucomicrobia subdivision 3 bacterium | reverse complement strand
CAACAGCTTGACGAAACCCTGAAAAAACAGTCTTCTTTGCCCGGAAGGTGCAGCACTTTTCGAGCGCCACCCGCCGCACTTTTCAACCGCCGTGTACAGAGGGGGTGTTTGTGGGTCGCTGGGAGGTGATTCTTCTCAAACCTTTTCAATTCCTTCTCAAACCAGACGCGTTTTTACAGCGGTCGGCGTGATTATGAAAAATGGTCGGGGCGGGGAGATTTGAACTCCCGACCTCCTGCGCCCAAGGCAGGCGCGCTAGCCAGGCTACGCTACGCCCCGATCCGCGGATATGCTGGCACAAAACTTCACCGGCGCAATTAAATAACCGCGTTCCGAAGCGGAAGTTCTGCTAGACGGTTCGCCGGTTCGCGTTTAATTTGGGGCATGGCAACTGGAGCGTCCACCGCCCCGCAAAAAATCAACCTTCGCCGGCCGGATATCATGGAAGCCGTCCAGGCGCAGGTGCTCACCCACTATCGCAGCGAACTGGTCGAACGCATCCGCGCCGGGGGCGGCATGCTTTCCGCCGGGGAGCTGACCGTGAAGCTCGCGAAGGAATTCGGCTTTTGCTACGGCGTGGAACGGGCGATCGACCTCGCCTACGCCGCCAAGAAGCATTTTTCCGAGGTATCGCCGCATACGCCCATTTATCTGCTCGGCGAAATCATCCACAATCCCGAGGTGAACGACCAGATCCGCAACATGGGGATCCAGATCATATCGCCCAAACCGACGGATGAGGATTTGTCGACCCTGCAATCCGGCGATGCGGTCATCATCCCCGCCTTCGGGACGGAAGTCGGCACGCGGAAAAAAATCGAGGCCAAAGGCTGCATCATCGTGGATACCACCTGCGGGGACGTGATGAGCGTCTGGAAGCGCGTCCGCCAGTATTCCAAGGAAAGCGTCACCAGCATCATCCACGGCAAGGCGAAGCACGAGGAAACCAAGGCCACCACGTCCCAGGCCCGGGCCTATGGCAGCGGGCATTATCTCGTTGTCTTCACCCTCGCAGAAACGGATTATGTTTGTGATTACATTTTGCACGGCGGTGACAAGGAGGAGTTTCTAGAAAAATTCAAGGGCGCCTAGTCCGCCGGTTTTGATCCCGACCTGCATTTGCAGGCGGTCGGCGTGGCAAACCAGACAACGATGCTGCGCGGCGAGACCGAGGAGGTGCAACGCCGCATCAAACAGGCGATGACCAAGAAACACGGCGAAACGGCGATTGAAAAGCATTTCCGCTTCTTCGACACGATTTGCGGCGCCACACAGGACCGCCAGGACGCGCTGCAAAAACTGCTGGTCGAGCCGATGAACCTGCTGGTGGTCATCGGCGGCTACAATTCATCCAACACTTCGCATCTCGCCGAGATGGGCGAAGCCCAGCTGCCGACATTTTTCATCAAAAACGCGGGCAAGATGGTCTCGGACCGGCTCATCGTCCATTACAACCAGCATCTGCACAAGGAAGTCGAGACGCAAAACTGGCTGCCTGCCGGCAAAATCACGGTGGGCATCACCGCCGGCGCGTCCTGCCCGAACAACCTGATCGAAGACACCATCCGCCGGCTGTTTGAACTGCGCGGCATATCCGTGCAGGAGCTGCTGACAAACTGATTTGGCCGGTCATTCCCCATAGTGTCATGCCGCGCACCCGAACGGAACTGGAACAAATTGAACGGCAGATACTGGCGCCCTACGCGCAGTTCAGCGGCGACACGCGCGGCCGGGAGCATCCGGAGGTTCCGCCGGAATGGCGGACCCACTACCAGCGCGACCGCGACCGGGTGATACACTCGCGCGCCTTCCGGCGGCTTGAATACAAGACCCAGGTATTTCTGAACGGCACCGGCGACCACCTGCGCACGCGGCTGACGCACACCATTGAAGTCGCCGCCATTTCGCGCAACCTCGCCAGCGCGCTCCGGCTGAACACCGACCTGGCCGAGACCATCGCCCTGGCGCACGACCTGGGCCATTCGCCGTTCGGACACAAGGGGGAAACGGTTTTGAACCAGTTGATGCGCGGCCATGGCGGCTTTGAGCACAACCATCACAGCCTGCGCATCGTGGAGGAACTGGAACAGAAATACCCGGGATTCTCCGGCCTGAACCTGTCCTGGGAAGTGCTGGAAGGTCTGGCGAAGCACCAGACCGCGTTTGACCGGCCGGGCGTGAAAAAAGGTTTTGTGGCCCGACATCCTTCGCTCGAAGCCCAGATCGCCAACCTGGCCGATGAAATCACCTATTACAGCCATGACTTGGACGACGGCCTGGATTCCGGGCTGCTTTCGGAAACGGCTTTGAATCAGCACGTCCGCATCTGGGCCCACGCCGCGAAACTCGTTAAAAAAGAATTCGGCAATCCGCCCGAGGAATCCCGCCGCTATTTCATCATCCGCACCATCATCGACATGCAAATCGCCGACGTGCTGGCGACCAGCGAGCGCTTGATTGAAGCCGCGAAAGTGCGCTCGGCGGACGATGTGCGGCGGTTTGCCCAACCGCTGATTCAATACAGCCGGGACCGCGGCCGGCTGAATCGCGAACTGCGAAAATACCTTTATCAGCATCTGTATTTCAATCCGGTCGTCAACGAGCCGCACGTCCGCGCCAGACAATTATTGAAGGACCTCTTTGGTTATTATTTGAAACATCCTAAGGTGATCGGCGAAACCGCCCGGAAGCAGATCCGTAAAGTCGGCAAACATCGCGCGGTATGCGATTACATCGCCGGCATGACCGACCGCTACGCCATCGCGGAGCATCGCAAGCTATTTGGCGACAAACTCAAATTCGCGTGACGGTTTCATCCGGCGGCAGCGCCGCGAGCAATTGGGAAACGGTTCTCCCCTGCCCCGGCAGAATCCATTCCGGCGCAATTTCACACAAGGGCTGAAGCACAAACCGCCGCTGATGGGCGCGGGGATGCGGCAAAGTCAAATCCCGTGAATTGCGGATTTCATCGCCGAACGCAATCAAATCCAGATCCAGCGGTCTGGGTTCGTTCAAAACCGTTTTCGGGACCCGGCCGAATTCCCTTTCCAGTTCGCGCAATTTGGCCAGCAACGATTCCGGCGTTTCACCGTGGTGCGGCACGAGACCGGCAACCGCATTCACAAACTTTTGGGAATCCGGCGGACAATCGACCGGCGACGTCTGCCACAGAGAAGACCGAAGAACCGGCGCGTCGGAAAAGAGTTGCAGCCGCGCCAACGCCGATAAAATGATTTGCCGCGAATCGCCGAGGTTCGAGCCCAGCGCGACAAAAGCCAAAGTCGGAGCCGACGCGAGGAGGCTCATTGTTTTTGCATTCAGTTAGAGACTCCTTACGTCGTCTCCTACGGTTCATTTCAACCCCAGCACGTCCTGCATGTCGTAGAGGCCGGGCTTCTGGTTCACGACCCAAAGGGCTGCGCGCAGGGCGCCGTTGGCAAAGGTGTCGCGGCTGGAGGCCTTGTGCGTCAACTCCACCCGCTCGCCGGTATTGGCGAAAACCACCGTATGATCACCGACCACATCACCGCCGCGCAGGGAGTGAATGCCGATCTCGGACGGCTTACGCTCACCAACGATGCCGGAGCGACCGTGGCGGGCCGCCTCGGCCAGACGCAGCTGGCGCACATCGGCGAGGATTTCCGCCAGGGTTTTCGCCGTGCCGCTGGGCGCATCCCGTTTCAGGCGATGGTGCATCTCGACGACTTCGAGGTCGAAGTCCGGGCCGAGGATTTCCGCCGCCTTGCGGGTCAGCCAGAACAGCGTGTTCACGCCGGTGGAAAAATTGGAAGCCCAGACGATGGAAATTTTCGCCCTGGATTTGGTGATCTCAAACGTGTCGGTGTCGGTGTGGCCGGTGGTGCCGATGACGAGCGCCTTGCCGTGCCTGGCGCAAAGGGCGGCGACTTCGACCGTGGCCGTGTGGGTGCTGAAATCAATCACCACGTCGCCCTTGTCAATCACGGCCGCCAGGTCGTCGCCCGTGTCAATCTGGCCGACGACCTCCAGCTGGCGGAAGTTTTTAGCGCAGGCCACGAGAGCCTGTCCCATGCGGCCCTTCGCTCCGGTGATGATGACGCGGGTCATAATTATTCCAAAACGTCGCAACGTTTGAGCGTCGTGCGCAGCGTGTCCCAATTTTTCGGGTCCATCGGCACCAGCGGCAGACGATATTCCTCCGCGATCAATTTCATCATCGCCAGCGCGGCCTTGACCGGCGTGGGATTCGTCTCGATGAACAAATCCTTGAACAGGGGATAATACTTTTCATGCAACCGCAGGGCCGCGGCGCTTTTGCCGGTGGCAAACAGCTTCACCATCTGCGACACCTCGCGGGGAATTACATTCGACGCCACGCTGATGACGCCCTGGGCGCCGACCGACATGAACGGCAGCGTCAGCGAATCGTCGCCGGACAAAATCTCAAACTTCGGGCCCAGCGCCGCGCGCAATTGGGACACCCGGTCGCAGCTCCCGCCGGCCTCTTTGATGCCCACGATGGTTTTGTATTCGCGCGCCAGGCGTTTCACCGTCTCAATGCCGATCTCGATGCCGCAGCGGCCCGGAATGCTGTAGAGCACCAGCGGCAGTCTGGTGCTTTTGGCGATGGCGCGAAAATGCTGATACAAGCCCTCCTGCGTGGGCTTGTTGTAATACGGGGCAACCTGCAGCGAACCATCCGCGCCGGCCTTCTCGGCGGCCTGCGTCAGATAAATCGCTTCGCTGGTCGCATTGCCGCCGGTGCCGGCGAGGACCTTGATTTTGCCGACGGCAAACTTGACGGCCAGCGTGACGATGCGGATATGCTCCTCATAATCCACCGTGGGCGATTCGCCCGTGGTGCCAACCGGCACGATGCCATCCACCCCGCCCTTGATCTGCAATTTGATCAGATGCTCGAGGGCGGCTTCATCGATGGCGCCCGATTTGAACGGGGTGACAATGGCGGTGTAAGTTCCAGTAAACATAACTCACCATAGCATCAGAAAACCGCGGCGATTTGGCGAGTAAGAAAATTCAAACCGCCGGCCGACGGCACCCCGGTCGGGCGAGAAAAGAAAATAATCGAGGGCGTATTTCCGAGTTGCCGAAAACTGGCCAAGGGGCCAGCCCATGTCACGGCTCGCGGGGACGCTCGGCCTCCTCCCAGCCGGACGGCACATATGCCATACCCACCAATTTCGGCGATCGGGTATAGGCTTCATCCAAGCATCGGAAGTTGCCTTGAACAACCGCCAAAGCTGAATCCGCCGTCACCGCCGCGGACCGAACATCGGCATCCCGTTACCGATAAATAAAACTTTACCCTTTTCTTTACCAGGGAGGCCGACAACTGTTGTAAGTGGTTGATAGAGCATCTAAAACTTTACCTTTTCTTTACCTTTTTTATTTTTTCAGGGGGTAAAGGATACCTAGTTGGCAGTTGGCAGTTGGCAGTTGGCAGTTGGCAGTTGGCAGCATATATCAAAACGCTGAAAAGCTAAAATACTGACATGCTGCGCGATGGAGTAGCCTTGCCTCCGCTGGCCGAGGAAATCGAAAAGTTGGCAGTGGCGATTATGGGTGATGCGTGATGCTGACCGAGGGCCCCGGATGGCGCGGCGCGGCGCGGCGTCCCAGCCGAACAAAGGCAAGCGCGGCGCGCCATCCATACCCGAACATCGCTAGATTTTCAAAGAACCCGGGCCGACCCGTTTTGGCAGTGGCACCAAACTTGTCAGATCTGGAAACTTTTCTTACACTTTACCACCTATTATATCAGCGGTTCGTCGTCGTTTTAGCGGTTCCAGGTAACTTAAATGTACTTAAAGGTACCAAAGGGTATCGAATTTTAAATTTTCATCAGGTTACCTGCCCTGATGGACCATCGGCGACTATTTTTTGAGCTAATTCTTATAGCATTTTTTACACCATTGACCGGGTTCACTTTTCTGTGCCAGT
>CAIJNQ010000242.1 GCA_903822015.1 uncultured Verrucomicrobia subdivision 3 bacterium | reverse complement strand
GTCGGTGGCGAGAATCACCTTCTCGTAGCGCAAGCCTTCGGTGTTGTCTTCCACATTGAGCGCCTGCATGAGGTTATACATCTCGTCGTTTTTATACATCACGTCGCGCTTGAGGTCCCAGACGTTGAGCGGCTTGCCCTTGAGCACGAACACGGCCTGGTTGTTCACGTCGCGGCAGCTTGTGATCGAGCCGGCCGCCGACTGGCCTTCGCAGATGAAAACCATCGTGCCCTTGCCCTTTTCCCGCTTCTTGTCGAAATGATTCTTGCAGTCTTTCAACTGCGGGATGCGCAGCGTGATCGCCTTGGCGCGTTCGCGCGCGAGCTTTTTCACGTTCTGCAGTTCCTTCCGCAACTGCTGCGTGTCGGCGACCTTCGCCATGATCGTTTCGGCGATCTGTTTGTTGCGCTGGAAGAAATGCAGCAGCTCCTCGCGGACGTTGTTGACGAGTTCGGTGCGGATCTCGGTGTTGCCCAATTTATTCTTGGTCTGCGACTCGAACACCGGATCTTTCAGCCGGATCGCCACCGCGCCGACCATGCATTCACGTACATCGTCGCCCTCGAATTTGGTGTTGCCGTATTCGTTGACCGCCTTTAACAAGCCTTCGCGGAACGCGCTCAAATGCGTGCCGCCGTCACTGGTGTATTGGCCGTTGACGAACGAATAAAACGTCTCGCCGTAGCGCGAGTTGCTGTGCGTGAAGCAAAACTCCAGCGTTTTGCCCGAGTAATGGAGCGGCGCATAGATCGGCTCGCTGCCGTCGCCCGCCAGATCCTCCATGACCAGATCCATCAGCCCGTGGCGCGATTGAAACACCTTCGGCTCCGCCAATTCCGGCGTTTTTAAAATCAGCTTCAGCCCGGTGTTGAGATAGCTGTAATGCCGCAGCCGGCGCTCAATGTGCTCGAGGCGGAATTCGCTTTCCTTGAAAATGCTTTCGTCCGGCTCGAATTCAATGAGCGTGCCGTTCGGCTCTTTCGTTTTGCCGGAATCTTCTTTTTTCAGCTTGCCGATCTTGAAGCTCGCCTCGGCGAACTCGCCGTCGCGGTGGCTGCGCACGAAAAAATTCTTTGACAGCGCGTTGACCGCCTTGGTGCCGACGCCGTTCAGGCCGACGCTGAACTGAAACACCTCGTCGTTGTATTTCGCGCCGGTGTTGATCTTGGACACGCAGTCCACCACCTTGCCCAGCGGGATGCCCCGGCCGTAATCGCGCACCGCCACGCGGTTGCCCTCGAGGTTGATCTGGACCTCCTTGCCGTGGCCCATGATGTATTCGTCAATCGCGTTGTCCACGACCTCCTTGAGCAGGACGTAGCAGCCGTCGTCGGGATGCGCGCCGGTGCCGATGCGCCCGATATACATGCCCGTTCGCAGCCGGATGTGCTCCAGCGAGGACAGCGTCTTGATCTTGCTCTCGTCGTAAATCGGTGTCGGTTTTTCAGCCATAGAAATTGTGCGGCCGAGAAGATGCGGCAAACGGGAAAAAAATTCAACGCAAAGACGTGAGGCGGCAGAGGGAAAAGTCGAGGCAACCTCGTTCGTATTGGCAAGACTTCGAACGATCCGCCCGGCCTGGCCGCTGCCGCAGCCGGGCCGGGGTGGGATGATTGTCATCCGTTCAGGATCAAACCGGCCAGGTTACATCCGGCAGATGAGCAACTCGCGCTCGTAAATCATTTCCTTCGGCAGATGCGAGTGCAGATCGAGGAACAGATCCTCGTGGTCCAGGATTTCCTTGCGCCACGCTGCGCGGTCGAAATGCTGGAGTTCCTCGAATTGTTCCTTGGAAAAATCCAGGCCCTTCCAATCCATGTCCTCATAGTGCGGGGTCCAGCCGATGGGCGTTTCCTTGGCCACCGCGCGGCCGCGGGCGCGGTCAATGATCCACTTCAGCACCCGCATGTTTTCGCCGAAGCCGGGCCAGAGGAATTTGCCGGCGGCGTCCTTGCGGAACCAGTTCACGTGAAACACGCGCGGCGTCTCCGTGAGCTTGCGCTGCATCGCGATCCAATGCCGGAAATAATCCCCCATGTGGTAGCCGCAGAAGGGCAGCATGGCCATCGGGTCCCGGCGCACCTTGCCGAGGGTGCCCGCGGCGGCCGCGGTCATCTCGCTGCCCATCGTTGCGCCCATGTAAACGCCGGTGCTCCAGTTGAACGCCTGGTACACGAGCGGCATGGTGGTGGCGCGGCGCCCGCCGAAAATGATCGCGCTCAGCGGCACGCCCTCGGGCTTTTCCCAATCCGGATCAATGGTCGGACATTGCGAGGCCGGCGCGGTGAAGCGGGAGTTGGCATGCGCGGCCTTGACGCCTTTATCCTTGGCGATCTGTGGCGTCCATTCGTTGCCCTGCCAGTCAATGGCCTTCGCCGGGGGCGTGTCGGTCATGCCTTCCCACCAGACGCCGCCGTCGGGTGTGAGCGCGACGTTGGTGAAAATGGTGTTTTTCGCCAGCGTGGCCATGGCGATCGGATTGGTTTTGTTGCCGGTACCGGGCGCGACGCCGAAGAAGCCGGCCTCCGGATTGATGGCGTGCAGCCGCCCGTCCGCGCCGGGCTTGATCCAGGCGATGTCGTCGCCGACCGTCCACACTTTCCAGCCTTTTTCCGCGAACGGTTTCGGCGGAATGAGCATGGCGAAATTGGTCTTGCCGCACGCGCTCGGAAAAGCGGCCGCCACGTAGGTTTTCTCGCCCTCGGGATTCTCCACGCCCAGAATGAGCATGTGTTCCGCCAGCCAGCCTTCGTCGCGCGCCATGGTGGACGCGATGCGCAGCGCGAAACATTTTTTCCCGAGCAGCGCGTTGCCGCCGTACCCCGAGCCGTAGCTCCAGATCTCCCGCGTTTCCGGAAAATGGACGATGTATTTTTCCTGGTTGCACGGCCAGGGCACATCACGCTGGCCCTTTTCCAGGGGGGCGCCGACGCTGTGCAGGCAGGGGACGATATGCGTGTCTTCTCCGATGAGATCAAAAACTTTTTTGCCGATGCGCGCCATGATGCGCATGTTGACCACCACATACGGCGAATCGGTCAATTGCACGCCGATTTGCGACATCGGCGATCCGAGCGGCCCCATGCTGAAGGCGAGGACGTACATTGTGCGGCCCTTCATGCACCCTTGAAACAGGCCGCGCAACTTGCGCTTCATCTCCGCGGGATTCACCCAGTTGTTCGTCGGCCCGGCCGCCTCCTTCGCGAGGCTGCAAATGAACGTCCGGTCTTCGACCCGCGCGACATCGCTGGCATCGGAACGCGCCAGAAAACAGCCCGGCCATTTTTTTTCATCCAGCCGGATGAAGGTCCCGGCGGCGACCATTTCATTGCAGAACCGGTCGTACTCCGCTTGCGTGCCATCCACCCAGTGGATCTGGTCCGGCTGGCAAAGCTCGGCCATTTTATCGACCCATTGCCTGAGGTGGTTGTTTTTGCTTAAGGGCTCGGCATTCAGATTTTTTTTCATGTTAAATAGATAAGTGGTGATTCAAAATTATCTTTGTAGACTAGACACAAACTAATGACCATGGCAATACTTTTATTGCCTTATATTTGCCGGCGGGTGCCCGGTGCATATTTGAAGAGACATCGTCGGGCCACGGCGTGACCCGGTCGGGCAAATCTCCCTGTGGCGGCGGGGGTGGCGGGAACGGGGCCGGCCGATGGGCCCGCTCCTTTTTGTCTTATGGCTCAGCTCTGGCTTTTTACGCCCGTCCCGCCAGTAACTTGCGATGTTTGGCGAAGACGCCCCGCAGTGACTTCGACAAATCATCCTGCAACTCCTGCAGCTCGCGATACACCGCCACCGCCGCCTTCTTGGGCGCCGAGGTTTCGGCCTGGTTGAGCGTGACCAGGGAGTCGGTGATGTCTTCAATGCGGACTTTTTCTCCGCGTTGCAATCGCCAGCACCAGAGGGCCTGCAACACGGCGCCGTAGGCTGCCCCTTCGCTTACTTTCAACGTCACGACTTCGGCGTTGAAGATATCCGCCATGAGCTGTCGCCAGAATTTTGAGTTGGCCCCGCCGCCGGTGGCGCGGATCTGTTTTGCCGGCACGCCGAGCTGTGCCAGCCGGCGCAGTCCGTAGTTCATGCCCAGCGTCACCCCTTCCATCGCCGCGCGGCAATAATGGTCCGCGCTGAACGTGCGGGGGTTGATGCCGATCATCGCGCCCGTGCCGTCCGGCACGTTGGGTGTGCGTTCCCCTTCCAGATAGGGGAGCAGCAGCAGGCCGTCGGCGCCGGCCGGAACCCGGGCGGCGGCGGCGTCGAACTGCTTGAAATCGTAGCCGAAATCCTGCCGCACCATTTCGGTGGCCACGGTGACGTTCATGGTGCAGAGCAGCGGCAGCCAGCGGTTGGTGGAATCGCAGAAGGCCGCGATCTCCCCCGTCGGATCCACCACCGGTTTGTCGGCGCAGGCGTATATGGTCCCGCTGGTGCCGAAGCTGGCGGTGACGATGCCCGGGCGGGTGTTGCCGGTGCCGATCGCCCCCATCATGTTGTCGCCGCCGCCGGCGCTCACGAGAATGCCCGGTTCCAGGCCGAGTACCTTGGCGGTGGCGGCGCACAAAAGTCCGGCGGGTTCGTCGCTGGCGATCAGCCGCGGCAGTTTTCCGGCCAGGTTTGCATCAATCGCCTTGAGCGCGGCGCTGCACCATTTGCGCTTCCGGACGTCGAGTAAGGCCGTGCCGCTGGCATCGCCGAATTCCATCGTCGCCTCGCCCGTGAGCCAGAAGTTTAAATAGTCGTGTGGCAGCAATACGGTGGCGAGTTTTGCAAAATTTTTTGGCTCGTGTTTTTTGAGCCAGAGGATTTTTGAGGCGGTGAATCCCGGCAGCACGGCGTTGCCGAGCGCCGCGATGGCGTTCTTTTGCCCGCCGAGGGACGCGGTGATTTCCCTGCACTCTTCGGCGGTCGCCGTGTCGCACCAGAGCTTGGCCGGGCGGATGACTTCGCCGTGCTGGTCCAGCGGCACGAAGCCGTGCTGTTGCCCGCTGACGCCCATGGCGACGACCTCGCCGGCCTCGGCCTTGGCTTGCTTGAGGGCGGCCTTGATGGCCTTGGTGGTGGCGCGGATCCAATCCCGTGGATGCTGCTCCTTCGCCCCGGTCGGCAGGTTCGGTATCAAATCGTAGGCGGCCGAGCTTTTGCCGAGCACCTGGCCGGTCCGGGCGTTCACGACGAGGGCTTTGGTGGACTGCGTGCCGCTGTCCACGCCGATGATAAGGGTGCGCATATGTTTTTTGTGTCGGTCGCCTTACAGTTACAAAGTTTGTTTTCCGGATTCAAACAATATTGTCCGCCGATATCATATTAATTTCGCTGCCAATCGGCGCGCGGCTGATATTCTGTTGTCCAGATGGCGCGGATTCCCAAGATTGTTTTGCTGATCGAGTCTTCCCGGGCTTCCGGGCGCGCGATCCTTAACGGCGTCGCCAATTTCGCCCGCTATCATGGTCCCTGGTCGTTTTTTTGGGAACCGGCCGGACTCGAAAAAGTCGGGCCCATGCTCCGGACTCTGGAGGCGGATGGCATCATCCTGCGGGACGTCGATACGTTGCGTGAAGTCCGGGCTTTCGGGATTCCCGCCGTGGTGGTGGGCTACAGCCGCAAGGAAATTCCCGGCCTCATCAATGTCGTCACCGACTCGCCTAAGATCGGCCGCATGGCGGCGGAACATCTGTTGCAATGCGGCTTTAAGCAGCTTGCCTGCTGCAGTTATCGCTCGACGCCGTGGGCGGGCCGCCGCGCCCGATCCTTCGTCGAACATGTCCGCGCCGCCGGGTTCGCGGTTTCCGAATATCTCACGCCTCCGCCCGCGCGGATCAACTGGCCTTCGGAACGCCGCGCCATGGCCAGGTGGCTGGAGTCCTTGCCGAAGCCGGTGGGGGTGATGGCCTGTAACGACGACATCGGCGTGCAAATCATGGAGGCGTGCAAACTGGCGGGCTTGGCGGTGCCGGATTCGGTCGGCGTCATCGGCGCGGACAACGACGAACTCGTCTGCGGCCTGGCCGATCCGGCCATGTCCAGTGTGGCGGTGAATTTCGAGCGCGCCGGCTACGAATCCGCCCAGGCGCTGGATTGCCTCCTGCGCCGCGTGCGCCCTGTGCCCCGGCAGATCATCGTGCAAGCCACGCATATTGTCGCGCGGCGCTCCACGGACGTGGTCGCCGTGCAGGATGCCGCCGTGGCAAAAGCCCTGCGCTTCATCCGGGATCACACCCGGGGGCCGGTGGCGGTGGCCGAGGTGGCCGGGGCCGCCGGGCTTTCGCGCCGGGTCCTGGAGCGCCGCTTTCGCCGCGAGTTGAACTCTTCCATCCAGGCCGAAATCCGCCGCGTCCGGACGGATCAAATCGCGCGGCTGCTGGTGGAGACGCATCTGCCGGTCAGTGAAATCGCCGGCTCGCTCAGGTTTCCGGACGTGCCGCATTTTGCCCGCTATTTCCGCGCCGGCAAATCGGTGAGTCCCCTGGCATATCGTCGCCGGTTTGGTTCGCGCGCGGCCGGGGCCTAGACGCAAATTGGCGAATTATATACGCAAAGTGGCGTTGTGCGCGTCGCCGTCCCGCGGTATTCTCTCCCCGTTACCACGAAAAATGAAAACACCTTTTACCCATATTGATAAAATTCCCTTTGCGGGGCCGCGCTCCACGAATCCGCTGGCGTTCAAATATTACCAGCCCGACGAACTCGTCGAGGGCAAAACGATGCGCGATCATTTGCGCTTCGCCGTCGTTTATTGGCACACCTTTCGCGGCACCGGCAGCGATCCATTTGGCGCCGGCACCATGCAGCGCCCGTGGGATGATGGCACTAACTCCGTCAGCAATGCGCAGAAACGCGCCCGCGTCGCCTTTGAGTTCATCGCGAAGCTGGGGGCGCCCTATTATTGCTGGCATGACCGCGACGTCGCGCCGGAAGGCCGGACCCTCGCTGAATCGAACAAGAACTTCGACGCCGTCGCGAAGGTTTTGAAGGAGGAGCAGCAGCGCACCGGCATCAAACTGCTTTGGGGCACGGCCAACCTGTTTTCCCATCCGCGCTTCGTCCACGGCGCAAGCACCAGCTGCAACGCCGATGTGTTTGCCTACGCGGCCGCGCAGGTGAAAAAGGCGATGGAAGTGACGCATGAACTCGGCGGCGAAGGCTACACCTTCTGGGGCGGCCGCGAAGGCTACAT
>CAIJNQ010000241.1 GCA_903822015.1 uncultured Verrucomicrobia subdivision 3 bacterium | reverse complement strand
GGAATCGGCCGCGCTCATCGCGCATTGCCTCGGCTGGGAAATTTCCAAAATCACCGAAACCTGCCAGGCGATGGTGGCCGATCACGACATCACCACCCCGCACGTTCAGGTGAAAAAAGGCCAGTGCTGCGGCCTGCATCAATACGGCGAAGTCACCGTCGGCAACGAGGTCAAGATCACGCTCGATTTGAAGATGTATCTCGACGCGCCCAATCCGCACGACAGCTGCCAGATCGACGGCGAGCCGGCCTTGAGCATGACGATTTCCACCGGCGTCGCCGGCGACTCCGCGACGGTCTCTTCCGTGGTCAACGCCGCGCCGCGCATTTTGAAAGCGCCGCCCGGCTTGCTGTTGATGACGGACATCGGTGTCCCCAGCTTCGCATAAATGTGATGCGCTCCACGTGGGCAAAGTCACCTCTGTTTGCAATAATAATTGCGATGGCGACGACCGCCGCCGCGCAGACGACAAATAATGTCTTTGATGTCGTTCAGAAAAATTTTGCGCGCTGGGATTTGAACCGCGACGGTGTTTTGTCAACGAACGAACTCGACGTCGCGGTGGCCGATGCCCGGACGACCAATGAAAACGCCGCCGCCGTCGCCGCGCTCAAACGAGGGTCGCGCCTGAAAAAAACTTCGCTGCCGCCGTTGACGCCGGAAAATATTGCGGCGCTTGCGGCCCGCGGCGAGCCGGATCTGGCGCGGATGTTCCGCGAGGGCTTGCAGCGGATTTCCGGTGCAACCAACCGCGCGCTATTCGCCGAAGGCTTGCCGAAATTGGAAACGATTCATCAGGGCAAACTGGGAAATTGTTTCTGCCTCGCGCCGCTGGGCGCCATGGTGCATCGCGACCCGGCGCAGGTGGCCGCGATGTTTGCCGTCACGACGAATGGCAATTATTGCGTCCGCTTCGGCAAAAAATCGGTCGAAGTGCCACCGCCGACGGACGCGGAAATCGCGATGACTTCGGCAAATGAAGAGGCGGGCATCTGGGTGAATCTTTATGAAAAGGCCGTCGGCGAGGCGTGCAACGAAGACCGGCCGGTCGCCGAGCGGGCGGATTCGCCGATTGATGCTCTCGCGCGCGGCGGTTCCGCCGGCACGATGCTGGCTTACATTACCGGTCACGAGATCGAGCGTTTTTCTTTCAAATTTGCCAAGGAGCCGGCGTCCGCGACCAACGATGTCGCCGCGAAGCTCTCTGAATTGCGGGGGAAACTGGCCGAAGCAACCCGGCAAAATCGGCTGATGACTTGCGGCACGATCAAAACCACGACGCCTGGCCTTACGCCCAATCACGCTTATGCGGTGCTCGGCTACGCCGCGGTCAAAGATTGCGTTGAGCTGTGGAATCCGCACGGGGAAAATTTCCAGCCCCAGGGTGAACCTGGACCGGAAGTCGGCTATCCGACCACGAATGGTGTTTTTCAGATTTCGGTGGAGCAATTTGTCCGGCAGTTCAGCGGCATGGCCTTCGAGGTGGTGGCGGGGAGATGGCCGTCGTCAGACAAAGATTGATTTTGATGACGGAAAAAATTGTCACGCGAACAAGTCGGATCGCCTGGCAGTAGCACAAACTCACTATTCCATTCAGCGGGTTTGGGAATTAAGGTTCAGCCTAGCCCTCGGCCAAGTTGTGAAGCTTTCTGAATTGAGAAAGTATGGTGGTGGGATTATTACTGACACAGGCTGGCGGCTGTAAGAGTTTTATTATGCAATTAAAGTCACTTTTGCGGGTTGCGATCCTGGCGGCGGGATTAGCCGGTGCCTGCTTCTCGGCTGCCACCGTTTCCCGCGCGGATATCGGCGTGGTGACGCCGAATGGCAGCGCGCTCGCCGCGTATTTGGATTCCTTTCAAGTCCAGCATTGGTGGCTGCCCGTGGCGGTCAACTGGCAAACCGGTTCGCCGAACACCCCGATCGGAACCGGTGGTAATAATGATTTTGTGGTGAGCACACACTGTAGTTGTTTCACGGCTGCGGTAGCCAACCCGCTCGGCATTTATATCCTGCGTTCGCCTGAACATTCCTGGAGTAATCTGGCCAATGCGCAAGATACCTGGTATCCATCGGCCGAAGGCATCGGCTATGGCTGGATTGGCATTCCTAAAAATTCCACGAACGGCGTCGTCGCGCAAAGTCTGGCGAACCAGGGCTATCTGGTGATAGCTGTCTATTTGAGCCCGACTGGTTCGGGACACACCGCGGTGATTCATCCCTATGTCAACACCGTGGCCAACATTACTGCGGTTGGGGCAGAGGAATGCCAGTCGGGCACTTACAACTTCAATCTTTCGAATGTTTCCACTGGTTTCAATCAGCACCCCGGCGCGTTTCCTTCCGGGATTGATTATTTTTACCATGCGGTGACCTATCCCATCTCGCCGCTCATTCCTGCGATCAGCGGCGTCACTGTCTCCAATGGCACCTTGCGTTGTCAGGTTTCATCGCTGGTCGGTAGGAATTATAGATTGCAAACCACCACGGATTTCAGCACTTGGAACACGGTCTTGACCTTTACCAATTCCAATGTGCCGATCACGCTTTACACCACCACCAATCTTGCCGTCCCGGCGCCGCAGGCTTGCACCTTTGGAATACAGGTGACCGACCCCTACGGCATTGTCAGTCAGGTGGTGACGCAGAGTTCAACGGTCACCGGCATCACTCTGAACGGTCCTGCTACCATGAATTGGAGTTTAGGCGCGACCTTTGTTGATCCGGGTGCCATCGCTACTGAAAACTGTTCCACCAGTCTGGCCGTTACCACCAATGGAACCGTCAATGTCAACGTATTGGGGACTTACACGTTAACCTATCAAGCGACAACTTCCGGCGGAAGTAATCTGGTGGCCACCCGGACGGTCAATGTTAACCAGGTGAACAAGACAACGCCGACGGTGACGCTGGTCAGTTCGGCCAACCCGGCGTCCGAAGGTCAGCCCATTACTTTTAGTGCAACGATTTCGGGTGGCACCACGCCCACCGGCACGGTGACATTCATGAATGGCTCGGCCGTTCTCGGAAGCGCGACGCTATCGGGCACCGCCGCGGCCTTTACGACCTCGGGCGGTGCGGGGACAAATGCAATCACGGCGGTTTACAGTGGTGATGCGAACAACAACGGCAGCACGTCGGGCGCATTACAACAAGTCATTCAATCCGGCGGTGTGGTGGTGGCTGGCGTGGCGGCGTTGATGCAGGACGGGCAGGACTATGCCGCTTCGGGATCTACTGGTGCGGGAGCGAATGTGCGCGGGCCGTGGTCTGTCGGCGGCGGCACCGGATCAACTTCGTTTATTAAAATCCTGGCGGGTGACTTATCCGGAGCCACCAGCCCGGACATCCTGCCGTTGACGAACTCGGTAAATCCGGCGGCCAAGCTGCAATTGTCGAAGGCCGGCAGCAACAGCCGCTGGTATTATCGCAGCTTGAGCAATAATGTTTCGTCCGGGGCGGTGTATTTCTCTTTTCTGCTGAATGTGGTGACCAACCCGGTGATGACGGATGAGTTCATGGCCTCGCTGCAAGCGGCGGCGGCGAATCTGCCGGGCGGGACGAATAGCCCGCCCGCCCCGACCGACCCGTTGACGCTGCACGCCCGCAAAGGTGCCGACACGTCGCATTTTGATTTGGGTGTCGAACGGTTAAATGGAACTACAACTTGGACGGGTGATCTGACGGATAACACGACTTATTTGGTTGTGCTGAAATATTCGTTCGGTTCATCAGCCACGTGCAGTCTTTACGTCAACCCGACCCCGGGCAGCAGCGAGCCTGCCGTGGCGACGGCGACGGCAACGACCGGAGGAACCCCGGAACCAGCCAATATCGGGACGGTGCTGTTTTATGAGGCGGGCTCTGCGGTCACCTATCTCACCTCGGGCGGGTTTCAATATGACGTGATGCGGGCGGACAACGACTGGTCGGACGTGACCCCGTCAATTAATGGATCTTCTATTGTGTCGGGCGCGACAAAACTCGTCTTCAGTCCCGCCGCTCAGACGATCAATGTCAACTCGAACTCGGTGCTGATTACGGTGACGTTGGAGGATCAGAGCAATCACGTGTTCACGGCCACGTCGGACACGGTGGTGAACTTGAGTTCCACCTCGGACAATTCTGATTTGGGCCGCGGGACGTTTCTGTCCGGTGCGGACGGGGTGACGGAAGTCACCAGCGTGACGATTGCCAGTGGCACCAGCACGGCGACTTTCTTTTACAATGACGGCGTGGTCGGCATTCCGGCGATAACCGCCGCCAGCGGCTTGCTGACCTCCGCGACGCAAACGGAAAAGATTTACGCGCCTCCGGCCAATGGCCAGATCACTTCGGTGACTGGCACCGGTCCGTTTCAGGCGAGCATTGTCTTTTATGGCATTCCGGGCACGCAATATCATGTGCAACGGTCAACGGACCTGATCACTTGGACGACGCCGGGGGAAGTGGTCACGGCGGACAGTAATGGAATCATTAATTACACCGACGCCGGTGGGCTAGGCAATGCGGGATTCTACAAACTGGTTTATCCGTGAGCAGCAAAACTCCAGATGGGGAGGTAGCATAAACTCACTATTCCAATCGGTGGCTGAAGCATCTAATGTTTACCCTCAAAGCACCGCTACAGCCACCCTTCGTTATGGACCAGCGAAGACTGTTTTGTGGGCTCAGACGGGCAGGTCGGCAGGATTGATTTTATGAAATTTGCACGTGTTTTTTGGGTATCAGTTTTAGGGGCTCTGTTGGGAGGGCAGTTATCTGTCGCCGCTAGTGAAATTACTCCCGCCGGCCAGCAGGTGGCCAAAGTGCTGGACTCGATGCATGTCGAGCAACTCTGGCTCGCCGGTCGTCAGGTGGATTGGCGCACGGGCGAGCCCAACGGGAAAGTCTATACCAATGCCACTTTGCACACTCATTGCAGTGCCTTTGCGGCGGCAGCGGCGGAAAAACTAGGTGTTTACCTGTTGCATCCACCGGCGCATTCCGCAGTCTTGCTGGCAAATGCCCAGCAGACCTGGCTCTGCGCCAGTGGCACCAACGAGGGTTGGCAGGCGGTCAAAACTCCCGTTCAGGCGCAGGAACTGGCGAATGAGGGACAGCTTGTAGTCGTGACCTGTAAAAATCCTGACCCGAAACGCCCCGGACACATCGCCATTGTGCGCCCCAGCACAAAAAGTGACGCGGCCATTTTGGCCGAAGGACCGGAAATCATTCAAGCGGGCCAGCACAATCATGCCGATACCACGACCAAGGATGGTTTCAAGAATCACCCCGGCGCTTTCGCAGGCAGCCAGTTGATGTATTTTTCCCACGCCATTACCATTTCCAAGGTTACCCAGCGGGAAATTATGACCGACATCGCCGATCAACCTGTGAGCCTGCCCCCAACAACCGCAGCGCTGGGTTCGGCAAAATCCAATTGAATGACGGCGGGTCAACTCCCGAGGCTGCTCTTATCATCAGATTTTTCTAATGATTGAAGGCTGGCAAATTGCGCTGTTGTTTCTGACCGGACTCACGGCGGGGTTTGTGGATACGCTCGCCGGCGGCGGTGGGCTCATCACCTTGCCGGTGATGTTGAGCATTTGTCCGGATCCCGTGGTCGCGCTGGGCACGAACAAACTGCAATCCACCTTCGGCTCCACCAGTGCGACATTTCATTTCGCCCGCGCCGGGACATTGAACTATCTGGAACTCCGCCGGGCCTGGTTGCTCGCATTTCTCGGCTCGCTGCTCGGAACTTTTCTCGTTCAGCAATTTGATCCCGGCCTGCTCAAACGCATCGTCCCGGTCCTGCTATTCGCCGTGGCAATATTCGTCTGGCTGCGCCCGCAGCTTGGTGAGCAGGACATCCATCCGCGCCTTTCGCGGGTCAAGTTTGATTTCATTTTTGCCTTCGGCATTGGCCTGTATGACGGATTTTTGGGGCCGGGCACGGGCACATTTTTTGCCCTGGCCTTCATGCTCGGGCTGGGATTCAACATGGCGCGCGCCACGGCCAACACCAAGGCGCTCAACTGGGCCAGCAACCTTGCCTCGCTCACGCTGTTTCTCTGTGCGCAAAAAGTCTGGTTCGCCGCGGGTCTCATCATGGGCGCGGGCCAGTGGCTCGGAGCGCGGGCGGGCAGCCGAATCGTTGTCACCCGCGGCACTAAATTTATCCGGCCCGTCTTTCTCACGATGGTGCTCCTCATCACACTCAAAATGATTTATGTCAATTTTTTTCAACCGCACATTTAAATATCTTGCGACGCTACTTACGCGTTCACCTGAATTGGATTTGATGGCGTCGCCGGCATCCGGTGGTTAGAATCACCAGTGTGGATACCCAATTAAAAGACAAAGTGGTGCTCATCACCGGCGCGTCCGGCGGCATCGGTTCCGCTATTGCGCGGGTGTTTGCCGCCGAAGGTGCCAGCCTCGTGCTGCATTGCCATCGCAATCTGGCTGGCTTGCGCCAACTCCAAAAAGAACTGGGGCCGGTGCCATCGCTACTCGTCAGTGCCGATCTCACCAAGGAATCAGCCGTCAAAAAAATGTTCGCCCAGGCGCAGCGGCATTTTGGCCGCGTGGACACGCTGGTGGCGAACGCCGGCCGCTGGGAGACACGCGACGTGCGGTTGCAGGACATGCCCCTCCTACAATGGCGTCAGACGATGGATGGTGTGCTGACATCGGTGTTCCTTTGCACACGGGATTTTTTCCGGCTCGTCGCCGACCAGAAGCGCGGCAATGTGGTGCTCATCGGCTCGACGGCGGCAGTGTTTGGCGAGGCGGGTCATGCCGACTATGCTTCCGCCAAGGCGGCGCTGGCTTTCGGCCTGACGCGCTCGCTGAAGAACGAACTGGCGCGACTGGCCCCGCATACGAAAAATTATTGTGGTGGTCGCGTCAACTGTGTTTGCCCCGGCTGGACGGTGGTGCCACGCAATGCGGCAAAATTGGCGGACACTCCCATGCTCCGCAAAGTCACCGCCACCATGGCGCTTCCAAAAATTGCGCGGCCGGAAGACATGGCCAATGCCGTGGTATTTCTTGCTTCCGACCGGCTGGCCGGACATATCACCGGACAAACCCTGACCATCGCCGGTGGAATGGAAGGCCGGATGCTGTGGCAACCGGAAGAGATAAATCCTGAGATTG
>CAIJNQ010000240.1 GCA_903822015.1 uncultured Verrucomicrobia subdivision 3 bacterium | reverse complement strand
GTATTCCTTGCACGCCGCGAGCGTGCGTTCGCCCATGCCGCCTTTGCCAATGACGCCGCGCAGACCGAAATCGCGGATGACCTGCCATTGATATGGCTCTTCGCGAATCGAGGTCGTCGGCCCGGCGGCGGTGCAGACATAACTGCCGTCGGTCTGCTTCATCATGACCGGGCCGCAGTGATAAATAATGCCATCCTTAAAACTCACACCCGGCGGCAATGTGCCACCTTCATGCAAATACTTGTGGACCGCGTCGCGCCCGGTGAACACGGTGCCGGTGATCAACACCTCGTCGCCGACTTTTAGCGCGCGCATTTTTTCTTCGGTGAAGGGAAAACTTAATTTGGTCATGGCGGCTTCAAAATAATATTTCTGGCCGCAGATGCACCAAGATTCTTTCGTCCGCATTTCCGGGCCAATTCAAATTCTTGCGCGGCGGACAAATATTCATACAATCAGCGCGATGAAATTTGCTTTGGCCATCGCGGTGTTTGTCTCGTTCGCCTTCTTCATCAGCTGGGGCATCCTGCTGCTGCTGGCGGGGCATCCGCTCCTGCTCATCTGCGCCCTGCTCCTGTTCATCGGCACCTTCATCAAATACGGCTGTCTCTCGCACTAAATTTCAAGGCGCGGGCACCGGAAATTTCTGCTGCATCGCCGCCTGAATCTGCGGCCACGTCGGACAATTTAATCCTTTCGTTCCGGCCGCGATGCCGGTGGCGTAAGCCGTGGCCGGGGAAGTCCCCTGCACCGCAAAAGTTTGTCCACCGTAAGAAAAAATCGTGGTGCCGGGCAGCGCCATGTCCACTTGCGGCGAAAAATCGGCATACGAGGCCAACTGCCCCGGCTGGCCCAAGGCGGTGACATCATTCACGCCGGGAATCGCCGCCGGATAACTCGGCGCGCTGACCGGCTGGTTGCCCGCCGCCGCAAAAATGACAATGCCCTTGGCGAGCGCTTGCTGGACGATGCTGTCGAGAATGGGACTGTCCGTGGTTCCGGCCAGGCTCATGTTAAGCACGGTTGCGCCGCCGTTCACCGCTGCCTGAATCCCCATCGCCACATTCCAGCTCGTCGTGGTTTCGCCCTGATTATATACCACCACCGATAAGATTTTCACCGGACTATTTCCGCTCGAGGCTTGCTGGATGGCTTGCACCATCGCCTGCGCCATGGCCGTGCCATGCGTGGGCACCGCGGATGTGTTGGCCGGCAAATCGCCCACCACGGAAATGGGCTTCAACATAATCCCGTCGAGCTGGCTGCCAAGCGATTGCACTTGCGTGTCAATCAAGCCCACCAACGGGCTGCACGGATCATTCGGCGTGGACGAATCGAGCGTTAACGCCGGCGTGGCTGGCGGCGGATTGGCCACCGCCTGCGGCGTGGGTGGCGCATCAAAAATATAATTGTAATCCACGGCCGCCACGTCGCCATTGTTTTTCAAGCTTGCCAGCGCAGCATCGGTCGCAGCCGCGTCAGCAAACTCCAGCCGGTAAATTCCTGTTTTGTCATCGCGCCCGGTCACTTTGGCACCGATGGCTTTCGCGAGCGCGTCAATGTTCCCGCCAGGCTTGAGTTTCACGATCAATTCATTGGCGACGTGCGCCTGCCGCTTCACCACCGGCTTGGCCAGCCGGACCGGCAGCGTGGCGTTTTCCATCGCCGTGGTGAAAACGTAAAGCTGCGTCGGGCCGTTGGTTTTGGGCACCAGCGCAAAATTCAGATCACCGAGCAGTTTGTGCAACGCCTCGCCGGCCGGCAGCCCGGAAAATTTAGTGGACGCCAGATGCGTTGCGCCGGGCTCCACAAAAATATGCCAGCCGGTCTGGTGCGCGATGTCTTCCAGCATTGGCCAAAGCGGTTCACCCCGG
>CAIJNQ010000239.1 GCA_903822015.1 uncultured Verrucomicrobia subdivision 3 bacterium | reverse complement strand
GTCGCCTCCAGCCCATCCATTTCCGGCATCATCACGTCCATAAAAATCAGATCGTAGGTCCTGGCGTCCAAGGCGACCAGGGCTTTACGTCCGTTTTCCGCCAGGTCCGGCGAATAGCCAATCTGGGTCAAAATCCGCGCAGCAACCTTCTGGTTGATCTCGTTGTCATCCACCAAAAGAATCCGCAACGGCAGCTGTTCAGCCAACCGCTGGCCGGGGGCTAGCGCCGCCGGTTCGACCACGGCTTTACGGGGACTGAACAACGCGAGTTCGAGGGCGGCCCGAAGCTGCGCCGGCTTGACGGGTTTGGCAACATAATTGACAAAGGCGAGGCGGGAGTCAGAAGGCTTGTCGGCGCGAAGGCCCAAGGGCATCAGCAGGACCAGCGGGAGCATGGCCGCGCCGGGTAGTTTGCGCAATTCTGCGGCCAGCGTGAGGCCGTCCATATCCGGCAAATGTGAATCCACAATAGCCAGATCAAATCGTTCACCGCCCCGGAACAAATCCAGCGCCGATTGCGGGGCGGCGACCGGCTCGGGAATCATGCCCCATCTGGCAGCCTGGTCAGCCAGGGACTGCCGGCTGGCCCGATTGTCATCCACGATTAAAACCCGCAGATCGGCGAGCTTGGACTGACGGGCATCGGGCGCTGGCTGGGGCTCGGCCTGGAAATTCGCAGTGAAATGAAAAGTGGAGCCCTTGCCGGGGATGCTCTCGGCCCACATTTTACCGCCCATGAGTTCCACGAGCCGCTTGCTGATCGCCAGGCCCAGTCCTGTGCCACCATAATGTTTGGCCGTCGAAACATCGGTCTGTACAAACGGTTTGAACAAACGCGACAATTTTTCCGGGTGGATGCCGATGCCGGTATCGTGGACGGCAAAATGCAGGTTCAGGGGATAAGTCGCGGCGGCATTCAGCGGCGGCGGGGAAAGTAGTTTAATGTGGACGGACACGTCGCCCTTGGCGGTGAATTTGATAGCGTTGCTGAAAAGATTGGCCAGCACCTGACGCAGGCGCAGCGAATCGCCTTGGACGATGCCCGGGATGGCGTCGTCCAAGTGATAAACCAGGTCGAGTTTTTTTTCGACCGCCTTGGCCGAGAGCAGGTCGAGCGTCTCCTCCACGCAGGCGCCCAAGTTGAACGCGTGCACATCCAATTCCAGCTTGCCGGATTCGATCTTCGAGAAATCGAGAATATCGTTGATGATATTCAACAGGGATTCACTGCTGGCGTGGATAGTGTCGAGGTAGCTGCGCTGATCGTGGTTCAACGGCGTATCGAGCAACAGGCTGACCATGGCGATGACACCGTTCATCGGCGTGCGGATTTCGTGGCTCATCGCCGCGAGAAAATCCCCTTTTGCGCGCGCGGAGGCCTCAGCGGCGGTTCGCGTCTTTATGAGGTCGCGGATATGCCGGAGCAGTTCATCGTGCTCCCGCTTGGCCTTTAACGCGGCGAGCAGGCGGGCGCGAAGCAACTCCGTCGCTACCGGTTTGCCGATACAATCAATCGCATCCAGTTCGAAGGCGCGGAGCGTGCCCGCCGTGTCAGAGGCGGCGGCCAGGGCGATGAACCGGGCAGGCGGCCGCGGCGGAAATTCCTGGAAATGACGCAACACTTCCAGGCCCTCGGCGGGCGCCGGATCCAGATCCACCAGCACGAGATCGGCGGGCCGATCGTGGAAAAACTGGTAAGCCTGCTCCGCGGTGCGCGCAAACCGAACCGCGACGTGCGCCTCCCGCAGGGCGGCGGATAAGGCGTCCAGCATCTTGGGGTCGTTACCGACCAGCAGGATTTGCGATGACCGTTGGCTCATTTCATTTCACACGGCTTTTACCCCGACCTCACTGTGAAAGTTCATTGAACACGAAATCGTACGACAGGCCAATCCGATTTTGAGGGGAATTTTTCCGGCCGCAAAATGAAACATTGCTGGGGCACGGTCTCGGCGATAAAATCCCGCCATGCTGCAAACGGTGCTCGACGCCAAACCGTCGGAAGAAACCATCGCTGCGCGCGACACGACGCTCGCGGCTTATCATTTTATGCTGCGGGCGCGTCAACTGGACGACAAGTTCGCGGCGCTGTACCGTGCCGGCAAGATCCACGGCGGCGTATTTCTCGGCCGCGGGCAGGAGGCCCTGAGCGCGGCAGTGGGGGTCTCGCTGAAGAAAACCGATGTTTTCGCGCCCCTGATCCGCGACGCCGCTGGGCGGCTGGCCTTTGGTGAGACCATCGAGGACGCCGTGCGTAATTATCTCGGTTCGGCACTCGGCCCGATGCGCGGACGCGACGGCAACGTCCATCGCGGGAAACCGCTCGAAGGTTATTTTCCGATGATCAGCCATCTGGGCGCAATGATATCCGTCGTGAATGGCGCGCTGTTTGCACGGCGCATGAAGGGCATTACCGGCACCGTTGGCGCGACCTGCCTGGGTGATGGCGCGACCTCCACCGGGGCCTTTCATGAGGCGCTCAACCAGGCGGCGGTCGAGCAACTGCCGCTGGTGCTCATCTTGGCCGACAATCAATACGCTTATTCGACGCCGACCTCGCGCCAGTTTGTTTGCGCCGACCTGGCCGACAAAGCCGCCGGCTACGGAGTCGCTGCTCATTCCGTTGACGGGACCGATCTGGCCGCATGTCTGAAAACCGTGGGGGCAGCGGTGGGTGGGGCACGAGCCGGGGAAGGCCCGCAGCTGGTCGTGGCCAAACTGCTCCGGCTCTGCGGCCACGGCGAGCACGACGATTCGAATTACGTGGACCCCAAACTGAAAAATTCCCCGCTGGGACGAGATTGCCTGAAGGTGGCCGAGGAATTGTTGGTCCGCGAAAAATGGGCGGATGCCGCGGACCTCGCGAGGTGGCGCCACGAGATAACCGGCGAAATCGAGGAGGCCGTCGCACGGGTCCGGCGGGAACCGGCACCCGATCCTTACGATGAGAAGTGGCTGGCGATTTCGTCGCAACATTTGACCGACCTGCACGATGACGATGCGGGAAGCTGATTTTTCGCGCACCCATGAGTATTACCTATCTTGAAGCCATCCGCGAAGCGCAGGCCCGCGCCCTGCGCGATGATCCGCGCGTGTTTATTTACGGCCAGGATGTAGGCGCGTTCGGCGGGGCGTTCAAGGCCACAAAAAATCTCGCCAAGGAATTTCCCGGTCGGGTGTTGGATTCGCCGATTTCCGAGGATGCAATGGTCGGCATGGCGGTCGGCGCGGCGATTGAAGGGTTGCGGCCGATCATCGAAATGCAATTCGCCGATTTTTCCATCGTCGGTTTCAACCAGATCGTCAACCAGGCGGCGACCCTTTTCTGGCGCACGAATGTTCCGTGCCCCATCACGTTGCGCCTGCCATTCGGCGGCACCGAGGGCGGCGGGCCGTTTCACAGCCAGTCCATCGAGTCGATTTACGCGCATTATCCCGGCCTCGTGGTGCTAACGCCGGCGACGGTGGAGGATGCATACAGCATGCTGCTCGAAGCGGTGGCGATTGATGATCCGGTCATTTTTTGCGAGCATAAATTCCTTTATTATCATCTCAAGGCTGAAAAATTGCCCAGCGAAGCACTTCCCATCGGAAAGGCGCGCATTGCGCGGGAAGGCCGTGATCTGACGGTGGTGGCATACAGCGCCATGGTGCACGAGGCGCTCGAGGCGGCGGCCGAGCTGGCCGGCGAGGGCTGGGAAATCGAGATTGTGGATTTGCGTTCAGTGAAACCGCTGGACACGGACACCGTCATGGCCAGCGTGGCGCGCACGGGACGATTGCTGTGCGTGGGCGAAGCATGGCCGTGGGGGGGCGTGACGGCGGAGATCATCGCGCGCGTCGCCAGCGAAGGCTTCGGCCTGCTTGACGTGCCGCCGCAACGGTTGAACGCCAAGGACACACCCGTGCCGTACCATCCCAACCTCTGGATGGCGCACCGGCCGACAGCCCGCGCCATCGCCGTCGCCGCCAGAAAAATTTTAAGGCGATAAACATTATGCCCCAGATTCCCATAATCATGCCCCAACTCGGCGAATCCATTGCCGAGGCGGCGATCATTAATTTCCTCGTGCAGCCTGGCGACAAGGTCAAGATCGACCAGGAACTCATCGAAGTTGAGACCAACAAGGCCACGATGACCGTGACCGCCCCGTGCAGCGGACGCGTGGAAAAATTTTCCGTCCAGTTGAATGAAAGCTACGCGGTCGGGGCGGTGCTGGGCCAGATTGAAGCCACGAATGAAGAGGCCCTGCGGCTGGGGCTGGATGACCCGGCTCCGGCAAAATCCGCCGACACCGAACGGGTTTCCAAACCGGAAACCATCCGGCGCAGCGGACGCGTGCAACCCACGGTGCGGGGTTTGCCGGTGCCGGCCAATGCGAAGGGGGCCAGCTATCTTTCGCCGCGGCTCAAAGCGCGCATGGACGAACTCGGCCTCCACGCCGCTGATCTGGCGGGCATTGCGGGCAGTGGCGCAGCGGGGCGCGTGACCATCGAAGACTTCGAAAAATTCATCGCCCATCTTGAGAGGCAACGGATGAGCCAGGCTTCATCCATGCGTGTGGCGGTGGCCGACGCCATGCGCCGCAGCTGGACGCGCCCGCTGGCGACCGTCGGCTTGCCGGTAATGCTGGACGCCCTCCTCGCCCACCGTAAATCATCGAATCCCAAGCCGGGTCCGGCGCTTTACGCATTGCGCGCTCTGGCGATCGCCCTGGCGGAAAATTCCGCACCGGCCGGCCGGCTCGTGGGCAGCAAGATCGTGCACCCGACGGCGATCGACGTGGGTTTTGCGGTAGAAGCCGATGACGGCGTGCTGGTTCCCGTGATCCGGGAGGCCGACAAAAAATCGCTGAAAGACCTGGCGCAACGTTACAACGAGCTGGTGGAACTGGCGCGGGAACGCAAGCTGCCGGCGGACGCCACGGGTGGTTCCGTCGCAACGGTGACGAACTTCGGAACCTTCGGGCTGATCTGGGCGACGCCGATTCCCCTGCCGGAGCAGACGCTGGTGTTGGGCCTGGGCGCGGGCCGGCGCATGCCGCATTGGGACGAGGCCAAGGGCCAATTTGTGCCGGTGATGGAGGCGTATCTGACGCTGAGTTTCGACCATCGGGTGCTTGACGGCGGCGGGGCCGGTCGCCTGCTCCAGCGCATCGGGGATTTGATGACGCGGCCGGAGAAACTTTGACGGGAATTAAAAACGGCGGCATTCACCACGGCCGGCGAGCGGGGCAGTTGAAAATTATGAGAATGGAGTTGCGAAAAACCTTTCAGTTTGAAGCGGCGCACCGGCTGCCACGGCTGCCGAAGACCCACAAATGCCGGCGGCTGCACGGCCACAGCTTCTGTGTGGAAATTGTCGTGGCGGGCGATTGCCACCCGAAACTGGGGTGGCTCATGGATTACGCGGAGATCACCGCGGCGTTCAAGCCCATCTGGGAAACGCTCGACCATCATTATCTCAACACCATTCCCGGCCTCAGCAATCCCACAAGCGAAATCATCGCGGTCTGGATCTGGAAAAAATTGAATCCCAAACTGCCGCTGCTAACGGAGGTGGTCGTGGCGGAAACCTGCACGGCGCGGGCGGTTTATCGCGGCGGTTTGTGATTTGCCTGGCTACGGCGGTTGTTTAAATTCCCGGCACTCGTTTATGCAGAAAGATTCCCTGGGTTCGCCGTTCGAATGGAAAGCGCGGCTGGAAAATTATTTCGCCGAACACGGGCCATCGTTCCTGAGCGCGCTAGTCATTCTGGCGTTCGGCATTTTTATCGCGCGCTGGCTGGGTAAAACGGCGCGTCGCTGGCTGGGCCGACCAGAGCTGCAACTCGAACCGCCGATCCAGATGCTGGGCACCCGGCTCGCCCGTCTGCTGGTTTTCATTTTCTCCCTGCTGATCGCGGCCGATACCGCCGGCATTCACGTCACGGCGCTGTTAACCGGCCTCGGGGTCATCGGCGTCGGCGTGGGGCTGGCGATGCAGAGCGTGCTCGGCAATCTCATCGCCGGGTTGAACCTGATTTTCACGCGACCGTTTCGCGTCGGTGAATATGTCGAATTGCTCGGCGTGCAGGGGCGCGTGTTGAGCATCGAGCTGTTTTCCACCACCCTGCTGAACAACGACCGTTCGGAGATCATCATCCCCAATCACAAGATTGTGGGTGAAATCCTTCGCAACTACGGCCAGATCCGGCAGCTGACCATGAATGTCGGCGTGGATTACGGGGCGGATTTGAACGCCGTACTGGCGACGGTGCGCGGCGTTTTGGATGGGAATCCGCGCGTGCTGAAAGAACCCGCCGCCGGTGTCGGCATCAATCTGCTGGCCGATTCTTCCGTGAACGTCACCATCAGTCCCTGGACTACGGTGGCTGATTATGGTACGGCGCAAACGGAGATTTATCTAGCCGTGGTGGAAGCGTTCCGCACAAAGGACATCAACATCCCGTTGCCACAACGCGAAGTGCGGCTGATCGAAAAAAAATAATCAAGCGACGGAATGGATCCGGGCTACCGCTTTGACCAGCGCTTCCCAGTCGGCTTCGGTCGTCTCCCAGCCGGCGCTGAAGCGCACGACGCGCATGGCCTGCGCGGTTTTGACGCCCATCGCGGCGAGCACATGCGATGGCTCTTCCTTCCCGGTCGTGCAGGCCGAGCCGGTGCTGACGGCGAAGCCCGCCTTATCCAGGCGCAAGACCCATTGGTGCTTGCGGTCGCCGTCCGGCATGAGGGCGGAAACGGTGTTCCACAACCGCGGCAAATTCGCGCCGATGATGCTCGCGCCGGGCAATGTGCGCAATAATTCGCGTTCAAAATTGTCGCGCCACAAACCGCGCAGCAGGTGCTGGCTGTGCGAGATCTGTTTCTCACGCACTTCCAGCGCGGCCATCATCGCCGCGATGATCGCCACGTTTTCCGTTCCCGCGCGCCGGCCGCCTTCCTGCTTGCCGCCGTGGAGCAGGGGGGTGATGGACTGGCGGTGGGGGATTTTCAAAAAGCCAACGCCGCGCGGTCCGCCGAACTTGTGCGCCGCACCGCTCACAAAATCGCATTCGCCCAATTCTTTCAGCGGCATCTTGCCGATAAACTGCACCGCGTCAGTGAAGAATGGAACTTCGTAGGCTTGGCATATCGAATGGATTTCGCGCCATGGCTGGATAACGCCGGTCTCGTTGTTCGCCGCCATGACGCCGATGAGGCCGGGACGTTTATCGGCCATTTCCGTTGTGATCCAATCCACGTCCACTACGCCTTCACGGGTGACCGGAATCATTTTTGCGCGCCGGCCGAAATAATGTTTTGCCGAATCGTGGACGCACGGATGTTCGATGGCGGAAATCCAAACCTCGTCCTTTTCACCTAGCGTTTTTGAAAAATGATGCGTGACCATGTTGTTCGCCTCGGTCGCGCCGCTGGTATAGATGAGGTCGAGAGGATGACAGCCGAGAAACGCCGCAAGCTTTTCACGCGCATCGGCCAGCGCGATGCTGGCGCGGGTGCCGGCCTCGTGCAGGGACGAAGGATTGCCGCCAATCTTTTCGGTGACGTTCAGCCAGGCTTCGCGCGCCTCGCGCATGACGGGCGCGGTGGCGTTGTAATCGAAGTAAATCATCGGCCGGACAGGATACTTTTCGCGGCGGCGCTGGCGAGTTTTTTATGGGCGGCGGTGAAGGCGAGCGTTTGCATTTGCAAGGGAGTTTTCCAACGGCCGCGGATTCCGGAGGAATGAGTTCTGGGTGTCCCTGATTTTATTTTTATCGAACGGGGACCCATGGAAATCGTCCCTCCGAGCTGGACGAGAAACGCCTCCAGAGTAATGCGGTAGCGGGTGATGGAATGTTTCACCGTGACCAGCGGAACAATTTCACCCGGTGCAACCCCAAACCCGGTTTCGAAAATTAACGGCAGATCCTGCTTTGCACCGCTGACTTCGACATTGGGAAATTCCCACAAGTGGGCATTCACAATACGGGCGGGCCTCTGGCGGACGAGAAAATGTCCGTTCCGCTCGATTACGAAAGCGATGAATCGCCGCACCGTGGCCGATTCGCGCTTGCCGAGATTGGGCAATTCATTCACGCGACCCTCCTTGAATGCGAGGCACAGCTTTTGCACCGGACAGATCAAGCATTGAGGGTTGCGCGGGGTGCAGACCAGAGCGCCAAGTTCCATCAGCGACTGGTTTAGGTGCGAACAATTAGGTGACGAATGAGGAGTGATGAGTGACGAGTGTTTGACCAATCCTTCCGCCATTTGCCAGAGATGAGTATTTGTTCCATTCGCCTTTAGGTTTTCGGAGATGCCAAAAATGCGCGTCAGCACGCGGATAACATTGCCGTCAAGAATCGGCGTTGGCTGGTTGAAGGCGATGCTGCAAATCGCGCCGGCGGTATACCGTCCGATGCCCGGCAGCGCCCACACATCGGCAAACTTATCCGGAAATTTACCGTCATGTTGTTCCAAAATGACCTGCGCGGCCTTTTGCAAATTCCGGACACGCGTGTAGTAGCCGAGACCTTCCCAGAGCTTGTGGATTTTGGCCGAAGGCGCCTTGGCGGCGGCTTGGATGGTCGGCAGTTCACCCAGCCAGCGATTCCAAAATGGGATTACCGTTTTAACCTGCGTTTGTTGCAGCATGATCTCGCTTACCCAGATCGCATAAGGATCGCGCGTACGCCGCCACGGCAGATCGCGGGCATTGGCTGTGTACCACTTCAGCAAGAGCGGAACCAACCGCTTCAAGTGTGAAGTGCGGGGTGCGGAGTGCGGAGTGCGTTGCGCCATCACGGGAAGTATTGCAACATGAAAGTTGTAGAGTCGAGCCTGTGGCTCGAATCATCGGCGCACAGCGCCGACGCTATACCAAATCCTTTGTGCCCTGATGCCTTTGTGGTTAAGATTTTTTCCGTGAAGCCGCTCACCATCCATACGTGCAAGCTGACCGACGAACATGCCTCGGCACTGCTGGCCGCCTTGAAGTCACGCAACTGGAAGCCGCGCGAGGTGCCGTATGCGCGGTTCGCCTTCGAATCCGACAAGACAAACATTGTCTTTTACGAGAGCGGCAAGCTGGTGGTGCAGGGCAAGGGCACGGCGGAATTTGTCGAGTTCGTGCTGGAGCCG
>CAIJNQ010000238.1 GCA_903822015.1 uncultured Verrucomicrobia subdivision 3 bacterium | reverse complement strand
GCCGCAGTGCGGGTGAGGGCTTCAGTGTCCGAGCCGCCTTCGAGGTGGTTAATACGTTCGCGCAGAAGTCGGGCCACTGCCAACTCTTCATCGCCTAAATGTTCCAATGATGCGCAGGGCGTAATCGTGCCATCAGGCTGGATGCCGTAAAGTTCCTGCAACTGAGCCGTGAACTCGCGATCCAGCGCCCGCCGGCAGGCGGTCACCGTGCGCTGAAGCAAATTGCGAGTTTTTTGGTCGAAGGCCATGCGTTATTCGATATCCAAATCCACCGGACGATCGGCATCCGCCGCGTCCTGGAGTTCCTTGATAAGCGGTTTCACTTCCGCGCCGGATTCGTAACGGCGTTTGGCTTTGATGTGAGCGCGGGCCACATGCGTGGCGGCCACCTTTGACTCGGTTGTCGTGACAGGCTCAATCGGAGGCGGTTGCGCGGCCTTGGCCTCGGCGACGGCTTTGGCGCGAGCATCAACCTTGTTGCGCATCTGCAAGAGCATACTGTCGGCTTCCAACTTGCGGTTCAACAGGGAGCGCATCCCGGCAATATCCGTGGCCGTGCCGAGGTCGAGGGCATCCAGTTCGTCGGAGAACGTGGCCCGGTCGCCTTCGGGCAGCGAAGCCCAGACCGGCGTGGAACGGATGGCGTCGCGTTCGAGGTCCAATGCCTGGGTAAACTGGCTGGTGAGATGTTCCGCCCCGGCCTTGACGAGATGATTCAGGTTTTGGAGCCGGTTACGAATGTCAGCGCCGACAGCGAAGAAATCTTCACGATCCAAAAAACTGGCGAGTTCGGCGCGAATTGTGGCGGATTGATTCAGCAAAATCTCGGCGGCCCCGATCTTGGGCAGGAGCGGAATTTCGCAGAGCAATTCGCCGGCGGCAATGGCGGTCTCATCGAGTTTTTGGTCGAACGCCTTCCGCACTTCGCGCGCCCAAATCAAATTTTCAATGAGTTCACATTCCTCAGCCCCAAGCACGGTGGGCGCTTCCGAGGCATCACCTTGCAGCACCTGCGCGAGCTGCTTCTGGAGGCGACCGGCGCGATCATCACCGGGCAGCCCGGCGGCGGTCAGTTCGGCGGCGAGCGAGGCGTAATCGCGCTGGAATTTGGGGAAATGTTCCTGCACGCCGCGACTGACGTTTTGCGGCATGGGAAGAATGTTCTGGCCGGTGACGCTGAGCAGGCGGGTGGCGGCACGCAGCAGAGTTGGCTGGTCGGGTTGGTCGTCATTGGTGGCAACGTCCACCTTGCCGAAGGCGTTGTTGTTCTTCAGTCCATCGATGGCTTTATCGCCGGAAACTTTGGTCCACTGAGAGGCCACGCGAAATCGTATGCGCCCGGCAATGAGCAAGGCCGCGACAAGATAGCGGGTAGTGTCCTTGAACCAGCCAAAAGGCGCGCGATCAAAATCGTCGAGCAACTTTCGGCCATCCACTTCGCCATGTTTTTTGAGGTGATCGAGGATGGCGACCAGCGCGGGGTGGGCATCATTGATGCGCGTCGCATGGCCTTTCTTTTGCACCAAACTGAGCGGATCCACGGCGGAGGCGATGGTAGAAAGGTCTTTGGTTTGCAAAAGCCGCTCGGCGAGATTGGCATCCACGTTTTCGGGCGCGTCCTTGAAGCGGTGGAAGACATCGGCGGCAACCATCTGCACCTGGGATTTGCAGGCGGCGAGCAACTCCGTGCCGCGCGTGGCGACAGCCTGCGGTTTGCCACGGAAAACAAATGTTCCCTTGAGGAACGCATTCTGGAGCGCGGTATCAAGATCACGTTTTAAAGTCTCGGCGCGTTGTCCTTGAGCACGGACAAAATCAGCCACTTCTTTTTCCGCGGCCTCGGTGCGATGACGCAAATGGATTTCCTCGCACTGATAAATTTCCTTGATGAGGTCGCGAATCTGCGCGCTGTCCTCGCCGGTGAGGTAGATGATGTGCTGATTGGACAGGACGCGGGAATCGTTGACGCGGGCGGTCTGGGTGGCGGCGAGTTCCGCGGCCGGGACAATTTCCAAGTGAAGTTCGATCTCGGATTTCTCGTGGCTGATGGCAATGGGCATGGAACCCTGCACGAGTTTGGTTTGGACCTTCACCTTCAACGTTCCCTCAACCAAAGCGGATGGTTCCGGGGAGAGAATCTCGGCCAGACGCTCGCTGAGAATGCGGTTTGAATCCGAAGAGGACGGCTGCAGGAGCGATTTCTCACCCATGATTTGCGACACAGCTTCGCTCATGAACCGAAGCGAGCCATCAATTTCAGTGAGCGGCAGTCCTTTCTCCGCGAGCATTTCGTTGATGACCTGATCTACCTGGGCGGTCACGGGGCCGGATTTCAGGTTCGGGTAGAGCAAGGCCGCGACGTTTTCGCGGCTGACGGGGAACCCATCGATGAATTGCAAGACCACGATGGTCTTGGCCACGCGAAGATGCAGGGAATCAGGATTGAAGACTTCACCAACGCGGTCCACGGTTTCCACGAGCTGACGGTTGGCCCGCTCGATGTCACGTCGCAATGTGTCGTAAAAGACATCGGCGGTGGCGAGCGCGCCGATATTGGCGTCAGCCAGCAGCATATGGCCGGCGCGATAGCCGCTGACATCCACGAGCACATCCTGGATGACTTTGATGGCGGAGCGCAGGCCGATGCCGCCGGTGGAACGGGCGAGCGAGCGCAGCAATTCCATGAGCAGCGAGAAATGCTGGGGCAAAAACGGGTAGAGCTTGACGAAGGCATCGGCCGTGAGCGTGGACTGAAAGAGCTTGGTGTTCTTGAGCTGGGTGGCGTGGAGAATCGCGCCTTCCTTTTCCTTGAAGAGCGAACGTAACAGCTCATCGCCGGCCTTGGACTTGCGCAGCAAACGGCGGTAGGTGATCTCGCGGATGTCGGAGGACTCGATGTCCACGCGGCGGGGTTCCGGGAAACGATCCTTGAGCTTGAAGAGCGGGCCGGTGACCGGGAGGGTTTGCTGGGCGGTGGCGATGACCCAGGCCTGGCCCAAACCGGAATT
>CAIJNQ010000237.1 GCA_903822015.1 uncultured Verrucomicrobia subdivision 3 bacterium | reverse complement strand
GTCGGCGGCGTGCTGACGCTGGCTGGCGCGATATACGCGGTGTTTTTGCTGCCGGACTCGCTGCTGCGCTTTCTGCTGTGGTGCCTGACCAACTCCATCTACCGCATCCGCATCGTCGGGCGGGATCACCTCCCCGAAAAGGGCGGCGCGCTGTTCGTCTGCAACCATGTGTCCTATGCGGATGCGCTGCTGCTCATCGCCGCGACCGACCGGCCCATCCGCTTTCTGATGTTCAAGGACATTTACGATAGCCCCTGGATCCGGCCCTTTGCCCGGATCCTCCGGGCCATTCCCGTGTCGGCGGCGCAGCGGCCGCGCGAATTGCTGCAGTCGTTGTCGGCGGCCAGCGAGGCCATCCGCCACGGCGAGGTTGTCTGCATCTTTGCCGAGGGCCAGATCACGCGCATCGGGCAGCTGCTGCCGTTCCAGCGCGGCTTTGAGCGCATTATGAAGGACGTCGACGCGCCCATCATTCCCGTCGCGCTCGACGGCGTGCTCGGCAGCCCGACCAGCTTTGAGCATGGCCGCATGGTGCGGCGTTTTCCGGAACGCCTGCCGCATCCGGTCACCGTGAGCTTCGGCGCGCCGCTGCCGCCCGCCGCGGGGCATATCCAAGTGCGCGAAGCCGTGCAGGCCCTGATCGCCGGCGCCTGGCAATACCGCCGCGCCCGCATGGAGCCGATGCCCCGCAATTTCGTCCGCGCCGCGCGCCGGCACCCGCGCCGCTTCTTCATGACCGACGCCGCCACCGGTCAGGTCAACTTCGGCGCCGCGCTCGTGAAGACCCTGGTCCTCGCGCGTCGCCTGAAAAAAATCTGGCGCGGCCAGGAGATGGTTGGTCTGTTTCTGCCGCCGTCGGTGCCGGGCGCGCTGGTGAACTACGCCGCCTTCCTTTGCGGCAAGGTGCCGGTCAATCTTAATTACACCCTGTCCGAAGCCACCATCGCCGCCTGCGCGCAGCAGTGCGGCATCCGGACAGTCATCACCTCCCGGAAATTTCTGGAGAAACTCAAGCTCACGCCGCCGGGCGAGCTGGTGTATCTCGAGGATGTCGCGGCCGGCCCCACGGCTGCGGAAAAGCTCGCCGCGTTCCTGCTGGCGAAATTCGCGCCGTTCAGCCTGCTGAAAAAAGTCGCCGGGCAGGAACAGGCGGTGGCGCTGGACGATCTCGCCACCGTGATTTTCTCCAGCGGCAGCACCGGCGAGCCGAAGGGCGTGATGCTCACGCATTACAACATCCTCTCCAACCTCGAGCAGTTCGGCCACATCCTGAACTTCACCCACCACGACCGGCTGCTCGGCATCCTGCCGTTTTTCCATTCGTTCGGTTTCACCGTCACCCTCTGCCTGCCCGCGGAGATCGGCGCCGGGGTCGTGTTTCACGCCAACCCGCTGGACGCCAGCGCCATCGGCACGCTCGTCCGCGAAAACCGGGTTACCATCCTGCTGGCAACCCCCACCTTCCTGCAGCTCTATATGCGCGGCGTCCCCTCCGCGGATTTCGGCAGCCTGCAGGTCGTCATCGTCGGCGCGGAAAAATTGTCCGCCCGGCTCGCCGACGCGTTTGAGGCATGCTTCGGCCTCCGTCCCCTCGAGGGTTACGGCACCACTGAGTGCGCGCCGGCCGTCGCCGTCAACATCATGGATTTCCGCGCGGCGGGCTTTCACCAGATCGGCGGCAAGCGCGGCAAGATCGGCCGCGTCCTGCCCGGCATGATGGCGCGGCTGGCCGACCCCGAGCATCCCTGGTCGGAAACGCCCGTGCCCGCCGGCGAGCCGGGGATGCTGCTCGTGCGCGGCCCGAACGTCATGCGCGGCTACCTCGGCCAGCCGGAAAAAACGGCGGACGTGCTCCGGCACGGCTGGTATTGCACCGGCGACGTGGCGACGCTCGACGAGGACGGCTTTCTGCAGATCACCGGCCGGCTGAGCCGCTTCAGCAAGATCGGTGGCGAGATGGTGCCGCACCTGAAGCTCGAGGAAAAACTGGCGGAGCTGGCGGGCCTGGCCGAGACCGTCTTTGTCGTCACCAGTGTGCCGGATGAAAAGAAGGGCGAGCGCCTCATCGTCCTGCACAAGCTCGCGGATAATGAGTTGGCGGTTTGCCTCGAAAAATTTGCCGCCTGCGACCTCCCGAATCTGTGGAAGCCCAAGCCCGACGCGTTTTATCGGGTGGAGCAATTCCCGCTGCTCGGTACCGGCAAACTGGATTTGCGGCAGGTGCGGGAAGTGGCGCAGCAGTTTTCCGCCCTCCCTTGAATCCCTATGAATGTGGTGTTCGTTCATGGCTTCTGGGATACCGGCAATGTCTTCCGCCGCTTGCACCGTGAATTGACCGCGGCCGGTCACACCTGTTTCGCGCCGACCCTCCATCCGCGCGATGGCCGCCGCGGCCTGGCCGATTTGGCCCGCACCCTGGCCGGTTGCATCGATCACGGGTTGCCGCCGGCGGCACCCTTTGCCGTGGTCGGCTTCAGCATGGGTTGCCTCGTCGCGCGGTATTATTTGCAAAACCTGCGCGGCGGCCGCTGCGTCCCGGCTTTCTTCGCCATTTCCGGTCCGATGCGGGGCACCGCCACCGCCTATTTGTATCCGGGCCGGGGCGCGCGGGACATGCGTTACGGCAGCGATTTTTTGAGGGAATTGAACGCCGCATCGCCGGCCTTGGAGGGGATTCAGCTTCACACCTACTACACGCCGTTCGACTTGATCATCCTGCCGCCCGGGAGTTCGCATCTGCCGGGGGTGCGGCCCACCCGCATCGGCTCCCTGTTGCATCCGTGGATGCTCACCAGCCCGCAGCTGGCCGCCGACATCCTCCAAAAGCTGGCGCGTCTGGAGCCGGCGCCCAGACCCTCATTTAAAGCCTTTGTAGGAGACGACGTGAGGAGACTCTAATTTAATTTCCCATCTGCGTCTTTCTGCGAAATCTGCGGATGAAAATCCGGTTTGGCATCACTTGTCACTTGCCACTCGTCACTCGCCACTCGTCAAATTGCTCTCGGTGACCTCGGTGCCTCTGTGGCCAATACCCATTAAAAAAATCCGTGTTTCTTCCGCAGTCAAATTTTTCTAGGAATTTGTAGGAGCCGACGTGAGGAGGCTCTGATATATTTTCCCATCTGCGTCTTTC